>CAUHIY010000008.1:0-28698 GCA_959606405.1 uncultured Collinsella sp. | reverse complement strand
GCCGTCTTGAGGGGTTAAACGGGAACTATTTCACCGCAACTTATCGACGGCGTGTTTGGTTGGTGCCAGTTGATTGCTTGGGCGTTGGGGAGGGTCTGCTCCGTTATAATCGCCTAGAACATTAATTGGAAACGGGACGGGAGCCATATATGCGCCAGGGTTTCGACAACGCGAAGTATATCGAGCTGCAGGCTGCTCATATTAAGGAGCGCATCTCGCAGTTTGGTGGCAAGCTCTATTTGGAGTTTGGCGGCAAGCTGTTTGATGACTATCATGCGAGCCGCGTGCTGCCGGGTTTTGAACCGGACAGCAAGTTCCGCATGCTCAAGAGCATCGCCGACGATGTCGAGGTTATCATCGCGATCAACGCGAACCACATCGAGAAAAACAAGGCTCGCGGTGACCTTGGCATTACCTATGACGAGGATGTGCTGCGCCTGGTTGACCTGTTCCGCGGCAACGGCTTTGCCGTCGCGGCTGTGGTCATCACCCAGTATGCCGGTCAACCCGCTGCCGACGTCTTCCGCAATCGTCTAAACGCGCTCGGCATTCCTGCCAAGCTGCACTATCCCATCGAGGGGTATCCGCACGATGTCGATCTGATCGTGTCCGACGATGGCTACGGCAAGAACGAGTTTGTCGAGACCGCGCGTCCGCTCGTTGTCGTGACGGCACCCGGCCCCGGCTCGGGCAAGCTCGCTACTTGCCTCTCGCAGCTGTATCACGAGCATAAGCACGGTACCGCCGCCGGCTATGCCAAATTCGAGACCTTCCCGGTTTGGAATCTGCCCCTTACGCATCCGGTCAACATTGCCTACGAGGCCGCCACGGCAGACCTCGATGACGCCAATATCATCGACTCCTTCCACCTGGAGGCCTACAACAAAACCACGGTCAACTATAACCGTGACGTCGAGGCCTTCCCGGTAGTCCGTGCCCTGATGGAAAAGATTTTGGGCAAGAGCCCCTACCAGAGCCCTACGGACATGGGCGTCAATATGGTCGGCTTTGCCATCACCGATGACGATGCCTGCCGCGACGCTTCCAAGATGGAGATCGTCCGCCGCTACTTTACCGCGGTCGAAAATGTGCGCCGTACCGGCGTGGGCGATGAGCAAGTCGACCGTCTCAAGATCATTATGAAGAAAGCCGGCATCGATAAGAACTACTCACCGGCGCGCTCGGCGGCCCTCACCAGGGAGCAGCTGACGGGTGGTCCCGTGGGTGCCATGGTCATGCCCGATGGCTCCGTGGTGACCGGTAAGACCTCCACGCGCCTGGGCGCCGCAAGTTCGCTCATTATGAACGCCCTCAAGCATGTCTCGGGCGTCGACCTTGAGCTCGAGGTCATTAGCGATGAGGCGATCGAGCCCATCAGCAAGCTCAAGACGCATTTCCTGGGCAGCAAAAACCCGCGCCTCCACACCGACGAGACGCTTATGGCGCTGTCGATCACCTCGGCCACGAGTGAGACGGCCGCTCGCGTCCTTTCGGGCCTGGAGCAGCTGCGCGGTTGCGATGCCTTCTTTAGCGTGATTATCTCGCCGACGGACGAGACGGTACTGCGCAAACTGGGTATCAACGTGTGCTGCGAGCCCAAGTTTGAGCGCCGCGGTTTCTTCCATCGCTAAGTTTGAAGCACCGCGGTAATTGCATTGCATTTTGGCCGTATCGGGTTAGCGCCCGGTACGGCTTTTTGATCAATAAAGCGCCTATTTCGGCGAAAAATAGCCGTTTACCTGCCTAGAGACAATTTGAGCGGTATACAATAACCGTAACTGTTTCATCCTTAGCGGGATGCCGCATGATGGATATTACCTGCCATCGTGAGGTGTGTCGGTCGCGCACGGCGCGTTAGATGCTCGTGCTCGGTTTGAGGAGGCTGCTATGGCGGGCAAGGGTCGTGCGAGTGTCAACGATATGAAGCGTGTCGAGGTGCTGGTGTTGATGGAGATCGACCAGCAAACTGAAGACAATGGCGGGCCGTATGGTTTCTCGCGCAAAACGCTTGCCGAGCGCGTGGGGGTTTCGCCGTATCGTGCCCGCGCCGCAATCGATCGCTTGGATTCCGAAGGCATGATCGATGTCGTCTCGCGTTATAGCGACGACGGCGGTCAGCTTGCAAATGGCATTTGCCTCACCGAACGTGGCGAATGGTATCTTGAGGGCGTCCGTACCGGCATGCTCGTTCAAGAAATGCTTGAGGACGCGGTTGCTGATCGATAGCAGCATGTAACCCTTGCCATAGCGACGCCGCCTGGGAAACCGGGCGGCGTTTTGTTTCAAGATTGAGAAATGCAATCGCACGCGAGAAAAATTGCGAACGGTCCGCGGCGCGAGTATTACAATGAAGACCCGTAAGATGTGGATAAACAACTTCTACGGGAAGCGCAGGTAACTCAATATGACCAAGCATGTGTTCGTAACCGGTGGCGTGGTTTCGTCCCTGGGCAAGGGTATCACCGCGGCCTCGCTGGGCCGTCTGCTCAAGTCGCGTGGCTACAAAGTAACGATGCAGAAAGCCGACCCGTATCTGAACGTCGACCCCGGTACCATGAGCCCCTTCCAGCATGGTGAGGTCTTCGTTACCGAGGACGGTTACGAGTCCGACCTGGACCTGGGTCATTACGAGCGCTTTATTGATGAGAACCTGACCCGCGATTCCAACTTTACGACCGGTGCCATCTACAAAAGCCTAATCGCCCGTGAGCGTCGCGGCGACTTTTTGGGCGGTACCGTGCAGGTGATTCCCCACGTCACCAATGCCATTAAGGACAAGTTCCGCCGCATCGAGGAGCAGACCGGCTCCGATGTAGTCATCACCGAGCTGGGCGGCACGATCGGCGACATCGAGTCCCAACCGTTTGTCGAGGCCATCCGTCAGTACCGCAAGGAGGCCGGCCCCGAGAACGTCTGCTACATCCACGTGTCGCTCGTTCCCTATATCGCCGCCGCCCATGAGGTCAAGACCAAGCCCACGCAGCATTCCGTCAAGGAGCTCCGCAGCTTTGGCATCCAGCCCGATATCATCGTGCTGCGCTCCGACCACCATATCGATGACGCTATCCGCGGAAAGATCGCAAGCTTCTGCGACGTCGACACCGATTGCGTCTTTACCAACGAGGACTGCGCGAGCATTTACGATGTTCCGCAGCTGCTTGCCGAGCAGGACTTTGACCTGCGCATTTGCGAGCGCCTGGGTCTGGATCCGCGTGAGCGCGACATGAGCGAGTGGAACGAGTTCCTGCGCAAACAGAATCACGCCAACCATCACACCGACAAGGTGAAGATCGCCGTCGTGGGTAAGTACACGCAGCTGCCCGATGCGTACCTGTCGGTTATCGAGGCCCTGCACCATGCGGGCGTCTTCTACGATCGCCATGTGGACGTCCAGCTGGTCGACGGCGAGAGCCTCGACGAGCAGAATGTCTCCGAGGTTCTGGGCGACGCCTCGGGCATCCTGGTCCCCGGCGGCTTTGGCAAGCGCGCCCTGGAGGGCAAAATCCTCGCGGCTGAGTTTGCCCGTGAGCACAAGATTCCGTATCTGGGCATTTGCCTGGGTATGCAGGTCGCCGTGTGCGAGTTCGCCCGCAATGTCGTTGGCCTTGCCGGTGCCAGCTCCTCCGAGTTTGATCCGGACGGTCCGTATAGCGTCATCGATCTGATGAGCTCGCAGGAGGACGTGACCGAGAAGGGCGGCACCATGCGCCTGGGCGCCTATCCGTGCAAGCTCGCCGCCGATACCCTTGCTCGCGAGGCATATGGCGAGGAACTCGTCTACGAGCGTCACCGTCACCGCTTTGAGTTCAACAACGCTTTCCGTGACCAGCTCGAGGACGCCGGCTTGGTTATCTCGGGTCTGTCGCCCGACGAGCGCCTGGTCGAGATGGTCGAGCTGCCGCGCGACGTGCATCCGTGGTATGTGGCAACCCAGGCTCACCCCGAGTTCAAGAGCCGCCCGACCAACCCGCAGCCGCTGTTCCGAGAGTTCGTGCGTGCCTCGATCGGTCAGCACGAGGGTGTCGATCGCCTGCAGGTGACGCCCATGAACCTCGCTACGGACTAAGGGTGCCGGCGAACAAAGAACATACCGAAGCTACTCCCTCGTCGCTCGCCGTGGCGACGGGGGAGTATCTCGATTACCTCGCGGTCGAGCGGGGTTTGGCGCGCAACACGATTGCGGCCTATCGTCGTGACCTGACGACGTACTGCGCCTATCTGGAGCGGGCGGGTATTGTGTCTTTTGAAGAGGTGACTCGTCAGGTCGTGGAGGGCTTTGTCGCCGACCGTCGCGATGGGGGCTATTCCGATGCCTCGGTGGAGCGTGCGCTTGCGGCCGTGAAGGGCTTGCACGCCTTTTTGGTGCGCGATGGGGCCGTGGCCCAAAACCCGACGGCGGCGTTGCGCCTGCCTAAAAAGGCTGAGCGTTTGCCGGAGTATCTATCGGTGGAGGATGTCTCGGCGCTGCTCGATCAAGATTTCCCCGAGGGCGAGATGGGACTGCGCGACCATGCCATCTTGGAAGTGCTCTACGGATGCGGTTTGCGTGTGAGTGAGCTGGTTGGGCTCGATGTGGGCGATATCCATATCGACGATGGCTTTGTACTCGTTCGCGGTAAGGGCTCAAAGGAACGCCTGTCCCCACTGGTGGGAAGCGCGGCGCGAGCTCTGACGCTCTATGTAACTGAGGGACGTTCTCGCTTGGCGGCCCATGCCCGCGGAACCGAGACCTCGGCGGTCTTTTTAAATAAGAACGGCCGCCGTCTGTCGCGCCAGGGCATCCATGCCATCTGTGAGCGCTACGGGCGCCAGGTGGGACTGGTGGGACTCCATCCCCATACGCTGCGTCACTCCTTTGCCACCCATATGCTTGCGGGCGGCGCAGACCTCCGTGTGCTACAGGAGATCTTGGGACATGCCGATATATCGACCACACAGGTCTACACGCATGTCGATCGTACGCAACTGACCGAGGTCTATCTGTCGGCGCACCCGCTGGCGCATCGTTAACACATCGCTGTCCTGCATATTTATAGGTATTTGGGGACGGGCCCCAGATTGCCGCGGCGTGCTTTTGCGCGCGCATGGGCAATCTGGGGCCCGTCCCATTTTTCGCCACTTGTCGTCGCGGTGGTGGGCCGCACGTGTCTTGGGTGGGGGAGTTTGGGGGCGATGTGAACGGCATGTAAAGGGACGCAAAAATCGCCTCAAGGTCAACTTGAAGGTTGAGGTTGAACGGCGGGATGCCACAGGTGGCATCCCGCCGTTGCTGTAAACACAACATATTGTGTTTTCGAACATATGCTCGGGGGTGTTTTACAACATATTGGGGGTGGAATAATGGGGCGGGGTGGGGGAAGGGGTGGGGAAAGGTGTTGAAAAATGGGGCAGTTCCCCATATTATTGATGACGTCGACAGGCGGGGTGGTTCCCCGCGTACGTGCCATCTGAGTAACCGAGGGGAGGGCGCACATGGGAATGACTGGTGCATACGAGCGCAATCTCGATGCAAAAGGTCGTCTGTCCCTGCCTGCACCCCTTCGTGAGGAGCTTGGAGAGCACGTTCGCGTGTTCAAAGCCCTGGATGTCGATGCTCTGTACGTGTTCTCTGCCGAGGCCTTCGATAAGTGGGTCGAAGGACTCTTCGCGGGTCGTGAGGGCCACGAGGGTTTTAACCCGCGTGACATTAACGACCAGAAGCTCATGAGGGCGATCAACAAGCGCACCACGTCGATGGATGTGGACAGCGCGGGTCGTATCGGTCTTTCTGAGTCTCTCCGCAAGCAGGCGAACCTCGACCGTGAGGTCACGGTTGTGGGCAACTACGACCACCTTGAGGTTTGGGACCGCGCTACGGCCGATGAGGACGATGATGACGAGGCCCTGCTGGACCTCTTCTTCTCGTAAGGGCAAGGCACGGGTAACGGATGGAGCGTGGGATCTTGACACAAGAATATCGGCATGAACCTGTCATGCTCGGCGAAGTGCTTGAGTCGCTGCGGCTAAAGAGCGGCTCCGTTGTCTGCGATTGCACTCTTGGCGGTGCCGGCCATTCGGTAAAGATGGCCGCGCAGGTGGGGGAGACGGGCCTTTTGCTCGGCGTCGATCAGGACGACATGGCCCTCGAGGCCGCTGGCGCCCGTCTGGACCGCGAGGTTCCCGGCGTTCCGCACCAGCTGCTGAAGGGCAACTTCGGCGACTTGGACGAGCTGCTTTGCTCGGCCGAGGTGCCCGGGGTCGATGGCTTCCTGTTCGATTTGGGCGTTTCGTCACCGCAACTCGATATCCCTGGCAGGGGCTTTTCGTATAACGAGGACGCCCCATTGGACATGCGGATGGATCCGGGTAACAACACCCTAAACGCAGCTGAGGTCATCAACACCTATAACGAACACGACCTCGCCCGGATTCTACGCGTCTATGGCGAAGAGAAGTTCGCCTCGCAGATTGCACGCGAGATCGTGCGTCGCCGCGAGACTGAACCGATCGAAACCACCGGTCAGTTTGTCGAGATCATCAAGGCGGGAATACCTGCTGCCGCTCGTCGGCATGGTGGGCACCCTGCCAAGAAAAGTTTCCAGGCCATTCGCATCGAGGTCAACCACGAGCTCGATGTGCTCGAGAGAGGGCTTGACGCCGCCACCAGGTGGCTCAACCCGGGCGGACGTATCTGCGTCATCTCGTATCACTCGCTCGAGGACCGTATCGTAAAGAACCACTTTAAGGAGATGAGCCAGGGGTGCACGTGCCCGCCGGAGATTCCGGTGTGCGTGTGCGGCAACGTGCCGATACTCAAGGTCATCACCCGCAAACCCTTGGTTGCCCAGCCTGATGAGGTTGAGCGCAACCCTCGGGCGAGATCAGCCAAAATCCGCGTGGCGCAGCGTCTGTAGGCGCGGCCGCGCGATATTGGACCTCCCGCTCGCACCATAAACGAAGCTTAAACACACTACCAACGTACTCGGGATGGGAGGCGGCATATCATGGGCTACAACACTTCAAGCGCAGCACTCGCCTATGATATGAACGCCATGCCCGCCTATCGTGAGACGCCGCAGGCCCCCGTTGCTCCCCGTGAGCAGCGCACGCCGCGCTTTGATGTCTACACGGGCGCGGGCCGTCAGGCAAACCAGGCGGTAAGCCCGGTTTTCATGAGCGTTCTTAAAACGTTTTGCATCATTGCGGCTATCTTCATGACGATCGGCGTCGCCCGCGTGGCGCTCGCCGGCGTTACGGCCCAGGTGCTCAACAGCAACGCCGAGCTTACCAACACGCTCGAAAAGGCGACCGATGAGAGCTCCGACCTGGAGGTCATGCATTCGGTCTATGGCGCCGACACGCGCATTCGCGACCTTGCGGGCGCTTATGGCATGGTGGAGCCCAGCGAGAGCGTTACACTTGACTTTTCGCAGGATGCAGCCGCGGGCGCCAACGCGACCGCGACCGCTCAGTAGCAAGACGGTAGCTGAGTATGACAAATGACTATCGCCGCGGTTCCGATGGGGGCCGCGGTTCTGGACGTCCCTCGTCGCGGGGACGTTCTGGTTATCAAGGAACGGGTCGGCAATCTTACAACGCCGGGCAGTCCCGTGGCAACGACCCGGCGTCGCGACTTCGCGGCTCGGGCGGCCCTCAAGTGCATAACACCAGGTCGCGCAAGAGTTCGTCGACCGAATGGCTCACAGGCGCGCCTCTGCCTCGCCGCAAAGCCGTCATGGGATTCATTGGGCTTGGCTTGGGCTTGGGCGTCTTTCGCCTTGCCGACTATCAAATTGTCGAAGCCGATAAACTGCGCGAGCGTGCCGATGCGCGCCGCCTGCTTGCGCAGACCCTCTATGCCAAACGCGGCACCATCTACGACCGCAACGGTAACGTGCTGGCGTCGTCGGTCGAATGTCGCAACATCGCCGTGAACCCGCAGCTTGTCGAGGATGTTGACAAGACGGTGTCGGCGCTGGTCAAGGCAACTGGAATCGATAAAAAGACCTGCCGCAAGCTCGTCGAGTCCGATGGCACCTGGGTGTATATCAAGCGCCAAGTGGACGAAGACGATGCTGCGGCGCTGGAGAAGAAGAATCTGCCCGGCGTGCTTTTTGAGCAGGCCATGAAGCGCGTATATCCATACGGCAATCTGGCATCGCAGGTGCTGGGTGTAGTGAATGTAGACAACGACGGCTTGACGGGTCTCGAAAAGCAATACAACAAGCTTCTGACCGGCACGAACGGTTCTCTCGTACGCGAGCGCGCGAGGGATGGCAGCTATATCGCGGGCGGTGCCTATAAAAAGGTGGCTGCGGTCGACGGCGTTGATATCGTGACGACGCTCGACGTCAATATCCAGCGAGCGGCCGAGGATGCCCTGGCAGAGGCAGTTGAGAAGACTAAGGCCAAGAATGGCTCGGCGCTGGTCACCGATCCTACGACAGGCGAGATCTTGGCAGCCTGCTCGTATCCGACTTACGACCAGACCGATCTGGAAAACGCCAAGACCGAGGATATGAACTTGCGCCTGGTCACCGACGCCTACGAGCCCGGCTCGGTCTTTAAGACGCTCGTGGCGGGCGCCGGCTTCGACTTGGGTGTCGTGCGATCGAGTACGTCGTTTGAGGTGCCGGCGAGCATCAAGGTGGGCGACGATACCGTTACCGATGCCGACAAGCGCGACTATGGCATGACCATGGATGTGCGCGAGATGATGCGCCGTTCGTCCAATGTGGGCTTTGTCCTGGTGGGGCGCAAGATCGGTGCCGACGACTTTGCCGCCTATGTGGACAAGTGGGGCATCGGTCACAGCTCCGGTGTCGATTTTCCGGGCGAGAGCCTGGGCATCGTCAAGGAGCGTGACCAGTATGACGGCGCCACGCTGGGCTCGATGAGCTTTGGACAGGCGCTGTCCGTCTCGCCGATTGAGATCGCACGTGCCGTGGGCGGCATCGCCAACGGCGGCGTGATGATGACCCCGCACTTCTATAAGTCCAGCAAAGGCGACGAGAAGGACTGGGGCGAAGGCGAGCGCGCGATTTCGGAGGACGCCGCATCCCAGGTGACATCGTGCATGCAGACGGTCGTGTCCGAGGGAACGGGCGTTGGCGGCGCGGTTGACGGCTATGACGTGGCGGGTAAGACCGGTACGGCCGAACGTGCCGACGAGAACGGCGGCTACCTCAAGGAGAACTACATGTCGTCCTTTATGGGCTTTGCACCGGCACAATCGCCCAAGGTACTGTGCTATATCACGCTCGACGGAACGCCGAGCGGCTCAGATGCCGCTGCGGTGCCGTTCCAGTCCATTATGGCCAACGCGCTCGACGTGCTGGGTATCCCGCACACGAAGTAGGGGGTTACAATCTTTGGGGCGTGGTTTGTTGTCCCATATGAGGGGTGTTCACATGCCCTGCACCACGCATGCGCGGCGCTGGGATACAATACGCCGATAGCATTATTAGGTTTACAGGGGAGCTGCAATGATAGAGATCGCCGTCAACAACCTCGCGGCCGCAACAGGGGCCCGAACCGTGACGGGAGAAGCCGATCAGGTATGCCGCGGGTGCGTTATCGACTCGCGCCAGGTCAAGGAAGGGACGATTTTCGTCGCCTTTCCCGGTGAAAACGTCGACGGCAATGATTTTGCTTCCCGTGCCGTCCAGTCGGGTGCCGGCGCCGTCGTGATGACGCGTGAGCCCGAGGCCGAGCTGGTCTCGCTGGCGCAGGACAAGGGCTGTGCCATCTTGCTGACCGATGATCCCGAGGAGTTTCTGCTGCGTTTGGCGCACACGTACCGTCTGGAGCTTGGCTGCCTGGTCGTTGGTATTACCGGTTCCATCGGCAAGACGACGACCAAGGACGTGCTCGCCGCTGTGCTCGCCAAGCGCTATCGTGTCTGGGCCACCAAGGGCAATTTCAATAACCTGATCGGCATGCCGCTCACGGTGCTTTCCGCTCCGGCCGATACCGAGGTCCTGGTGCTCGAGATGGGCATGAACCATTTCCACGAGATTGAGCGCCTGTCCCAGTCCGCCAATCCCAACCTTGCCATCGTGAGCAAGATCGGCACCTCTCATATCGGCATTTTGGGTAGCCGCGAGAACATCGCCCGCGCTAAGGCCGAGATTGTCCAGGGTATGTGCGCCGCTGGCGACTTCTTGCCGCTTCTGGTTTTGGGCGGCGAGGACGACTTTACGCCGTTCATTCGCGATACGTTCGCCCAGCCTGCTGGTATTGACGTGATGCTGGCCGGCGTCTCGGACGATGATGAGGTCCGCGCCCGCGACATTCGTGTTGATGACGAGGGCCGTCCGGTCTTTACGCTCGATTTTGGCCAGGGCGAGACAATCGATACCATGCTTGCCATCCCCGGCGTGCAGTCCGTTCCAAATGCCGTTAAGGCCGCCGCGGTTGCCTATCGCCTGGGCGTGACGCCCGAGCAGATCGATGCTGCCTTTAGAGGCCTCACGATCACCGGTCACCGCCAGGAGATCAAACGCGCCAAGAGCGGTGCCCGCGTCATTGACGATTCCTATAACGCCAGCGCCGAATCCATGGCTGCTGGACTCGATCTACTGTGTTCGCTTTCCTGCACGGGGTCTCGCATGGCGATCTTGGGCGAGATGGGCGAGATGGGCGATGAGGCTCCTCGCATGCATGAACTCGTGGGCGCCTATGCCGCCGCCAAGAAGCTCGACATGCTGGCGTGCGTGGGTGGTGAGCTGGCCCAGCTTATGGCCGATGCCGCGCGCATGATGGGCATGGACGAGGACCGCATCCAGGTGTTCTCCGATTATCAGCAGGTGCTCGACCGCATGGGCGGCGCGCTTGAAAAACATGATGTTGTACTGGTCAAGGGTTCCCGCTTTGTTGAGCTCGACCGCTTTGTGGAAGGTGTGTGCTAGCCCATGTTCGGCAATCCCTCGTATCCAACGTATCAGGCTTTTTTGGGGCTTGGCATCGCCGCCGCCATTGCGCTGCTGCTCATGCCGTGGTGGATCAAGCTACTCAAGGTCGAGGGTATCGGCCAGCAGGTTCGTGCCGACGGCCCCAAGCGTCATTTGGTTAAGCAGGGAACGCCCACCATGGGTGGTGTTGTCATCCTCGTCGCGATCTCGCTGACCTGCCTGCTGATGGGCAAACTCACCACCGAGCTCGTGCTCGTGCTCCTCGCCACGCTGGCGACCGGCGTGCTGGGCCTGATCGACGACCTGACCTCCGTTACGCATGGGCGCTCGCTCGGTCTGACGCCTCATGCCAAGATGATCGGCCTAACCATTATCTGTGTCACCTTTACGGTACTTGCCGTCAACTGGTGCGGCGTCGCCCCCGAGATTCGTTTTCCCGGCGGCCTGACGATTGACCTCGGTGTTCTTTCGACCACCATCTGCGGCCTTTCGTTCCCGTGGCTCTACATTGTCTTTTGCTGGCTGATGATCGCCGGTCTTTCTAATGCCGTGAACCTGACCGATGGCCTTGACGGTCTTGCTGGTGGCACCTCCATGATTGCCATGCTCGCCATGGCTGCGATGGCGTTTTTGCACGGAGACGTGAACCTGTCCATCTTCTGCACCGCGTGTGCCGGCGCCTGCTTGGGCTTTCTGTGGTTCAACTGCTATCCGGCGAGCATCTTTATGGGCGATACCGGCTCGCTTGCCCTGGGCGCCGCGTTTGCCTGCACGTCCATCATGACCAACACCGAGGTCGTCTCCCTCATCATCGGCGGCCTGTTTATCGTTGAGACCCTGTCGGTCATGATTCAGGTTGTCTACTTCCACTTTACGCACAAGCGCGTCTTCCTTATGGCGCCCATCCATCATCATTTCGAAAAGAAGGGCTGGGCCGAGACCAAGGTCGTCATCCGTTTTTGGATTATCGCTGCGGCCTTTGGTGCCGTTGGCCTAGCCCTGTTCTTCCAGTTGGGATAGTGGTCTTTCATGCCTCTTGCTGATGTCTTTAGCCTGCTCGTTTTGGGTCAGGGCAAATCCGGTCTCGATGTCGCCCGCTGGGCGCTGGCACATCCCGAGCGCGTAAGCGCCGTTACCGTGTATGGCGGCGGCACCTCTGAGCCCAATGACGCCACGCGTGCGCTCGAGGCTGCTGGTGCGTCGTTTGTCTATGGGACCGAACAGGTCGAGGGCGCCTATGACGTATGCGTGACGTGCCCGGGCATCTCGGAGTTCTCGGGCTTCTTTAAGGCCGGGCGCGAGCATGCCGCCCAGATTATGGGCGAGCCCGAGTTTGCCTATCGCCTGTCGCCCGATAACTGGATTGCCATCACGGGCACCAACGGCAAGACGACCACCACGTCGCTGACTGATTATCTGCTCAAGGCTGCCGGCGAGGCCAGCGTAGCCGTCGGCAACATCGGCGAGCCGCCGGTCAACGAGATTGACGGACGAGCCCACAACGAGTGGTTTGTGGCCGAGCTCTCGAGCTACCAGATTGCTACGACCGCCGAGCTTCATCCTCGCGTGGCGGTGTTGCTCAACATCACTCCCGACCACTTGGGCTGGCATAAGAGCCATAAGAACTATGCGCTTGCCAAGATCAAACTGTTTGACAATATGGTCGATGACGATCTGGCGGTTGTCGACGTCGAAGACGCCGGCATTCACGAGTTCGATGAGTACATCTACATGCCGGGTCGTCGCATCTGCAAGGTCGCTTTTGACGAGCCCGAGGGCGAGGATGCCGCATTTGTGCGCGATGGCAAGATGATCGTGCGCCTGAAGGGCGTCGAGACCCCGCTCATCGCTACATCCGAGCTCAAGATCTCGGGCCATCACAATGTTATCAATGCCCTGTGCGCTGCCACGGCTGCCCTGGCAGTCGGTGCCGATGTCGATGGTGTCTGCCGCGGTCTGGCCTCGTTCCAGCCGCTCGAGCACCGCGTGGAGCCGTGTGGCGAGATTGACGGCGTGCGCTACGTCAACGATTCCAAGGCGACCAACACCGATGCGGTCGAGAAGGCGCTGACGGCATTTCCCGATGACGACGTGATCTTGCTGCTCGGCGGCCACGATAAGGGCACGCCGCTCACGGACTTCGCGCGCGTTGTTATGGATAACGTACGCTCGGTCGTCTGCTTTGGCGATGCGCGCGAGCGGTTCACCGCCGCTATGGACGAGGCCGATGTCGATGGCGATGTGGATATAGCCCAGGCGGATGACCTGCGCGATGCCGTGGACGTCGCCCGTTCGCTGTCGAGCCGTGGCGACGTGATCTTACTTTCTCCTGCCTGCTCTTCGTTCGATGAGTTCTCGGGCTATGAGGAGCGCGGCCGCGTGTTTAAGGACTATGTGGCCCAGCTTGCCGCTGCGGCGAAATCGCAAATGGAATAGGGGTTGCCGGTGAGAGAGGAGAGCCCCCGACAAGGTATGAGGAGGCCCGACTCGGACCGTGCTTCCTCGCGGCGCAGCACACCGCGTTCCGGTCGCGGCGGGCAGTCGTTTAGCGAACGCTATATTGCCGGCGTTCCCGCCCGCATCATGCGTCCCCGTTTGATATTCATGGCCTGCTTGTTTACCTTGGTATGCTTTGGCCTGCTGATGGTGTACTCGGCGTCTTCGGTCGAGGCGCTGCACGAGAATGGCTCGGCGACGTTTTTTCTGGGTCGACAGGCCGCGTTTGCCGTGGTCGGTGTTCTGGCGCTGATTGCCATCGTGCGCGTTTTGCCGGACAGCTGGTTTGGGGAGGATGTGCTCAGGATCTTCCTCATCGGCATGATAGGGCTACTGTTTCTGGTGTTCTTGGTGGGCAGCGGCAGCCGTGGCGCCACGCGCTGGCTCAACATCGCCGGCATTCAGTTCCAGCCTTCCGAGTTTTTAAAGCCATTTGCCATTGCGTATTCGGCCATCATGCTTGATCGGTTCTTTTCGCCCGGTGGCAACATCAACGAATTCCTTCGCAAGATGGGCATCTACCTGGGCATTTCGCTCTTTCTGATCTTTATCCAGCCCGATTTCGGTACTGTCCTGATCATCCTGTTGACCCTCATGTGCATGGCGTTGTTTGCGGGTCTCGACCCCAGATTTATCATCGGCGTGCTAATCTTCGGCATTCTCGTGATCGTGATTGCGCTTGTCGCAGAGCCGTACCGTATGGTGCGTATTCAGGTTGCCTTGAACCCTTGGGCCGACGAGTATGGTGATGGCTATCAGGCCACGCTTGCCATCATGGCCTTTGCCTCGGGCGGTCTGTTCGGCCGTGGCATCGGCAACTCAACCATGAAGTACTCGTATCTGCCCGAGGCGCACAATGACTACATCTTGGCCATCATTGGCGAGGAAGTCGGTTTTGTCGGAACCGTGCTGTTCTTCTTGGTGTTTGCGATGCTGATCTACTCGGCGTTTCGCATTGCCGAGCAGGCGACCGATCGTCGGGGCGCGCTCATGGCGTCTGGCTCCGCGGTCATTCTCGCGGTGCAATTTTTGATTAACGCGCTGGGCATCCTCAACGTGTTTCCCATGACGGGCAAACCGTTGCCGTTTATTAGCTACGGCGGTTCGTCGATTATCGTGTCGCTTATGCTTGCCGGTCTGATCCTGCGCGTTTCGTATGAGAGCGCCCGCCGCGATGAGTATGACCGCCGCCGTGAGAGCTTTGCCGTTATGGATGAGAGTACCGCCGACGTGCCCCACGTGCGCGGCGAGCGATCTTCGCGTAACGGTTTTACCGTCCTGGATGGCTCTGCGACCGAGCCGGCAGCCCGCCCGCGTCAGCGAACGGCGCCGCAAGGTCGTCCTCAGCGCCCCACTCCTCGCAATGCGGGCGGCGGATATAATCGAATCGATTTGAACTCGGACCCGTCGGCGCGTCTGCGCACCGACGACCAGGGACCGCGTGTACGAAGGGACTACCATGACCGATAAGATGACCGTTGCTATTGCAGCCGGCGGCACGGCTGGACACATCAACCCCGCGCTCGCCTTGGCCGAAGAGCTGCGTGACCGTGGCCACCATGTTGTGTTCGTGGGCCAGTCGCGCAAGCTCGAGGGTCGTCTGGTCCCCGAGGCTGGGTTTGATTTTGTGCCCATTACGGTCACGGGCTTCGACCGCTCCCGTCCTTGGACGGCGCTGACCTCGCTGTGGCGTGTCAACAAGGCCAAGCGTGCTCTCGCCAGTCATTTCTCAAAGGTCGGCAAGCCCGATGCTGCCGTCGGTTTTGGTGCCTATGTCGAGGTTCCGCTGCTGGGGTGGTGCAAGGGCGCAGGCGTTCCGTATCTGCTGCATGAGCAGAACTCTGTTCCGGGCCTGGCCAACAAGATGATGAACTCCCACGCCGCCCGCGTGTGTATCTCGGTGCCGGCAGCGCGTTCGGTCTTTGAGCGCGAAGGTGACCCTGACCACGTGCTCATGACCGGCAACCCCGTACGTCGCTCGGTAATCGAGGGCGATCGCGCTCGCGGCCGCAAGGCACTTGGCGTTCCCGAGGACGCTACGCTGCTGCTCGTCTTTGGCGGTTCACTTGGCGCCCAGCACCTCAACGAGCGCGTGGTTTCGCTCAAAAACGAGCTGCTTTCGCGCAAGAACCTCTATGTGTTGCATTCGACGGGTGCCGACGGCTTTGAGGAGACCGAGCGCGCTTTGGCACTGACGCCCGAGGAGGCGAAGCGTTACCGCGTCCAGCCTTACATCGACAACATGGGCGATATGCTGGCTGCTGCCGATTTGGTGCTCTCGCGTTCGGGCGCATCGAGCGTGGCCGAGATCGCTGCGCTCGCCGTGCCCTCGGTGCTCGTGCCGTATCCGCATGCGACGGCCGACCACCAAACCACCAATGCCCGTTATCTGGTCGACGCCGGGGCCGGTGTGCTCTGCGCCGATGCCGATATCGACGGTTCTGCCTTTGCCGATGAACTGCTGCACCTGGTCGATGACGCGGCGGCGCGCGAGGCCATGCGTCAGGCGGCGCGTGGTCTGGCTCAGGATAGGGCCGCCGCTCTTCTGGCGGATGCGGTAGAGGGTTTGCGTTAGTTAGACGGGATATCGTCGGTCGCCCTCGCGCTGATGCAGTAGGTGCGGTACAGTTAACGGGTTACAGGCAGTGTTTACGCAAGGAGTACACGAGCACATGGCTGATTCCCAGACTGCAACCTCCGCGCCCGAGTTTAAGAGCGCCCACTTTATCGGTATCGGCGGCGCCGGCATGAGCGGCATCGCCCTCGTTCTGCACGAGCGCGGTTATGCCGTTACCGGTTCCGACCTTAAGACGTCACGTTATATCCGCCAGCTTACCCGCGCTGGTGTGAAGGTGCATGTGGGCCATGAGGCCGCCACGATCGACGAGGTCAAGCCCGACGTGGTTGTTGTCTCCACCGCTATTCCGGAGTCCAACCCTGAGCTTGTGCGCGCTCGCGAGCTTGGTATTCCCGTGTGGCCCCGTGCCAAGATGCTCTCTGCTTTGGGCCACGGCTACACGACTGTCGCTGTTGCCGGCACGCATGGCAAGACCACCACGTCTTCGATGTGCGCCACCATGCTCGACCGCATGGGTCTGGATCCGAGCTTCTTGATCGGCGGCATCGTCGAGGGCTATGACACGAACGGCAAGAACGGCTCGGGCGACTACTTTGTCGCCGAGGCCGACGAGTCCGACAGCTCCTTCCTGTTCCTGAACCCCAACGTGGTCATTGTGACTAACGTCGAGGCCGACCACCTCGATCACTACTCGGGTATCGAGGAGATCGAGGCGACTTTCGCCAAATTCATGAGCCTGGTGGGCGAGGACGGCACCGTCATCGTCTGCGGTGAGGACCCGCATCTGGTCGAGCTCGCCAAGTCGACGGGCCGTCACGTGCTTTCCTACGGCTTTGCCGAGAGCAACGACATCGTCTGCATGCACCCGGATGTCAAGGGCATCCAGAGCGACTTTATCGTTCGCTTTGAGGACGGCACTGAGCACGCTGTGGAGATCAAGAGCAATCCCGGTCGCCACAACATGCTCAACGCCACGGCGGTGCTTACCGTCGCCCATGTCCTGGGCCTTGACATCGACGTCGCCGCCAAGGCGCTCTCGAGCTTTGAGGGCGTCCGCCGTCGCTTTACCCACGTGGGCGATATCGATGGCATCACCGTGGTCGATGATTACGGCCATCACCCCACCGAGATCAAGGCGACGCTTGCTGCCGCTTCGTCGCTGGGCTACAAGCATGTCGACGTCGTGTTCCAGCCGCACCGCTATTCGCGCCTGCAGGCCCTGTGCGACGACTTTGCCGATGCATTTGCCAATGCCGATAAACTGCTGCTGATTGATGTGTTCTCGGCTGGCGAGATGCCCATTCCGGGTGTCACCTCTAAGATGCTCGCCGATACCGTGCGCGCCAAGCATCCTGGCAAGGAGGTCGTGTACTGCTCCAGCCGTCTTGAGCTCAATCAGGAGCTCGAGCAGATGGTGGGCGAGGGCGACCTGCTGCTCACCATGGGTGCCGGTGACGTTACGACCGTAGGTCCCGAGTTTATCGAGTATCTGACTGCCAAGAAAGACGCTTAAGTCTAATGGGTCTGTTTAACGCCGTCATGGCGCTCTCGGGCATGATCGACACGGATGTGATCGAGGACGAGCGCCTTGCGCGTCATACGAGCTATCGTATCGGCGGCAAGGCCGACCTCTTTGTGACGTGTCATAGCTATCATGCCCTCCGCCGCGCCGTGGCGGTGCTTGATCGCGAGCAGGTGCCGTGGGTCATCATAGGCAAGGGCTCCAATCTGCTGGTTGCCGATGGCGGTTATCGCGGTGCTGTCATTTCGCTCGGACGTGAGTTTCAGCGCACGGTTGTTGCCGATGACGGTTGTACGCTGACGGTCGGTGCGGGCGTGATGTTTGCGCGCCTGGTCAACGATGCCCTGTCGCGTAGCCTCTCGGGCCTTGAGTTTGCCGTTGGCATCCCTGGCTCGGTCGGCGGTGCGATATCTATGAATGCCGGCACACGGACCGAGTGGATTGGCTCGCTGGTTGAGGATGTCGTAACGTTTGACCCGGCATCCGGTATCAAGCATTATGCGGGGTCCGAGATCACTTGGGGCTACCGCGAATGCAGCCTTCCCCGCAATGAGATCATCCTCGAGTGCGTGCTCAAGCTTAAACCGGCGCCCAAGGCCGACATTCGCGAGCGCATGGAGCGGTACCTGACGAGGCGCAAGCGTACGCAGCCCATGGGTCGCGCATCCTGCGGGTCGGTCTTTCGCAACCCGCCCGATGCGAGTGTGGGCAAGCTTATCGAGGATTGTGGATTAAAGGGTTTTTCGATTGGCGGCGCGGAAGTTTCGCCCGTTCACGCTAATTTTATCGTTAATAACGGAACTGCCTCGGCCGATGACGTTGCCGCGGTTATCAGACATGTGCACGGAAAGGTGAGGGAGGCGTATGGCATCGAGCTCAGACCGGAAGTTAAATTCCTCGGCTTCTAGAGCATCGAAACCCACCTTCCGCCGCGCCGGAGGGCGTTCCGGCGCGCCTACCAAACCTCAACGCAATGCCGTCGCGCACTCTAAGTCTGTCGGGCATGCTCGACAGGCCGGTCGTCCGGTCGTCGGCTCGCAGCTCGGTAATCGTCCGGCCGCAAAAAAGTCCTCGCGTCCCTCGGTGACGTCAAAGCCTGTTATGGGCGCCAAGCCTGCCCGTCCCATGGCAACTCCTAAGCCACCGACGGGAACTAAAGCGCCGCGTCCGGGTCGCACGCTGGGCGCATCGAAACCGCGCTCGCTGACATCGGTGCCGGCTACCGCCAAGAAGCCTTCGAGTAAAAAAGGCGTCAACCCGTTGTCTTCACTTGGGGCGATGGCAAATAAAACATCAGACGCCGCTTCTGTCGTTACAGGCAAAGGCAAAATCGTGGGCGGCGTTCTGGCCGTCTTGGCCGTGCTCGTCGTCGTTGCCATCGTGGTGATTAACTCTGGATTGTTTACCGCCACTGATATTCAGATTCAAGGCAGCGAGCATGTGACGAAGCACGATGCTATCCAGCTGATCGATTTGCCCGAGGGAACGTCGCTTTTTAACGTCGATCCCGACCAGATTACCGAGGATCTCAAGCAGAACCCGTGGGTCTCGGGCGTGGATGTCCAGCGTCAGTTCCCGCATACGCTCATCATTACGCCTATGGAGCGCAAGGTCATCGCAATTGCCTATATCAGCTCCGATGACCTTGCCTGGGCCATCGGGGATGATGACACCTGGATTGCCCCACTGTCGACGTCGGTCGAAGTGGACGACCAGGGCAACGTCATCACGACAGGGCAGGGCTCAAATACCTTGACCGGAATCGATGCCGCGCTGGCGCTCGCTAAGCATTATGGCGCGGTGCTGTTGACTGATGTCTCGGCGGATGTCGCTCCGGTTTCCGGCCAGGCGGTGAACTCCAAAGCCGTTAAGGCCGGCCTGGATTATGTGCGTGGTTTTTCGAGCGAGTTCTTGGGACAAGTCAAGGATATTTCCACGCCTTCGGTCGAAGCCATCTCGGCAAACCTCAATAACGGCATTGAGGTGTCGCTGGGCGATTCGAACGATATCGCCAAGAAAGAACGCGTAGTCACCAAGTTGCTTTCGCAGGTAGAGGGCGTAACGTATATCAATGTGCGCTCTCCGGGCAACTACACATTTAGGAATGCTCCGACCTCGTAGCGCTGGTTGTTACTTTGTTGAGGGGCCATACCACGCCGTTTATCTGGTTTGTTTGGTTTTCACGGTCAATTATTTGACTGATACGTTCATAATGTGCAAACATAATACGGTTTACCTTTGCATTTACTTTCAACCTGAAGGTTAATGTGCGCAGGGGTCGACCCATGCTATGGCTATAACCTTTGTTCGGAGGACCGACATGCACGAGACAGAGATCAACAACTACCTTGCCGTCATTAAGGTGGTCGGCGTCGGCGGCGGCGGTACCAACGCGGTCAATCGAATGATCGAAGAGGGCATCCGCGGCGTCGAGTTTGTTGCCATCAACACCGATGCTCAGGCACTCGCGATCTCTGATGCCGATATCAAGGTGCACATCGGCACCGACCTTACCCGCGGCCTGGGCGCCGGCGCCAACCCCGAGGTTGGCCGCAAGGCTGCCGATGAGTCCCGCGACGACATTGCCGAGGCGCTTGCTGGCGCCGACATGGTGTTCATCACCTGCGGCGAGGGCGGTGGCACCGGTACCGGCGCTGCTCCCATCGTTGCCGATATCGCGATGAACGAGGTCGGTGCACTGACCGTCGCCGTCGTGACCAAGCCCTTCACCTTCGAGGGCCGCAAGCGCAAGAAGAGCGCCGAGGAGGGCATTAAGACCCTCTCCGATTGCGTCGACACCATGATTGTCATCCCTAACGATAAGCTGCTCGACATCGCCGAGAAGAAGACCACCATGCTCGAGGCCTTCGCGATTGCTGATGGCGTCCTTTCCCAGGGCACCCAGGGCATCACCGACCTCATCACCGTCCCCGGTATCATCAACCTGGACTTCGCCGATGTTAAGACCATCATGAAGCAGGCCGGTACCGCCATGATGGGTATCGGTACCTCTTCTGGGGATACCCGTGCCGTCGACGCAGCCCAGCAGGCCATCTCCAGCCCGCTGCTCGAGAGCTCCATCGATGGTGCCACACGCGTGCTGCTCTCCATCGCCGGCTCCAAGGACCTGGGCATCCAGGAGATCAGCGACGCCGCCGACGTTGTCGCCAACGCCGTCGACCCCGAGGCCAACATCATCTTCGGTACCGTTGTCGACGAGTCCCTGGGCGATCAGGTGCGTATCACCGTCATCGCTACGGGCTTCTCCGACTCCAACGTCAACCGTCAGGACGAGCTCTTTGCTGCTCAGCAGTCTCAGAGCAAGGCCGCTGCCTCCGCTGAGCCGCAGCGCACCGCTCCGGCCACCAGCCCGGCTCAGGCCGCTCCGACCCGCAACGTCGGTGGCACCGAGCTTCCTAACTTCGGCAACGATCAGTTCGAGCTTCCCGACTTCCTGAAGCGCGGCAGCTTCTAAGTCGTTCTTTGCATTGTTGTGCACAGGGGCGTGTCCGTATGGACGCGCCCTTTTTATTTCGACTTTGTAAACTAGAACCTCCAATCTCTTTACGTTCCCTTTACGATTGCCTCAAGCGCAGCAGGTATCCTTTTAGAGAAGTATGACAGCCGTATAAACGCTGGCTGTAGCGGCGATGCCGCGGTACTTGTGTTATTAGGAGGCTTTAGTATGGCAGCACGTGCGGACAACGTTTCGCGTGTCGACCATGATGGAGTTACGTTGGTGGAGGGCGCGACATCCGATGTTCGCTTTGC
The DNA here is from genome assembly GCA_959606405.1 of uncultured Collinsella sp. Taxonomy (GTDB): domain Bacteria; phylum Actinomycetota; class Coriobacteriia; order Coriobacteriales; family Coriobacteriaceae; genus Collinsella. Next base: position 7,439 of record CAUHIY010000008.1, on the reverse strand, counting down.
CTTCACCGAGCGCGCCGGTGGTGTTTCCGAAGATGCGTACTCCTCACTCAACTTGGGCTCGCATGTTGGCGATGACCCCTTTGCTGTTCAAGAAAATCGTCGCCGCGCGCTCGAGGCTATGGGTGCCGCCGAGTGCGAGCACAACCTGCTCGTTCCCAATCAGGTCCATGGTGACCATATCGTTGCGGTGACCTCGAACGGCGCCGATGACCTTGAGGACGTTCGTGAGCAGATTGCCGAGGGCTGCGATGCCATCGTCTGTACGGCGCATAACGTACCCGTGCTGCTCTGCTTCGCCGACTGCGTTCCCGTGGTTCTGGTGGCCCCCGGCGGATTTGCCGTGGTGCACTCCGGTTGGAAGGGCACGATTGCACGTATTTCCGCCAAGGCATGCCAGGCGCTTTGCGATGCTGCCGGCTGCGATGCGAGCGTCGTTTCCGCCTATATCGGCCCCCATATTTTGGGTGACGAATATGAGGTATCCCAGGAACTCATGGATCGCTTTGCCGCCGAGTTCTCGTGCATCGATGCGAGCACCTCTCGCATGCTCGATCTTTCCGCTGCCATTTGCGAGGCGCTGGTCGATGTCGGTGTCGACGCGGAGAATATCGTGGATACCCAGCTTTCGACTGTGCGTCAGAACGACCGCTTTTATTCCTACCGTAACGAGGGCGGCACCTGTGGGCGCCATGCTGCGATCGGCGTGATGCTATGAGAAAGATCGTATCGATCCTGAGCGCCGCTGTGCTTACGCTTACGCTGTGCGCCTGTTCTTCGGGATCTTCTACCTCTTCGATTACCGTTGCCGGCTCCACGACCTGCCTTCCTATTGCCGAGATTGCGGCCGAGGGCTTTAAGGAGGAGACCGGCATCGACGTGCTCGTTTCCGGTTTGGGCTCTTCCGCTGGCATCGAGGCCGTCAGCGCCGGCACGGCCGATATCGCCAGCTCCTCCCGTGGACTCAATGCCGACGAACAGGATCTGGGCCTAACTCCCATCGTCATTGCCCACGACGGTATCGCGGTCATCGTGAACGACGATAACCCGGTCGATAACCTCTCGACCGAGCAGCTCCGCGATATTTACGCCGGCAAGATCACCAACTGGAAGGAAGTCGGCGGAGAGGACCTGAAAATCCAGGTCATCAACCGAGACGAGGCTTCTGGTACGCGTGAGGCCTTCCGCACCATCGTGATGGACGGCACCTCGTTCGATCGCCGCTCGGCCGTTCTTTCGGGCACGGGCCAGGTGCGCGACGTGGTATCTCGTTCGCGCGGGGCCATCGGCTACATTTCGCTGGGCTTTGTCGATAGCCTCAACGCCAAGACCTCGGTCAAGGCCGTCTCGGTCAATCATGTTGAGGCGTCCGAGAAGACGGTCGCGAGCGGCGGCTATCCCATCTCGCGCGACCTATACTTCTTTGTGAAGGGTGCTCCTTCGCAGCAGGCGCAGGATTACATCGACTACGTGACGTCCGAAAAGATGGACAAGCAGATTCGCGAGGCGGGCTTTATTCCCGTCACCAACGACGAGAAGGGGAGTGAGTAGCATGGAAGCACAGGAAAACTCCCAGACTGAGCAGAATGCTCAGGCGCCCAAGAAGCGCGAGCTGGCGCTCGTATCGCGCAGTACCTATATCAAGGAGAAGGCGCTGCAGTGGATCTTCTTTGCCTGCGCGTTCTTGGCGGTCGTTACCGTCATCTTGATTTTTGTCTTTACCACGTACTCGGCGCTGCCCGTCTTTACCGACATCGGTCTGGCGGACTTCTTTAGCTTTACGTGGGCGCCCTCTGAGGGCCACTACGGCATCATGTCGCTGCTTGCCGGCTCAGGTCTGGTGACCGTCGGTGCGCTCGCCATGGGCGTGCCGCTAGGTGTGGGCACGGCCGTGTACCTGGTCGAGATCGCCGGCAAGCGCGTGCGCAAGCTTATCAGCCCCGCCGTTGACCTGTTGGCCGGCATCCCTTCTATCATCTATGGCTTCTTTGGAATGATCATCATCCGTCCGTTTATCGCGCAACTGACCGGTGGTCTTGGTTTTGGTGCGCTGACGGCGTGGTTCGTGCTTGCCATCATGATCGTTCCTACCATCACCACACTCACCATCGATGCCCTCAATTCCATTCCCATGGGCATTCGCGAGGCATCGTATGCCATGGGCGCCACCAAGTGGCAGACCATCTATAAGGTCGTGCTACCTGCCGCTAAGCTGGGTATCGTGGATGCCATCGTGCTGGGTATGGGCCGTGCCATCGGAGAGACCATGGCCGTGCTCATGGTCGTGGGTAATGCCCCGGTTATTCCCGACAGCATTGCGAGCCCTATCTCGACGCTCACGAGCCAGATCGCACTCGACATGAGCTATTCCTCGGGTCTGCACCGCTCGGCGCTGTTCGGCATGGGCGTGGTCCTGTTTATCATCTCCGCCACGCTGGTGGGCATCGTCCGTCTGATTTCCAAGAAGAAGAGGGGGTAGGCTATGTCCGATTCCGTTGACACGACGGTCGATACGACCTCGTCGCGCGAGCGCATCAAGCGTGCCCTTTCCCACGGCAAGAAGGGCCGCATCAACAAGGACCTGTCCAACAAGATCATGCTCGGCGTATTCCGCGCGGCTGCCTACATCACCACGCTGGTGCTGGTCGCTATCATTGCCTATGTGGTCATTAACGGCCTGCCGCATATCTCGCTCGACTTTATCTTCGGTTGGCCCCAGGGCGTCAACGCCGAGGGCGGAATTTGGCCCACAATCGTCTCGACCGTCTATGTGACGGCACTCGCCATGCTTATCTGCACGCCGATCGCTGTGCTGGCAGCCGTCTATCTGGCCGAGTACGCCAAGCAGGGCAAGGTCGTCGAGCTCATTCGCTACGCTGCTGACGCTTTGGCCTCGGTGCCCTCCATCGTTATGGGCCTGTTTGGCTACGCCTTGTTTGTCGAGGCTATGGGTCTGGGCCTTTCGATGGTCTCGGCCGCCCTGGCACTCGCGCTCTTGATGCTTCCCATCGTCATGCGCACCACCGAAGAGGCCATTCGCGCCGTCCCGCGCTATATCCGTTGGGGCGCGTACGGCCTGGGCGCCACCAAGTGGCAGGTCGTCTCCAAGATCGTGCTTCCTTCTGCCTTTGGCCGTATTGCCACGGGTATCGTCCTCGCCATCGGCCGTGCCATTGGCGAGACCGCGGTGGTGCTCTACACCATGGGCCAGGCCATCAATCTACCTATTTCGCCGCTCGATTCCGGCCGCCCCATGACGGTTCACCTGTACCTGCTTGCCAACGACGGCATCAACATGAACGCAGCCTATGGCACCGCGCTCTTGCTGATGGTGATCATTCTGGCCTTCAACCTGTTTGCGCGCTTCCTGTCGCGCAAGCGTCGCTAGTTAAGGAGTCCCATGTCCGTTTATCAGTCCGCTCCCACGCTGGAGCAAGCGGCCATTACGGCCAAGGATTTCAACTTTTGGTACGGTGACTTTCATGCGTTGACGGGGCTCGACCTCAACATCGCCAAAAACGCCATCACCTCCTTCATTGGCCCATCGGGCTGCGGCAAATCGACGTTTTTGCGCTGCATCAACCGCATGAACGACCTGATCGAGGGTACGCGCGTCGAGGGCACCATGACGCTCGACGGCAATGATATCTATGCCGAGGGTGTCGACCCGGTCGACCTCCGTCGTCGCGTGGGCATGATCTTTCAGCAGCCCAACCCGTTTCCCAAATCCATCTACGAGAATGTCGCCTTTGGCCCTCGTCTGCAGGGCGTGACTAGCAAAAGCGACCTCGATGACATCGTGGAAGAATCGCTCAGGCGCGCCAACCTCTGGAAAGAGGTATCCAATCAGCTCAACAAGGATGGTTTGGCGCTCTCGGGCGGTCAGCAGCAGCGTCTGTGCATCGCGCGCGTGCTTGCGGTGCAACCCGATGTCCTTCTGATGGACGAGCCCTGCTCCGCCATCGACCCCACGTCCGTCTCTAAGGTCGAGGATCTGATGGCCGAGCTAGCGCCCGAGATGACGATTATCATCGTCACGCATTCAATGCAGCAGGCAGCTCGTATCAGCGACTACACCGCATTCTTCTTGCAGGAAGTTGCCGGCGAGCCCGCCACGCTCATCGAGTATGGTCAAACCGACGCGATCTTCACCAGCCCGGTGGACTCGCGGACGGAAGACTATATCACCGGCCGCTTTGGCTGATCGGCGCGACTAGTCCCAAGCCGATCGGACCTGGTCCGGTGCGTATTCACTGTGCGGGCGGCATGACCGCACCCAACTGATTGGAGTGAACCATGCGCAAACTGTTTTCCCGTCAGCTCATCGAGGCCCGCCACGAGATGCTGAGCATCTACGAGGCCGTCGACCTGGCCCTCCACGATGCCGTTAAGGCCTATGTGACCGACGACCGCAAGCTCGCCACCAAGACCAAGAAGCGCACGCTTTCGATTGACGCGCGCTGCGCTAACTTGGAGGCCGTGTGCTACAACCTGATCGCCACGCAGTCGCCGGTCGCCTCCGACTTCCGCTTGCTGCAGACGATCATCTACGTCGACTTTAACCTGCAGCGCATGACCGATAAGGTTCGCCAGATCTGCCGCGCCACGCGTCATATGATCAAGGCTGACATCTCGCTGCCCAAGGAGCTTGTCGGTACGGTCGAGGCCGAGGCTGAGGCCGTCTACCAGGTGTTGGGCTCTTCGCTTTCTGCGCTCGTCACCAATGACATGTCCATCATCTGCAACTTGGCCGTCGAGGACGAGCCGGTGCACGCCGCCTACGAGAAGTTCTTCCGCACCTTTAACCGTATGGATACGGGCGACTTTATGGACGACGACAGCAACTATGACGATCTGCGCCGCGCCATCATGGTTTCGCGCTACCTCGATCGCATCTCTTCGATTTCCATCGATGCCGCCTGCCGTCTGACCTTCCTGTTGACTGGTCAGCGTATGAATGCCGGCGATATCGCCCGCACTGATGAGGATGAGCTCGAGAGCATGCGCGTGCCTTCGGGCGAGGGTGTTATCATGAGGCCCGCCGTCGACGCGCGCTACGTTGCCAAGGTGCCCGTTAACGAGGTCAGCGAGGGTCTTCGCTACCTGCTCGATCATCTTGAGGACGAGGACGATGGCGAGGACGACGAGGAGTAAGTAACCCCGTTCATCGAAAGATTGTAAATACCTAAGTGAGCGCGGCCTTGCACATGCGGGGCCGCGCTCTTGCGTTAGCATGGGACTACTTGTTTGGCTGTCAGCGGAGGCGATTAGCAATGGATAACTATTTGGACTTGATGCGCGCTCGCCGCGAGCGGATTCTGGAACGTTTTTATGCGGCGCTCGATCGCGCGGGCCGCCCCCACGACGCCGCGCGCCTCATTGCCGTGTCCAAGACCGTTGGTGTCGATGAGACCGTTGCCGCCATCCAGGCGGGGTATCGCCATTTTGCCGAGAACCGCCCGCAGGAGCTGGTTCGCAAGCTCGCGGGTCTGGCGGAGCATCCGGAGCTGCCCGAGGTGCGCTTCGATATGATCGGCAACCTGCAGACCAATAAGATAAATGCGGTGCTGGGCTCAGCCGAGCTGATTCACTCGGTGGGTTCGCTGCATCTGGCGCAGGCGATCTCGAGCCGTGCTGTCCGCAAGATTGGGGCAGGCGAGCTTGCCGGCCCTCAGCGTGTGCTCATTGAGGTCAATGTGAGTGGTGAAGAGTCGAAGGGAGGCTTTTCGCCCGATGAGATTCGCGCCGCCGCGGGTGAGCTTGCGGAGCTTGAGGGAATTTGCGTGCAGGGGCTTATGACTATGGCGCCCCGGGGGAATAAGGATGTGGCACGCCGCACCTTTGCGGGGCTTCGTGAGCTGAGGGATGAGCTGGAGGCGGCGCATCCCGATTTGAACCTGCCTGAGCTTTCCTGCGGCATGAGCGAGGACTTTGAGCCTGCCCTTGAGGAGGGCTCTACACTCGTTCGCCTGGGCAGGGTAGTATTTAGCCCGGAGTTTGCAGTAAAATAAGGCTCTGAAGTGCGCACTGATTATCGGGGCGCCTGCACTAAACCGCGAGAGGACACAACCATGGGCTTCCTTGACGAGATTAAAAATAAGATGCACCTGGGCGGCCAGCAGGGTTACGACCAGGGTTATGGCCAGGACGACGACTACGGCTACGATGACGGCTACGACGATGGCTATCAGAACAACGGCTACAGTGGTGCTTCGGGCGAGGGCTTCTACACCCAAGACGAGCCGAGCAACGGCCTGCTTGGCCAGACGCGCCGCGGTGAAGCTGAGTCGGTTGCCGTGTATACGCGCTCCGGTCAGCTGGTCGGCGATGACTCCCGCCATGCCACGACGTATAACCCGCCTTCGCGCTCGCAGGACAGTGTTGCGAGCGGTTATCGTCCTGGTGCCTATGACACGCCGTCGAGCTACGCCGAGAATACCCGCGCCCGTGCCGCCGCTGCACCCGCGCCTGCACCGAGCGATGCCTCGGCCTATGCGAGCAATATCATCAACGCCACGCCGCAGCTGCCTGCCTATGTCCTTCGCCCCGAGAGCTATGACGACGTGGAGACCGTGGTGCGCCGCGTTCGCACCAAGCAGCCTGTCGCACTGATTTTTGTGGGCGTACGCACCGAAGTTGCCAAGCGCGTCTTGGACTTCTCTTACGGCTTTGCCTGCGGTCTGGGTGCCACGGTCAAGGAGGTGGGCGACCGCGTGTTCATGGTGCTGCCCGCCGGTTGCGAGGTCAAAGATTCCGATCTCAAGAAGCTTCGTGCCGACGGCTACCTTAAGTAAAGACAAGACGAGGAGATTCCCATCAACATCTACACTATCGTCCAGCTGGTCAACACGCTGTTCAACTTCTATTCCACGCTCATTGTCGTCTACTGCTTTATGACGTGGATTCCCATGAAGCAGGGTGGTTTGCTTCAGGATATTGCCGCGGTGCTTGATAGCGTGTGCGGTCCGTGGCTCAACCTGTTCCGTCGTTTCATCCCGCCGATGGGCGGTATCGATTTTTCGCCGGTCGTTGCGATTATTGCGTTGCAGTTGGTGCAGAGGCTGGTTCTGCAGCTTCTTATAGGTATACTCGTGTAGAACTGACTTAGTAACTTACGTCGGGCGTGTAGCGCCGAGGCGATGAAAAAGGAGACTTGTTATGGCTATTACCCCTGCAGACATCCAGGCTCAGACTTTCTCTGAGGCCAAGCGTGGCTACGATCCTGCTGAGGTCGACGTCTTCTTGGAGACGCTGTCTTCCGAGGTTGACGCTATGCTCGCTAAGATCGTCGACCTTAAGGGTCGTCTGACTGCTACCGAGCAGCAGCTTGCCGATGCGCAGGCTCAGCTTGCCCAGGCTCAGGATGCCACCGCCCAGGCCGTTCCTGCCGCCCCCGTGGCTGCTCCCGCCCCTGACTTCTCCGCTCAGGAGCGCCAGATTTC
>CAUHIY010000007.1:0-28956 GCA_959606405.1 uncultured Collinsella sp. | reverse complement strand
AAGTCGTTCAGATGAAAACACCGGGCCGCCGCAGAGCACCTTCGAGCTACCGGGGATTGCAATGAGGTACGTGGGGTGAATTATTAGTGTGGGCCCTGCCGTTCGTTCGAACGGCAGGGCCCACACTCATTTTCTATTCAGCCCTAGTCATCGCGCAAAGCCCCTTCGGCAGCACACGGTGCAGCCAAGTCACCGCAGGCCGGGGCGGGAGGGGCCGAGTTTCCTCCTGAGCGACTCTGCTTGCAGCCGGAGCGAAAGGGGGAAATCTCGGCCCCTCCCGCCCCGGCCGGCCAGGTCAACTACACTGTGTGCTGCGGCAGGTCCTGCAGGGCGATGACGTCCATGCCCATGTCGTTGGCGCTGCCGTGACCCTGCTGGTCCTCGCGCACGGCCTCGATGGCGCTCACGTACGTATTGGCCGCAGACATTGCGGTCACGCAAGTCACGCCGCGGCGCACGGCCTCGGTACGTAGCAGGTAGCCATCACCACGCGAGCCCGGACCGTACGGCGTGTTGATGATCACCGCGATCTTGCCATCGGCGATGAGGTCACCGATGTTGGGGCACTCGCCGTCGTGCGGGCCGCTGATCTTTTCCACGACTTCGCACGTCACGTTGCCGCCGCGCAGCACGCGCGCCGTGCCCTCGGTGGAGCAGATGTCAAAGCCCAGGTAGCGCAGGATGCGGGCGACCGAAAGGATATGGCGCTTGTCGCGGTCGCACACACTGATGAACACCTTGCCGGCACTCGGGTCGGGCAGCTTGTAGTCGATCGCCAGCTGCGTCTTGGCGTATGCCTCGGGATAGCTCTTGGCGATACCCATGACCTCGCCGGTCGACTTCATCTCGGGCCCCAGGATAACGTCGGCACCGGGGAAACGGCCCCAGGGCATAACGGCTTCCTTCATGCAGAACCAATCGAGCTGACGCTCGTCGCTCGGCAGGCCCAGGCTCGCGATGGAATCGCCCGCCATGATACGCGCCGCGCACTTGGCCAGCGGCACGCCGGTGGCCTTGGAGATAAACGGCACGGTGCGGCTCGCGCGCGGGTTTGCCTCGATCACGTAGACGGTCTCGCCCTTGATGGCGTACTGCACGTTGACCAGGCCGCGTACGCCCAGCGCCATCGCGATGCGGCGCGTGGTCTCGCGAAGCTTCGCCTGCAGGCTCTCGCTAAAGCTGAACGGCGGGATGCAGGTCGCAGAGTCGCCGGAGTGAATACCGGCCTCCTCGATATGCTCCAGGATGCCGCCGATGTAGACCTCTTCGCCGTCGCACAGGGCGTCGACATCGGACTCGATCGCACCCTCCAGGAAGCGGTCCAGGTACACCGGGTAGTCGGGGCTAATGCGCGCAGCCTCGGCCATGTAATCGCGCAGATGCTCGGCATCGTAGGCGATCATCATGCCGCGGCCGCCCAGCACGTAGCTCGGACGCACCAGCAGCGGGTAGCCGATATGCGCGGCCACGGACTCGGCCTCCTCAAACGAGGTGGCCTGGCCCGCCGGCGGGTACATAATGCCCAGCTTGTCGAGCAGAGCGGCGAAGCGCTCGCGGTCCTCGGCAAAGTCGATGGCATCGGGCTTGGTGCCCATAATGTTCACGCCGCTCTCCTCGAGCATGCGCGCCAGCTTAAGCGGGGTCTGGCCACCGAGCGTCACCACGACGCCGTCGGGACGCTCAACATCGATGACATCCATGACGTCCTCGTAGGTGAGCGGCTCAAAGTACAAGCGGTCCGAGGTGTCGTAGTCAGTCGAGACGGTCTCGGGATTGCAGTTGACCATGATGGTCTCGAAGCCCCGGGCCGCCAGCGCATAGCTCGCATGCACGCAGCAGTAATCGAACTCGATACCCTGGCCAATGCGGTTGGGGCCGGCACCCAGGATCATCGCCTTGGGCTTGTCCGCCGGCGTGGTCTCGTCGGGAGCCACGCACTTCTTGGCATCCGGGCTCGTGCGGTAGATGTTCTCGTACGTCTTGTAGTGGTACTCCGTGGCGCTCGAGAACTCGGCCGCGCAGGTGTCGACCGTCTTCATGCTGGGAACCACGCCCAGACCCTTGCGGTAGGCGCGCACAAAGCGCTCGTCCGAGCCGGTCAGCGCGGCGATCTCGGCATCGCTCGTGCCATACTGCTTGAGCAGGCGCATTGCGTCGGCGTCAATGTCCTCCACACGCAGGCCGCGGATGCTCTCCTGAACTTGCACCATATCGTTGATACGGTTGAGGTACCACGGATCGATACCGCAGATGGCATGGATACGCGCGACATCCCAGCCACGGCGCAGGGCCTCGACCACAAAGAAGATGCGATGCTCGGTCGGCGTTGCCACGGCCTGAGCGAGCTCATCGTCGCTCAGCTTGTCGGCACCTTCCTTGCCACCGACACAAATGCCCTGATGCCCGTCCTCCAGCGAGCGCATGGCCTTGCCGAAGGCCTCCTCAAAGGTGCGGCCGATCGCCATGATCTCGCCCACGGCCTTCATGCGCGTGGTGAGCGTGGGGTCGGTACCCTTGAACTTCTCGAAGGCAAAGCGCGGCACCTTGACCACGCAGTAGTCAATCGTGGGTTCAAAGCAGGCAGGCGTTGCCTTGGTAATGTCGTTGACGATCTCGTCGAGCGTGTAGCCCACAGCCAGGCGCGCGGCGGCCTTAGCGATGGGGAAACCCGTGGCCTTGGAGGCCAGCGCGGACGAACGGCTCACGCGCGGGTTCATCTCGATGACGATCAAACGACCGGTGTTGGGGTTCACGGCAAACTGCACGTTGGAGCCACCGGTCTCGACGCCGATCTTCTCCAGAATGGCGAGCGAGGCCACGCGCATGCGCTGATACTCAAGGTCGGAGAGCGTCTGCGCCGGCGCCACGGTGATGGAGTCGCCGGTGTGCACGCCCATGGGGTCGAGATTCTCGATGGAGCACACGATGATGCCGTTGCCGGCGTGGTCGCGCATGACCTCCATCTCGTACTCTTTCCAGCCCTCGATGGACTCCTCGACCAGCACCTCGTGGGCGGGCGAGAGTTCCAGGCCCTGGCTCACGATGGAGACGAGCTCCTCGTGGGTGTGAGCGATGCCGCCGCCGGCGCCGCCGAGGGTAAAGCTCGGGCGCAGCACGCAGGGATATCCCACGCGCTCGGCGATGGCCTCGGCGTCGGCCACGCTGTAGGCATAGCCCGAGCGTGCGACCTCCAGGCCAATCTCGGCCATGGCTTCGTTAAAGAGTTTGCGGTCCTCGCCGCGCTCGATGGCGTCCAGGTCGCAGCCGATCATCTCGACGCCGTACTTGTCGAGCGTACCGTCCTTTGCCAGCTCGACGGCGGCGTTCAGACCGGTCTGGCCGCCCAGTGTGGGCAGCAGCGCGTCCGGGCGCTCTTTCTTGATTACGCGCTCGATAAACTCGGCGGTGATGGGCTCGACATAGGTGCGGTCGGCAAGACCCGGGTCGGTCATGATGGTCGCCGGGTTGGAGTTGACCAGGATGACCTCAAAGCCATCCTCCTTGAGCACCTTGCAGGCCTGGGCGCCGGAGTAGTCAAACTCGCAGGCCTGGCCGATAACGATGGGGCCCGAGCCAATGACGAGGATGCGCTTGATGTCAGTACGTTTCGGCATGTTAGTTCTCCTCGGTCTCAGTCTCGGCAAAATTCCAGCCAGCCAGGCGGTCCTTCGCGGTGTCGATATCCAGGTAGTTCTCCTCGCCGTCCATGAGTCGCATAAAGGCGGTAAAGAGATAGTGGGCATCGGTGGGGCCAGGCGAGGCCTCGGGGTGGTACTGGACCGAGAAGCACGGGGCGTCGAGCAGCTGGATGCCCTCGGCGGTGCCGTCGTTGAGGTTCACATGTGTCAGGCGAATGCGGCCGAAGCGCTCGTTCATCACGACTGGCGCGATTCCGCGGCGCACCCAAACGCGCAGATCTCCATCGGCCGCATGTTCGATCTCGCCGCCGGAAAGCTCGGGGACAAGCTTGCCCAAGCTGGGGAACAGCAGGCCAAAGCCATGGTTTTGCGCGGTGATCTCCACGCGACGGCTTACCAGGTTCATGACCGGCTGGTTGCCACCGCGGTGACCAAACTTAAGCTTTTCCATCTGGGCACCGCAGGCCAGGCTGATCATCTGGTGACCAAGACAAATACCAAAGACCGGCACCTTGCCGATCAGCCGCTGCACCTGCTCGTAGGTCTCCACCACGGCGTCAGGGTCGCCGGGGCCGTTGGACAAAAAGACGCCATCGGGATTCATGTCGAGCACCTGCTGGGCAGGCGTATCCCACGGCACGACAGTAAGGTCGCAGCCGGCGCGGACGAGGCCCTCCAGAATGCCGCGCTTGACGCCGCAGTCGTAGGCGACCACTTTGTGACGGGCAGGAGCGGCAACCGCAAGTGCAAAGTCATGCGTGGCAGGCAGGTCGGCGGCCACAAACTCGTGAGGCGCGGGGCAACTTACGGTCTTCACCAGGTTCTCGCCTACCAGCGTGGGCGCTGCGGCCAGACGCTCGGCAAGCTCGTCGACGTCGAAGATCTCGGTCGAGATAATGCCCATCTTGGAACCATTGTCGCGCAGATGGCGCACCAAAGCGCGGGTGTCGACACCCTCGATAGCGACGATGCCGTGAGCGCGCAGGTACTCCGGCACGCTGACGGCCGAGCGCCAGTTAGAAGGCGTGGCGCACATGTCGCGAACGATCATGCCGCGCATGGCCGGAGCGCTCGCAGGGCGCACGGCGTCGCCGGGGAAGGCCGACTGGACGTCGGTCTCGTCGATACCGTAGTTGCCGATCTGCGGATAGGTCATGGTTACGATTTGGCCGGCATAACTCGGGTCGGTCATGACCTCAAAGTAGCCCTCGAGCGAGGTGTTGAAGCAGACTTCGCCGGTCGCGGTGCCCTCGGCGCCGCATGCACGTCCATAAAAAATGGTCCCATCCTCAAGATACAGGATGCAGGGACCGCAGGTGCCCTTGCTGGTTTTGGCCAGCATACGCTGGCAAAGCTCGCTGGGCGCGAAGGTGCGGGCGGCAGCGCCCGCGGTATGGTTGTTCGCCATAATTCTCCTTCCCGGTCTCACAGGACCGGCTTAAAGGTGTGTAGTTAGGCCTCGCGGTATTGTAACCGCAAGCATGCCTCATGGCGTTAATTTCATCGAAATGTTTACGAAATGATAATTATGACTTTCTATGCATAATGATTATTTAATCCCCGTCCTAGAAAAAATATCCCGCGTGGGCTTGTAGCTCACGCGGGATAATGGCCTCTTACTTTTTCTTGTCCTGTTCCAGCAGTTCGGACGGCGTTCGGTCGGGCTTGCCGCCGCGGAAAATCTCGCGGCCATGCAGACGATGCTCCAAGTCACGCTCGGCCTTTTCCTCGTCAATTTTGGTCTGGCTCACCACCGGGTCCTCAATCAACGACGACACCGAGTTCACCTGCTTCTGAATGCGCTCGGCGATGGTGTCATCCATACTCACGATGCGCATCTTCCAGTCGATATTCGTGGCGTTGGATGAGCTCTTGGTCCACACGAACGTCAGGATGGCGCTCTGGTGGCCTCGCGCGGGGAACATGCCAAAGAAGGAATCGTGCTGAATGTTGCTATCCTCGTCGATATAGGCGTGAACGTTATACACCACGCGGTCGATCTTATCGTTGAGCAGCGCGTTGGTCGCAAGTGCCGCGGCCTGGATCTGCCCGTTGGACAGCAGCTCGAGCTCGTTGGCAGACGATGTGTCCAGCACCGTCACCTCGACCGTGCCCGTACGCTCATCGGCTTCATCGACGGTAAAGTCGAGCGGGAACTGCGTAAAGCCGTTGCCCCACTCAAGGCCGCCCTTCAGCGCCGTCGAAACGGTATCGACCGAAACGCTCTCGGACAAGTTGGCGGTGTTCAGACGACGCATCACGCCGTAGCCAATCTGCATGCCCACGATCAGCACCAAAATACCAATGACCACGGCCATCGCGGTCTTCGTAATGGTATGGCTCACCTGCGAGCCCGAAGGATCGTCCTCGGACAGCGGGTCGATATGTTTTGCCTGGCTCGCGCGGTCCTCGCTGCGCAGCTGCGCTAGCGCAGCTTTGTCACCGCGCTTGGCCGCAGCCTCCTTCTCACGCATGCGCTCGGTGCGCTTTTTGGCAAGCGTGGGATCCAAGACACCGGATGCATCGATTTCGGAGAATAACTCCGTCACTTCTTCCGGAGTCAAAGGGTTCTTGTCAGCCATAAACTTCCTGTCATATCAATCAGTCGAGCTCGTGCGCACGCGCACCTTCGAACTGCATTCGATAGTAACGGGCATAGGTGCCGCCACGGGCGAGAAGCTCCTCGTGCGTGCCACGCTCCACAACGCGACCATGCTCAACGGTCGCAATCTCATCGGCATGCTTAATGGTCGAAAGACGGTGGGCGATGATAATCGTGGTGCGGCCGCGCGCCAGTTCTTCGAGTGACTCCTGCACCGCCTCCTCGCTCTCGTTATCCAAAGCACTCGTCGCCTCGTCCAAAATCAGGATCTTGGGGTTCTTGAGAAACACACGCGCGATGGCAACGCGCTGCTTCTGTCCGCCCGAAAGACGGCTGCCGCGCTCGCCCACGACCGTGTCATAGCCCTGTGGAAGCGACTCGATAAAGGCATCGATGTTGGCACGACGGGCGGCCTCGGCGATCTCTTCTGCCGTGGCGCCCGGCTTGCCGTAGGCGATGTTCTCGCCGATTGTTCCGTCAAACAGGTAGACATCCTGCTGCACCAGGCCGATAGCGCGGCGCAGGCTCTGCTGCGTCACATCGCGCACGTCCTGACCGTCGATGCTAATGGACCCAGCGGCAACGTCGTAAAAGCGCGGCAGCAGCGAACAGGTCGTGGACTTGCCACCGCCCGAAGGGCCAACCAAAGCGATGGTCTGCCCGGGCTTGATGGACAGATCCATATGGTCGATAACGGGACGCTCGTCGGCATCGCCCTCGCCCAGCTCAACATCCTCGTAGTTAAAGCACACGTCGTGATATTCCACGGCGCCGGCAGTCACCTGCAGATCCGTGGCGCCCGGCTTGTCCTGGATATCCGGCGCGGTCGAGAGCACCTCGTCCATACGCTTAAAGCCGGCGATAGCCTTCTGATACGTTTCGGCCGAATTGACGAGCGTCTCGAGCGGCGTGCAGAACAGCGAAATATAGAGTGCAAAGGTCGCCATATCGACCGCCTGCAGCTGTCCCTGGGCGACCAGCCAGCCGCCCAGCAGTACCACGATCACATAGAGCACACCCGAGAGCAGGCCATACGTCGCAGTATAGACGCCCATGGCGTGATACATGTTCTCCTTGGACGAAAGATAGCGATTGTTGGAGGCGCGGAACTTGAAGCGTTCGGTCTCCTCATTGGCAAAGCTCTTGACCACGCGCATGCCCGCCAGCGAATCCTGCAGCTGCGCATTGATGCCGCTGATCTTTTTGCGGTTGTCGCTAAAGACCTCGCGCATGCGCATGTTCTGCCAAAACATGATGACCGCAAACGCCACCGTCACCACGGCCATGGCGAGCGCCAGCACCGGGGCGATGGTAAAGAGGATCACAAACGAGCCGATAATCTCGATGCCGCAGATGATGATCCACTCGGGCACGTGGTGCGCCGCCTCGCAGATATCGAACAGGTCGTTGACCACGCGGCTCATCATGTCGCCCGAGCTGTTACGGTCGAAGTACGCAAAGCTAAAGCGCTCGTACTGGTCAAACAGGTCCTCGCGCATCTTGGACTCCATGCGCGCGCCCATCACGTGGCCCCAGTAGCTCACAAAGTAGCGGCAGGCGCAACGGATGATATACATCAGCACCAAACCCACCGCGATCATACCGAGCGCCTGCATAATGGCAGCCTGACCCTGAGTAAACAGCCCACCGGTCAAATTGCGCAGAATAATAGGAAACGCAAGGTCAATGGCAGCAAGCACCAGAGCGCAAACAGTATCGGCAACAAAAAGCCCCATCTGGGGCCTGTAGTAAGAAAGAAACCTCTTCAGCATAATCACCTTACGCGGTTTTACCAAACCGCGTTTCGTCTCGACGCTGCAAGTGCTCCATTTGGACAATCTGGCCTTCAATCGTCGGTCGCGTATATCCATACGCTTCCCTCCTCTTTTAGGCCACCTTGTCTCAAATGGAGCACTTTCGCTGACTTACACAAACCTGCGGGATCATCCCCGCTCGTTACAGCTCTGCCCCGCCTAGTCGGTGAGCGATACTGTCGCAGGCCAAGGCGCCCACGACGGTCTTGGCATCTTCGATCTTGCCGTCGAGTACGGCGTCGATCAACTCGTGCAGCGGCACCAGGTCAACGTTGACAAACTCGTCATCATCGGGGTTGGGCGCGTCGAACTCGAGCTTGGTGGCCAGGTAGATATGAATGATCTCGTCGCAAAAACCGCAGGACGTGACAATCGACGTCAGAAAGCGAATGCGACCGGCCCTAAAGCCCGTCTCCTCGTGTAGCTCGCGTTTGGCGCAATCAAGCGGGTCCTCGCCTGGATCGAGCTTGCCGGCGGGAATCTCGACCGTCACGCGGTCGATGGCGGTGCGGTACTGACGCACCAGCACAATCTTGCCGCTCTCGGTCAGCGCCACCACGGCCGCCGCACCCGGATGACGAATGATGTCGCGGGCGCTGCGGTGGCCGTTGGGCAGCTCCACCTCAAGACGGTGGACGTCGAGGATCTTGCCCTTCCAGGCGCACTCCTCTGAAAGAATCTTCTCGTGCAGCTCGGCATCGTGCGGGTCGTCATCGCCCAGCACCAGCACCGGCTCGTCAGCGACCTCGCCGCCAGGCTCGCCCTCGGCGTGCCCATACACGCGGCTGTCCTCCTCGACGATCTGCGCATCCACGAGCTCTTCGTTCTTCTCGTCCATCCGTCTCATTCCTCTCGGACTTTAGGCATCCCAGGCGTCGCGGCCGCGCAGCGCGCGCAGGCCGATGTCGTGACGCAGGGTCTTGCCCTCAAAATCAATCTTCTCGCAGGCCTCGTAGGCAAGGTTGCGAGCGTTCTCAAACGTATCGCCCAGAGCGGTCACGGCAAGCACGCGGCCACCATTGGTCACGAGCTGGCCGTCCACCACGGCAGTGCCCGCGTGGTACACGGTCACGTTCTCCATGGCCTCGGCATCGGCGATACCGGTGATGACCTTGCCCTTCTCGTAGCTGCCGGGATAGCCCGCGCTCGTCAGGACAACGGCCACGGCCCACTCGTCACGCCAGTCGAGTTCAATCTGATCGAGCTCGCAGTTGGCGCAGGCGAGCATGACCTCAACCAGGTCGTTCTTGAGGCGCGGCAGCACGACCTGCGTCTCGGGGTCGCCAAAGCGGGCATTGAACTCCAGCACCTTGGGGCCGGCGGGCGTGAGCATAAAGCCGCCGTACAGGCAGCCGCGGTAGTCGATACCCTCGGCAGCGAGCTCGGCCACGGTCTGCTCCATGACCGCCACCATGGTGGCGTGCTCCTCGTCGGTCACGATGGGCACCGGGCTGTAGACGCCCATGCCGCCGGTGTTGGGGCCCTTGTCACCCTCGAGCGCGCGCTTGTGGTCCTGCGAGGTGGCCATGGGGCGCACGGTCTTGCCGTCGGTAAAGGCCAAAAGCGAGCACTCGGGGCCGGTCAGCATCTCCTCGATAACCACGGTGTTGCCGGCATCGCCAAAGGCGCCGCCAAAGCACTCGCGCACGGCCTCCTCGGCCTGATCAAGTTCGGTCGCCACGATAACGCCCTTGCCCGCGGCAAGGCCGTCGGCCTTCACGACCAGCGGGGCGCCCTGCTCGCGCACGTAGGCGAGAGCCGAAGCCTCGTCGGTAAACGAGCCGTAGGCTGCCGTCGGGATACCGGCGCGCTCCATGAGCTGCTTGGAGAACAGCTTGGAACCCTCCATCTGGGCGCCCTCGGCACCCGGGCCAAAGCAGGGAATACCCGCCGCGCGCACGGCGTCGGCCACGCCCGCCACGAGCGGAGCCTCGGGGCCAATTACCACGAGTCCGCATCCGTGACTCTGCGCAAACGCCGCCACGGCCGCAGGATCGCAGTCGTCGAGAACAACGTTCTCGCCGCAGCTCGCGGTGCCGCCGTTGCCCGGCGCGATGTAGAGCTTGCCGGCGCGCGGTGATGCTGCGAGCTTAGCTGCCAAAGCATGCTCACGGCCGCCGCTGCCCAACAACAGGATGTCGATGGTTTGAGTGTCCGCCTTCAAGGGTGCCTCCTCTATGGATGAATGGCTCGCTCCGCGCGAGCCCTTTGCAAGCAAATATACCCCTCGGCCGCCCGTCCGGGCTGCAAAGGGGTATATCGCAATAACCAAATAGTCCCGATTACTTCCAGAATCGGTTGATGATCTGCTCGCGACCAGCGCCAACGCCAATGAACGTCACGCGGGTGTGTGCTAGATCCTCGATAAACGCCACGTAGTCCTGAGCCTCTTGCGGCAACTCGTCAAAGCTGCGGCAACCGGTGATGTCGCACTTCCAGCCGGGGAGCTCCTCGTAGATGGGCTTGGCATGCTCAAAGCGCACCTGATGCTCGGGCACGCTGGTGTAGCGCTCGCCATCGACGTCGTAGGCCACGCACACCTTGATGGTGTCGAAAGCCGAAAGCACGTCGAGCTTGGTCAGGGCGATATCGGTGAGGCCGTTGACGCACGAGGCGTAGTTGGCGATGGGGCCATCGAACCAGCCGCAGCGACGACGGCGACCGGTGGTCACGCCGTACTCATAGCCCTCCTCGGTCAGCGTGTGACCGGCCTCGGACTCATAGGAAAGCTCGGTGGGCATGGGGCCCGAACCGACGCGGGTGATATAGGCCTTCATGACGCCCAGCACGCGGTCGACGTTCTTCATGCCCACGCCGGAGCCGGTAATGGCGCCGCCGGCGGTGCAGTTAGAAGACGTCACGTACGGATAGGTGCCGTGGTCGATGTCGAGCAGCGTGGCCTGGGCGCCCTCAAACAGCAGGTCCTTACCCTCGTCGATCATGTTGTTGAGCAGCAAGCTCGTCTCGGTGATGTAGGGGCGCAGGCGCTCGGCCATGGGCAGATACTCGTCGCAAATCTGGTCCACGGTGTAGGTGGGCAGGTTGTAGATGAGCTCGAGCTCGGGGTTCACGCGGGCAAGAGCGGTCTCCAGCTTGTCGCGGAACAGTGCCTCGTCCAGCATGTCCTGCATGCGCAGGCCGATGCGGGCCATCTTGTCCTGGTAGCACGGACCGATGCCGCGCTTGGTGGTACCGATGTTCTTCTTGCCGAGCTTCTGCTCAAAGGCGCCATCCAGATCGATGTGGTACGGCATGATGACATGCGCGTTGCCGCTAATCTTGAGGTTCTTGGTGGTGATGCCGTCGGCCTCGAACATGTCGATCTCCTCAAGGACAACCTTGGGGTTGACGACGCAGCCGTTACCGATCACCGACACGTGGTCGGAATACATGATGCCGGAGGGCACCTGGTGCAGGCCGTACTTCTTGCCGTTGACGACGATGGTGTGACCGGCGTTGTTGCCGCCCGAGTAGCGCACGACGGCATCGAAGTCGCCGGCGACCAGGTCGCAAATCTTACCCTTGCCCTCATCGCCCCACTGGGCACCGACCAAAACGGTTGACGGCATGTTTACTCCTTACATTCATGGACTGTCTACGCGCCACGCCGGCACGCAGAAGCACAAAACATTCCCAGTATACCCGTGCAACGGGCGCCTGTCCTACTCCTCGGCATGTGCCCCATCAAGCTCATAGAACTTGGTGGATGCCGGCAGGAACATCAGGTCGACGTCGCCGATCGGGCCCGAACGGTTCTTGGCCACGACGATACGCGTAACGCCCTCGTCGGGTCGATCGTCGCGCGAGGCTTCGGCCTCGTCGGCGGAGCGGTCCAAGAACATAACGATATCGGCGTCCTGCTCGATGGAGCCCGATTCACGAAGGTCGGAAAGCTGCGGGCGCTTGCCGGTACGGGATTCGACCTGACGCGAGAGCTGCGACAGCGCGATGAGCGGGATCTTGAGCTCCTTGGCCATGATCTTCAGACCACGCGACATCTCGGAGACCTCGACGGTACGGCTCTCGGAGCGGCGTCCCGGCGGAGGACTCACCAGCTGCAGGTAGTCCAGGATGATGATGGCCTTCTCCTTGTTGTGGAGCATGCGGCGGCTCTTGGCGCGAATCTCGGTCACGGTGGTGCCGGGCGTATCGTCAATCAGAATATCGAGCTTGGACAAGGTCTGCGTGGCCTCGTTGATATTTGCCCACTGCTCGGGGCTAATGCGGCCCATGCGGAAGTCACTGATCGAGATCATGGCGTAGGCGCAAATCAGACGCTGGGCAATTTCCTTGCCCGACATCTCCAGAGAGAAGAAGCCGACGGTATAACCGGCAGCGGCGGCGTTGAGCGCCAGATTCAGGGCGAACGACGTCTTACCCACGGCAGGACGGGCGCCGATGATGATGAGCTGGCCCTCGCGAAAACCCATGAGCATGCGGTCGAGCGACGGGAAGCCCGTGGGCACGCCCGCAGCCTGGCCACCGGCCTGGCACACTTCCTCGGCCTCGTTATAGGCCTCGACCATAAACTCGGTCAGCGTCTTGTAGCTCGACTTGACCTCGCGCGCTGTGACCTTGAGCAGCTTGCTCTCGGCTAGCTCCACGACCTCTTTGGTATCGGTGGGAGCGTTATAGGCCAGCGCGTTGATCTCGTTGGTGGCGCCGATCAGCTCACGCAGCATCGAATCGCGGCGAACGATAGCGGCATGGTGCTGCCAGTTGACGAGCGACAGGGTCTGACCCATCAGCTCCAAAATATACGCCTCGCCGCCCACGGCATCGAGCTTGTTGATGCTTCGCAGGTAATCGATCAGCGAGATGGAGTCGATGGGAATGCGGCTGTTGTACATATCGACCATCGCGGTATAGATGGTCTTATGAATGGGCCGGTAGAAGTCATCGGGCTGCAGCTCGACCTGGGCTTCTTCGACCACCTCGGGCGATAGCAGCATAGCGGCCAGTACATTGGCCTCTGCATCTTGGTTTTGGGGAAGACCCAACTTTGAGCCGCGGTCCTCAACCGTCAGCCCGGTCTCCCTATCGTCATATGCCATGAGCATCCTCATTCATATCGCTTGCGAGCATCCATAGTATCAGCCACGGTCCCAAAACGCGCCGCGCGCCGCCAATCATCACCGAACCAAACGGATGAACGGTCCTGTATATAGGACTTCGACACAACGTTTACCATGACACTCACTCAGCGCAAAAAACAAAAGGGCGCCCTGGTTTCCCAGAGCGCCCTTCTTAGAACAAGATTGTTGCGTTGCAGCAAATGCTACTCGGCAGCAGCCTCAGTCTCGACCTCGGCGGTCTCGGCCTCGGCGACCTCAGCGGCCTCCTCGACCTCAGCCTCGGCAGCGAGCTCCTCGGCGGTAACGCCGACGAGAACGACAACCTCGGCCTTGATCTCGCGGTACAGCGAGATGGCAACGGTGTGGGCACCGGCAACCTTGATGGGCTTACCGAGCTCGACGCGCTTGCGGTCGATGTCCATACCGAGCTGAGCCTTGATGGCGTCAGCGATCATAGCGGCGGTAACGGAGCCAAAGAGGATGCCCTCGTCGCCGACCTTGACGTCAACGGTGACCGTCTTGCCCTCGAAGGCAGCCTTGGTCTCGTTGGCGGTAGCCAGACGGACGGCCTCGCGCTTGGCGATGTTGTTGCGACGCTCGTCAAGCTGCTTGAGGTTGCCCTTGGTGGCGGCAACAGCGAGCTTCTTGGGGAACAGGAAGTTCTCAGCGTAACCCTGAGCGACCTCTACGACGTCACCCTCGCCGCCCTTGCCCTTGATCTCATCGAGAAGAATAACCTTCATGATGCGTCTCCCTTCTTAGCCGCGGTCGCGGTTGCCACGAGAGGAAACCACGGGGACGGTGTACGGCAGGAGAGCCATCTCGCGGGCGCGCTTGATGGCGTTGGCGATGTCATGCTGATGCTGCGTGCAAGCGCCAGTGACGCGACGGGGCTTGATCTTGCCACGGTCGGTCATGTACTTACGGAGAAGCTGAGTATCCTTGTAGTCGATATACTCGGTGTTCTCCTTGCAGAACTGGCAGTACTTACGACGCGGCTGACGTGCAGAAAAATCATTAGCCATGTCAAAATACCTTTCATTTGGCTACTTCGGCGAACCGAAGCCGCCTCTCACTCAAAAATAGGTGAACAACCCTTAGAACGGGATGTCCTCATCGTAGACGTCGACCGCGGGCGGCGTAGCCACCGGTGCGGCGGGACGTGCTGCGGGCGCGGGAGCTGCGGGGGCGTAACCGCCCTGATCGTAGCCACCCTGGCCACCACGGGAGCTCATAAACTCGATCTCATCGACGATGACCTCAAGCTTGCTCCTGCGCTGACCGTCGCGCTCCCAAGAGCTGTAGCGCAGCTTGCCCTCGATCGCGACCTTGTTTCCCTTTGCCAGGAAACGGCTCACGGCCTCGGCGCGGGTGCCGAACATAGTGCAGTCGACAAAGTTGGGATAGTCCTCCCACTCGCCAGTCTGCGCGTTACGGCGACGATCGTTCACGGCGACGCCAAAGGACAGAACCTGGGTTCCGCCGGCGGTGGCGCGCAGCTCGGGATCGCGGGTGAGGTTACCGGTGATGTTCACTCGATTGATGCTCATAACTCACTACTTCCTCTTGGGGCACAAGCCCAGTCCAAAACGACAGTCTTACTCCTGGTCGTCGCGACGGACGATCATGTGGCGGACCACAGCGTCGGTGATGCGCAGGACGCGATCAAGCTCGGCGATCTGGGTAGGATCTGCGTGGAAGTTGATGAGGGTGTAGTCACCATCGGTGAGGTCGTTGATCTCGTAGGCGAGCTTGCGCTTGCCCCACTCGTCAACGGAGTCGACCTTGCCAGCGCCCTCAGCGATCGTGGTATCGATACGCTTCATAACAGCGAGACGAGTCTCGGGGTCGAGCGACGGGTCAACAAAGAACAGCAGTTCATAAGCCTTCATATTGTCACCTCCTCTGGGCAAATGTGGCTTCAGGTCGTGAAGGTGCGCCTGAAGCAGGAAAAGACTTGGTAATAATATCTTTCAACCTCCTAGGCTGCAAGAATATGCAGCTACAACCTCATGACCTCCACATATGCCCATACTCACACGACGTTTCATGCGCATTCCAACCAAATGCTGACCAAGAGCTTGACGGATTTGTGGACAAGATACGGTGCCGCGGGGACAAGCTGAGCCAAGCCGCAGGTCAACGGGCACAAGGCTGTGGTCGTAAAATGCATACCAGTGGTCCACAGCACCACCCAAAGATTTTTAAATTCATTGCCAAGTCGCTTATGAATACCCCTTTTGAACAATTGAGTTAATCAACCACGCTGGTCGGAAGCCGTTTTTTTGGCACCTCAAACCCCACTGCAACGCCAAGCGCGGTCAAGCGTTTTAAAAAATGCCAACTTTTCTGTTTGCACTTTGCGATTCCTCGTGTATACTGACTTTCGCATTTAACGGAGAGTTGTCCGAGTGGCCGAAGGAGCACGATTGGAAATCGTGTAGGCGTCAAAAGCGTCTCCAGGGTTCAAATCCCTGACTCTCCGCCAGTTAATTCCAAAGCAGGCCTTCGAGCCTGCTTTGTTTTTACCCCACGCGGAGGGGTGGCAGAGTGGTTGAATGCGGCGGTCTCGAAAACCGTTTGGCCTGTATAAGGTCACGAGGGTTCGAATCCCTCCTCCTCCGCCATTTTGGTTGAGAAAGCTCCCAAGAATGGGAGCTTTTTTGTTATCGAAATACGTCTCGATCCCACGCTTCCCCAAACATGTACGTCACCCTCCAAAACCGACATTTTTCGACATCTTTGGAGGCTGACGTACACGTTTGGATTGAGCTCACGGGAGCGGCACTATTCGGAAGGTGCCTCCTCGTCTCGTATGCTTTTCCAGTTGCGGATAAGTGCCTTGCGTAGTTCGTTTTGTTTTCTCTGGTACCCGGTGTCGGTACAGCGAGGCATGCCGAGTGCTTCGCGAATGTTGTTCATGGCGCGGTGAAAGGCGAGCTGACTACTGAACTGAGCCGAAGTGAGCGTAACGATTCGATATCCCATTTGGGAGAGAACGGCCTCTCGCTCCGCATCTGCTCCCTTGCGCTCGAGCTCATCGTGAAAACCGCCCTTATATTCGATACCGAGCGCCCTGCGCTTATAGGTCACGAGCGCATCGATTTTGAGTGTTCGAGCTTTGGCGCAATGCCAGAGACGTTGAGGGATCTCGAGCGGTTTGTTGAGTTCGATACCTCGGATGCCAACGCCGCCTTCGCTTGTTGGGAGCGAGAGGGCGATTGCCGAAGCGGTCTCCATAGGCGAGGCCGAGTGATCGTAGATGTGCCTGAGCGCGAGCCATGCACGTGTGGCACCGGGTTTGCCGGGGTGCCGATCGAGCAGTTCGGTTATTTCATCCTTGGAGGTGGTGGCTGGTTGCTCGGTATAAGGGTCGGCGGGATTGAGCCTCATGCGATAATCGCCGCAAACTTCATAGCCATATTCGAGATATTCGATCCTATCCATCCACTCGGCAGCGAGCGCGAAGGTGAAGGCTTCGTCGGTGATGAAGATTCCGGGCGTCAACTCGTTAATATGCTCGTAGGGAAGATTTTGTCCAAGAATGTGGCAAACGACGCCTTTGGTACGAATTCGCTCAAATTCGAATACAACCGCGATATCGATAGTCTTAAGCATATCGGACGGAATGCCGCAGTCGGTAAGGACCTGTCGTATGCGCGCAACACGTTGCTGGGTGGAGATGCCTTGTGCGCCTATCTGGTAGTCGTGCCGCGCAAGAGACTGAACCAAATTCTGGGGTGCATGATGGACAAGCCATGCGGTTTTATGCGAAATGAGAACAGGGGTATCCATTGAGGGCCTCTCGCTCTGAGCCGGTATCCAACTCTTATGTCCGTTGAAGTGGGGAAATATACCGGATGTGAGTAAATCAACTCACTCATGCTGTGAGCTCAATCCAAACATGTACGTCAGCCTCCAAAGATGTCGGAAAATGTCGTTTTTGGAGGGTGACGTACATGTTCTGGACCCCTGGCATTCCAGCAACGCCATGCCCCCACCCAGTCCCGACCGTTTGCCGAGCAATAGGGTCGCAATCGGCGCCGAACATGTACTATGTACGGGCATTGTCCAAATCCGTAATCCAAAGGACCCCATCTTGCCCGTCGTCGCCGCTATGACCATTACCTCACATGCCTCGGATGCCATGGTCGCTATCCCCTTTTGGCTCGAGATGTTCGCTGTTGTCGCGGCATCGATCTCGGGTGTGCTGGTCGCGCGCGAGCACAAGCTCGACCTGGTGGGCGCCGTCGCGCTCGCCGTGGTTTGCGGCCTGGGCGGCGGTCTTTTGCGCGACATGACACTCCAGGTGGGCAACGTCTACATCCTCAACCAGCCGATGGCGCTGCCGCTTTCCATTGCCACGGCAGCCATCATCTACATTTTCCCGGCAATCGTCGACAAGCCCGAAAAACTCATTCCCCTGCTCGACATCATCTCGGTGGGTATTTATGCGGCAACCGGAGCGGACAAGGCGCTGGTCTACGGCTTTGCGCCGGCGGTGTGCATCATGATGGGCTTTTTTACCGCGGTGGGCGGCGGCATGCTGAGAGATGGTTTTATGGGTGTGGTGCCGGGTATTTTCCAGCGCACCAACTTCTATGCCATCGCGGCTATCGCCGGATCGGCAAGCTATGTTTGCCTTGTCATGAGCGGCTTGGTCAGCAATGTCGTCGCACTGGTCGTTTGCGTCGTGGTGACCATGGGGCTGCGCTGGCTATCGCTACGCTTTGATATCAAAAGCCCCACCGAGGACGACATCGCACGCTTTTTGCACCGCAAAAAGTAGGTGGCGCGGCACGACCCTTCGAAATGCAACCGAGAGGCTCTTTTAGAGCGCCCGCACGTTGGGTACCCTGTTAGGTATATGCCGAACACCTAAAAAAAAGGATCAACCATGGCTTTCAATCAAACCGCGGCGGCGCCGTCACACAAGATGCGTCGCTGCCTGCTTATGGCATTCGCGCTCATCGCGCTGGCGATCACCGCGCTTCCCACGGCGTCGTTCGCCGGCACGGACACCGCAGGCAACGTACTTGCGACCGACAATGACGCCAATCCGTCCGGCGTCGAAGGTGACCTGTACTGGGCAGGTCAGGCCCTCAACTTGGACGATACGTCCATCGACCGCGATATCATCGCCGCGGGCGATACTCTCTCGATTCGCGACTGCACGGTGGGCGGTGCCGTCCGTCTGGCGGCACGCACCATCGACATTGCCAAGACCACGGTTGATGGCAGCGTCACGGTCGTTGGTCAGCATGTCGTGCTCAATTCCGACAGCACCTCCAACTGTTTCTATGCGATAGGCGAGACAGTTGCCCTGCGAGGCTCCACCAAGTCGGCAGCACTTGCGGGCGACACGGTGACCATCGATGGCACCGTCGATGGCGATGTCGAGGTTTGGGCCGACAAGCTCATCTTGGGCAAGAACGCCCGCATCACCGGCACGGTGAACGCGCACGTCTCCGAGGACCCCGAGCGTGCCGCGGGAGCCGAGGTCGGTGCCCTCAAGATCGACCGCACCGAGAACGAAGATACTTCCACCGTTAACGATGTCATCGGCGGTATCGTCGCCGCAGCGCTCTCGACCTGCTTCATCGCTCTGCTGCTCGAGCTCGTCTTTCCACGCGCGACCGCCAGCGCCGCCGGCATGCTCCACCAGCGCCCCGCGCCCCTGTGGGTGAGCGGTCTTCTGGGTACGATTGCTGTCGTCCCCGCCGTCCTACTGCTGATTATCTCTATCGCTGGCCTGTCGCTTGCCGGAGCCCTCTTGTGCAGCGTTATCGGCATCGCGTTGGTGTCGAGTGCCTTTGCGGGGTGCGCAATCGCCCGCATAGTCGGACACAACCAGAACCGCTACGCCATGGCAGCCGTGGGCGGCATCGCCGCGGGCGTGCTTACGGCAATCCCCCTCGTAGGCGACTTCATCAGCGGCGTGGCCTTCGTCTTTACACTCGGCTACATCATCCAAATCATCTGGCGCAACGCCCACCTCAAACCGCAGCAGGCAGCCAACACGCCGGGACTCCCCACCGCTTAGCAGCCGATCGCCACAAAGGGGCCAGGCACCTTTGTGGTGGTGCAAAGGGGTCAGGTTACTTTGCACCAACAAACGAGGCGGGGCACTCGGTCATATCGACCGGGTGCCCCGCTTTTCTTGGAGGGTTCTCTAGTAACTTTTTCAAAACCAATGATCATCAGGTCGGTAGGCCTGCGCGTCACTCGCTACGGAGGCAGCACGCCATTGAGCAAGGGGGGCAATTATTTTTTACGACGACCGCCTCCCCGCTTGCTGACGAGCGCGACAACAATAGCCGCCACTCCGATGGCAGCCAAAACCGCCACCAGCACCAACGTTCTATCTCCCGTCGAGGGCATAAAGCCTCGACTTGCTTCTTTGCTTGGGGTGTTGAGCACCGACAGCTCAATCGAACCCATCCCGGCATCGGCGGTATCAACCCGCAGAGGGCTTTCGGCCGACACGGTCACCTTGGGCCTCGCGGCTGCAACCTGTTTAACGTCCAATCCCTCGGACGTAACCGTTACCGTTCGCTTGCCCTCAAAGGCGGTGTATCCCTTGGGAGCCGCGACCTCTTCGACGGTATAGACACCCGCGTCCACACCGCTCAATTCCACATGGCCGTCCGCGCCCGTGGTGACGCACGCGGCGGCATCCGTCGACCACGAGCCGTCGGTCGTTAGGATGTGCCCGCGGTCATCGATGATGCGCAGCTTGGCGCCCGCGAGCGGTTTATCGTCTGCGCTTGAGCGCTTGATCAGACTGAGTCCCAAGGTGTAGGCGCACGCGTCATCGCTCGGCGTGCGGGTGAATCCGGCGTCGCCGGACTGGTCGGCGAGAGGAGAGCGCGGGTAGCGCAGGTAGACCTCGTTGGGGTTGCCCTTGGTAGCGCCTCGATTGCAGTTGGCCCCCAACGGCGCATTGTAGACAGCAACCACGCGGGCGCCCGCGGCGAAGGCGTCGGCCCCGCCGAGCGCGGCGATGAGGTCGCCGGTGCGCACGGTGAAGGTCTTGCCGTCGACCGAGACCTTGCACTGTGAAGTTATGTCTGTCCACCCTTTAGCCGGCGTCGAGCTGGCGTTGCCGCCCTCACATGCGACGGCGTCGAAGCCGCCGTCCGCGCCCGCCGCCGCGTACACGCGCATGCTCGCGGCGACCTTGGAGGGGTCGAACCCCGCGCTCATGGTGTCGACGAACCGCACCGCATAGGTGTCGTAGGCGGTGAGCCCGGCCGGGACCGTGGCGGAGAGGCGCCAGTACAGGTCGTCGGCGACCGTGGCGTCGGCGGCCCTCTGCCAGGCGGCGGTGCCGTCCTCCAGCACATGCTTGGACACCTTGGGGGTCGCCGCCTTGGGCTTGACGGTGACGGCGCCGCCGCCGACCAGGGCCATGATCGGCGCGCTGCCGGCCTCGCCCTGGGCGACGGCGTCGTCGTCGGCGACGATGAGCCAGTATCCGCTGGGCAGCTCGGCCGTCGTGTCCGCGTTAAGGCCCACGGAAGTTGCGCCGACATTGCAAATCGCGCGGGCAAGCTTTGCCGTCAGCGCGGTCGTCATGTGCCCGTCGGCATTCATCCATTCAGCAGCCTCTTGCGCCGTCGATGCCGAGCCATCGAGCCCCGCATCATGAAGCACGGAAAGGACAGCTTGGCAAACCGTGCCATTCGCCCACGTTACGTCGGTCGCAATCTTTTGGTCGGCATCGGCGTCGTCGACAACGGTCGCCGAGAAGACCTGATACGCGTCGTAACGTGTCGCGACTGTACCGTCCACCGTAATGGCTCCGGCATCGGCAGCACGGGCCGTCCCAGGGGCAATCGCGAAAGAAAATACGGCAACCACGACTATCACCACGACAGTCAACATATGACGAAGCGGCTTACTCACGGCGACCATCTCGATCCAGATCGCGGTGACGACGAGCATGCATCCATGTCGCAGCAAAGCACAGCAGAGAAGCGCCTGCCAGATACGTCATAGTCAAGCCAGCCCCACCCGCCTCGGGAAGCGTGGTCGAGTACTCGTTGGTAAAGATCGGCGGATCATGAGAGCCATCGTCGTAGCTAACTACGGCGTTGAGCTGGTCCGCGCCATTAGTTACCTCAACCGTAACGTTGTGCGCGATCGTGTCATAGGTGATGTGGTCTTTCACATGGCCGACAGTACCCTCAGGCTCGACCTCAGAGATGGTGTAGGTATAGGTTCCCGCCTTGTTGTACTCGACGGGAAAAGAGACGTTTCCCTCGGCGTCATTAGTCACCGTCTGGAGCACCTTGCCCTCGGCATCCTTGAGCTCGAACGAGAACTGTCCTTTCTTGAAGGCTCCGCCTTTAAGCACTTTCTTTGCCTTTATCGTCGCTTTGCCTTCAAGGGGCGCGTCATACACCCAAATCTCCGCATCTGACGTTATCTCCGTATTGGCACCAAGCAAAGATTTCGCCGTATCCATGGCTTGCTCGTATTGCTCGTTGCTCTCGGTGCCTTTGAGCAGAATCCATGTTGGTTGGGCGACGTTATATCCGGCAGGCGCCTCCGTCTCCTCAAGGCAGTAAAGCTTGCAGGAAGCCATGGCGTTCGAACTTGTTCCAAAAGTCGCACTCCCGTCAGAGTCAGTCGTTTCGGTGGAAAAAAGCGTCTTTGCACCATCAACACCGGCACTGCCCCGCGCCTTGTCCATGTCAATCTCATAGAGTTTGAACGTTGCCCCAGCCAACGGCACGGTAACGTCCTTTTCATCCACTTTGTGGACCACAATGCCGTACCCCGTTCCGCCTCCGGATGCGCCGGCATCTATGTCATATTCACGCCCGTGTTTTACATAACCGTCTGCAACGCCTTCAAGCTCTGCCTTATTAGAAAGGGACACTTTGCTAGACTCGCCAGACGCGATGACGTCATATTCGATTTTCAGGTACTTCTTGTCGGGAAGCTTCAACGTCAATCGCTGTTGCTTTCCGGCACCCTCATCAACCAAATCGAGAGCTGTCTTGTATTGTTCTTTCGCCAACTCGCGCTAAGTGCCATTGTCACACTCAGACACGCTAAGCGACGAAGGCACAAACGTGCATTTGGAGTCCATCACATCGAACAGATCAAGATAGTCGGTTCCACTTTTTAGGTCCAATGCCGATTCGTTAACAAAAATCGTGTAGTGAATTCGTTTGCTATTACTTACCGACGTACCGGTCTTTGACAATACGACGTTCTTGATCTGTACGGTATCAGAGCCCGCCTTAAATACTTTATCACCCGAGCTCGCACTCGCCGAGTTCGTGAGCTCGCCGAGATTCTTTGACGTATCGACTACCGACCTTTTAACAGCAGTCGAATACGTCAGCTTTGCGTACCCTGTATTATTGTCCAGCTTTTCCGTTGGAATCGAAAATGTAACCGCTCGACGATCGACAACGGGATCTAGCAAGACACCCAAAGCCACGGTTTTTTCTCTCTCATGTTCCCATTCGCGGCCGGGCACCGCCGTCCTGTAGGGATTTGAATACAAAGAATATTTAGCCGAACCGGGGATATAGCCCATTCCATCAGGAAGCTCATCTTTAACAACGACATCGTTACCATTAAGCTTGCCCGCGCCATAATATTCACCGGCAGGCGTCTTAACTCGATTGACATAGACCGTCCAGTCGACAATCCACGCCCCTTTGTCGTTGGAACCATCCACTGGTCCCCAGTCAAATGTCTCGTCCCACCGCGCCTGCGAACCATCATCGTTTATCTTTACGCTCTTCTCAACCGAAGGCTCCGTTTCACCTTCAACATAGTAAAAGACGTAATCAGAATAGCCGCTAAACCCATCAACAGAGGCAAAGTTAGAGTACCAGCCAGGAAGTGCGTCGGTCACCGTTTTGTACGTAATAACCACTTCAGGGGACTTATCCAGTGCTTCCCTGACTTTATTCGTAATGGTTATTTGAATATTGCAGTTATGCTGGTTGCTTTTCTGTGACGGATCTTTGCCTCGCTCAAAGTCCCAGTCGACACCTTGGTCCAGTTTGGTATCCCCGATGGCAACCACATGCGATTGACCGCCAGTGGTATCCGGCCCCATGGTCTGCTTCCAAGCCGCCAGCATGGAATCTCTGATAAGAACGAATTCTGGGTTTTTCGCATTTACGTAATCACGGAGCTCTACGCGTAATTGCCAAGTTGCTTTTCCGGTCCGCTCCGCCTCATCTTTATTAAGCAGTGTTTTGCTTATGGTCTTGCCCGTCCAAGGGCGAGTATAGTATTCGGTACTTTCTCCAAAGGGCTGATCTGAATCTTCTTTTTTCACGCTTGCCGTGTTGCTTACCTTTTCGTAGGAATTCTCATCTTTCAACTTAGTTTGATAGACGATGCAATAGGTCGCATACCGATCTTCCTCTTTTGGATTAAACGTATATCTAAATGAATCCTCCGACTCACCCGGTGCTCCCTCGCCGATCTTATTAGTTTCGTCAGCATTCTCGCCCTTGTAGACCGTGTAGTTGCCAACATAAGCCTGTTTGCCATCGAGCGTATCAGTAAAGGTATAGCCGGTCATATCAGCCTTAAGCGACCCTTTGTTAAGCACAACCTTCCAAGTAATGGCAGACGGCGTTCCGGTACCGGGCTCTTTTTTAATCATGTCATACTGAAATGAATTCGAGACACCTTCAATCGAAGGAGATTGTTGGGGCTTTGCCTTCCCCCAGGTTGCTTGCACACCGTTCTTGCCTTGCATGGGCGTGCCGTTAGAGAGCGGCAGGTCCGCACCAACCGTCGTTTCGTACGTAACGGTATGGTCGCCCTGAGAAAGGCTACCCAGCGACAACGTTGCCGTTCCCGTTTGCCCCTCAATACTCACGGAAGAACCAATCGGATTTCCATCAAGCTTGAAGCTGTTCTGGTCAAATTCCAGATAGTCGCCGAGTTTATCAACCAGCTTTACATCCGTTGCATACGACTTAACACTCAGATTGATAGTCCAAGTTATCTTGGCAATTCCAGTAGTGCCATCTTGAGAAAAGACACCCGATTTACTTCCCTCGACCGCGCCGTCTTGAATCTCGATAGGCACAGCTTCGCCAACGCCCGGAAATCTCAGTTCGACTTTTGACCCATCATCCAGATTTTTGTCTTTGAGCTCAAATTCGAATTTAACCTTTACATAGAGTGAAGATGGATTGGCGTTGAGATAGCTGGGGTCGTAGTTAAAAATGACCTTGTTCTTTTCGATGCGCCAAGTTCCCATCTTTTGCGCATTCTCGGTATCATCAGTCATCAAGTCGCCGCCCGCGTTGTCCTTCACGACAATCGACTCAGGAAAGGTATAAATCGCCTCAGGCCTCTCAGACGTAAGTCCAGAATTTTCTATAAAGTAGGCTGCCATAAAACCGTAAATTGTATCGGCTGTCGTAATCGAGGGTGAGCCCTCTTTACCGAGAGGCTGCTGACGATCCTTATCGGCATACAGCCCGACCATAACGTCCGCCGTATTCTCATCAATCGCAATCGGCGTTGGCGTCGTTGCATCCTCGGCGCGCACTGGGGCTGCACCGTGAAAAACAGCGGCGGTGAGGCTAATCAAAATGAAGATCAGGGCCGCCATACCCAGCGACCGTGAGCGGTGTGCGTCCATAGTTGTCCCTTAATTCCTACAACACAGCGTGGAATACGGCGAATCGTCGGATCGAACACAAACCCCAACATCTACGAGAACCTACCTAGCGCATTGCAAGAACCCATTGGGGGGCAACTTCTAAGACGGTTCGTCTATGCCACAATGCATAAAATACAATATAGACACCAGTCATGTAAACCGCTGGTAAAGAGGTCTTTTAATGTAATACCAGTTGATTTTTATCTGTTAACGGTTTTGTATCAAAGCGGTTATATCCTGTGGAATTATGTATATGTTTAAACAACTTAACTTTGACCAGAAAGCCGATCGGAGGGGATAACCGCCCCCGCTGTGGTGCAAACGAACCTGTCCCCTTGCACCAAAAAGGGCGCCGACCATCGCGGTCGACGCCCTTTCTTGTTGGTCGCTATAAAGCTCAGCGCTTATTTGTTGACCTGACCGGCGCGGACGGCAGCCTTCTTGCGGTCGGTGGCGTTGAGCAGACGCTTGCGCAGGCGGATGTTCTTGGGAGTAATCTCGACCAGCTCGTCGTCGGCAATGTACTCCAGCGCTTCCTCCAGTGAGAAGGTGCGGGGCGGCACCAGCTGGACAGAGATATCGGAGGTCGAGGAACGCTGGTTGCCCAGGTTCTTGGTACGGGCGATGTTGACGACCATGTCGCCGGCCTTGCTGCGCTCACCCACGATCATGCCCTCGTAGCACTCGGTGCCCGGCTCAACAAACAGCTGGCCGCGCTCCTGCAGCGTACCCAGAGCGTAGGCAACGGCCTTCTCGGTGGTCATGGAGATCATGGCGCCGTTCTGACGGTTACCGATCTCGCCGGCGTAAGGACCATACTCCAGGAAGGTGTGGTAGAACACGCCCTCGCCGTGGGTGACGTTCATGATGCGGTTCTTAAGACCCATGATGCCGCGCGTCGGGATCTTGAACTCGAGGTGCGTCACGATGCCCGAGGTGTCCATGCTCGTCATGATGCCGCCAGAGGTACCGAAGACCTCAACGACCTTGCCCGAGTACTCGTCCGGGCACTCGACGACGGCCTGCTCGACAGGCTCCATCTTGTTGCCGTTCTCGTCCTTCTTAAACAGAACACGGGGACGGCCGACCTGGAACTCAAAGCCCTCGCGGCGCATGGACTCCATCAGAACGGACAGGTGCAGAATGCCGCGACCCGAGACCTCGACGCCGCTCTTGTCCTCGAGCTCCTCGATCTTCATGGTCACGTTGTTCTCGGCCTCGTTGAACAGGCGCTCCTTGAGCTGACGGGCGCCCACGATGTCGCCATCACGGCCGACGAGCGGGGAGGTCGAAGCCTCAAAGACGATGGACAGGGTCGGCGGGTCGATCTCGATGGGCTCGAGCTCGACAGGATTCTCGGGGTCGGTGTAAACATCGCCGATATCGGTGCGGTCAATACCCACGACAGCGGCGATATCGCCGGCGCCGACTTCCTGGCACTCGGTGCGGCCCAGGTAGTCGAAGGTAAAGAGCTGCTTGACGGTAGCGGTGGCGCTGGAGCCGTCGTTCTTCACAACCAGAATCTGGTCGCCCTGGTGGATGGTGCCAGAGTACACGCGGCCGATACCGATGCGACCGACGAAGTTGGAGTGGTCGATGGTCACGCACTGCATGGCCAGCGGGGCGTTCTCGTCAACCTCGGGCGCAGGCATGTCGTCGATGATCATGTCGAGCAGCGGGTACATGTCCATGTTGCCGTCGTTGGGGTCAAGGCGGGCAAAGCCATTCATGGCGCTGGCGTAGACCACGTGCTCCATGGCGAACTCAAGCTGGTCGTCGGTGGCGCCCAGGTCGGCCATGAGGTCCAGACAGTCGTTGTAGGCCTTCTCGGGATTGGCGCCCGGACGATCGATCTTGTTGATGACGATCATGATCTTAAGGCCGGTGTCGATAGCGTGACGCAGCACGAAGCGGGTCTGGGGCATGGGGCCCTCAAAGGCGTCGACCAGCAGCAGGGCGCCGTCGGCCATACGCAGCACGCGCTCGACCTCGCCACCAAAGTCGGCGTGGCCCGGAGTGTCGATGACGTTGATCTTGACGTCCTTGTACTCGATAGAGATGTTCTTGGCGAGAATCGTAATGCCGCGCTCGCGCTCCTGGTCGTTGGAATCCAGGACGCGGTCCTCGACCTGCTGGTTGGCACGGAAGGCGTCCGTGGCACGCAGGAGCTTGTCGACCATCGTCGTCTTGCCGTGGTCGACGTGGGCGATGATGGCGATGTTCCTCAGATTGTCTACGCGCATGTAGTTCCCCTATCTTCTATCTATATACAACCGGCACGCGTATGCGACCCACCCAGCAACGCAACGCTCGGCGGGAATATTGAGCCTTTTACCGAAAACTCGTTTATTTTAGCGATTTTAGATGAGAGGGGTTTCCTCACCTGCAGGTTCAGGGTCGCTCCACATAAAACCATCGCCGGCGCCCATGCCCTCATACAGCACATATGCCGAAAAACCACTCTCGAGCGTGGTTTCGAAGAAGCTCACGAGCAGAGCATCGTGATAGCCGCCGTCAATCTCGACGCAGCCGGTGTAGCCGATGGCATAGCGAGCGATACGGCCCAGGCCCTCGTCCTTAAGACCCATCTTGTGCTCGGAGATAAAGTTGGTGGCCGCCTCGAGGCACGCCTCTTCGCCATCCTCATCGAGCGCCGCCAGATAACGGTTGGAAGCGGCGTCCTCAATTGCCACGACCACGCCAGGGTTTTCACCGGCGGCAAGGTCGTCCAAGAACGCGCCGATCAGATCGCACACCATGGCGTCGAGCTCGGCGGAGACGTTACCGGCGTCCTGCATATCCTGTGCCATCTTTAGACCTTCCCATCGAGTCTGGCGTCGTTACAGTTCTTGTGCCTCGGCGGCGATCCTGGCGGCAGCGTCGCGGGCGCGCATCATGTCCGCTGCGCGCTTGTCGAGCACCTTGATCTGACTGGTCAGCATTACCGCATCGACCACGCCCCAGATCACCAGGCCCGTAGAGATCGAAAACCCAAGCGCACCAACTGTACCACGAAGGCGCGAGCAGACTGCCGCAACAAGGGCGGAGATGACAACCATCTTGATAAACGAGCCGCGGCGTTCGCGAAGCGTGCGGGCCTGCGTCACATAGGCAATGCGAGCCGCCTCAGAAGCCTCCGAGCGCATCTGGGCCTCGCGGACGATTGCAGCCGCCTCAGCCGACATACCGCCGGCCATCAGCGAACGCTCCGCAACCTGGACGCCCCGCATTTAGAAGTCATCGGGGGAGAGCGTATGGACGAACTCGTCGAACTTCTCGAACTCCTGCTCGTCGTCGACTTCCTCGGCGTGGGTAGAAACAGTGCCCAGGCGATTCATGATGTCGTCCTCCACAAACATGGGGGCATTGCTGCGCACGGCAAGGGCAATGGCATCACTGGGGCGGGCGTCGATCTTGCGCTCGTCACCATCGGCCAGTACGACGATCGTCGCGTAGAACACCGGCGGCTCGGCGCGAACGATCTCGATGCGCTCGAGCTTGGCGCCCAGGGCGCCAACAGTATCGAGCAACAGGTCATGGGTAATCGGGCGCTCGGCGCGGCCGCTATCGATGCCGCGGCTGATGGCAGCGGCTTCAAACGAACCAGTCTGAATGGAAAGGGAACGCAGCGGCGCGGGCGAGTCCGATTTGCTGCAGCGCTCGCGAAGCACGATAAGCGATGGCACGGGACCGGCGGCCATGACGATGGTCTCTATGTCGACACGAACCATGGAACACCTCCGGTACGTAGCGGTTAACACGCGGCAGTCCGCCGCATTGAATAGCTATACTACCCAATCTTTCGCACAGCACACAAAACCAAAATGAGATTTATCGCAGACAAGAAAAAAGCCCCGAGGCAATGCCCCAGGGCTCTTCACAGTTTTGATGGTGGACCTGACAAGATTCGAACTTGTGACCTCCCGGTTATCAGCCGGACGCTCTAACCAACTGAGCTACAGGTCCATCATGGTGGAGGTTAGGGGGATCGAACCCCTGACCTCAGGCTTGCAAAGCCCGCGCTCTCCCAGCTGAGCTAAACCCCCACGGAGACAGTAATAAACACCCCAGCGGCGACTCGGCTCTCGCTGGGGTGTTTATTGCGAAAGAAAGTGGTGGACCTGACAAGATTCGAACTTGTGACCTCCCGGTTATCAGCCGGACGCTC
>CAUHIY010000006.1:0-32981 GCA_959606405.1 uncultured Collinsella sp. | reverse complement strand
TCGACATGCTCGGCGATAACCGATCAAACGTAGTAAATGGGCATAGTTTTTGACAGGCGGCATCGCGCGCGTCCCTCGCAAGGGCAAAATGATCCGTTTTCCTCCGTCCCCAAGGGATCAGTTGAACAGATTGTCGATGGGGTCGGGATTGGAGCTGGGGAGATAGCAAATTTCTAGTTCTATGCCGAGCTTTTGCAGCTCTTTGAAGGCGGCGACATCTGCGCCGTCTACGGCGACCGCGGGCGTTACAGAGCGCTTGCCCTCCCCTGCCTGCATATGGCCGATGCTGATCTTGGTGATCGGCACACCACCCTTAACCAGCGCGAGCGCATCGGCGGGTGAGGCCACCATGATCAGAATCCATTGACGCGGCGTTGCGGTATGAATGATGTCGATAGTCCTTTGCACCGAGAAAAACCGTGTCCAGACGCCTTCTGGCGCCGCCGCCCTCATGGGTGCCCATTGGCGCGAATCCGCCGCGATCTCATCGTTGACGATTAGGACAAGGTTGGAACCCACGGCTTCGTTCCACAGTTCAACGTCTTGCCCGTAAATAAACCGGTCATCGATGCGTGTGAGAAGAATCTTGGGTTGAGCCATCGCTGCCCCATTCTGCTTGAGATCCGCAAGAGCAAGACATCACGTCACCAATATTAGTGCATTTAAAGTGAGAAAAGCCGTCAGAACCCTTGCGCGGATGTGCGATGTCCCGTATCATAGACAGCCGTTGATGCCTCAGTTGCGTCACCACATGGCCGCCAGCGTAGCTCAGTTGGTAGAGCACCGCTCTCGTAAAGCGGGGGTCACCGGTTCGAGCCCGGTCGCTGGCTCCATTGCACAAGATAGCCGCCTTTGGGCGGCTTTTTTGTTGTCGATTATGGGCGCGCGCCAATCCACGCATCGCCACGTCGATCGCTTCCTACTCAAAAACAGAAACCCCCCCCAAACGTGATTTCCCTTAGGGAAACACGCTTGGCGGGGTCGTAGCGTGATTCCCCTAGGGGAATCACGCCATCAGACGAACAGCTCAACCGAGCAGCTCGTTACTCCTCCCAGTAAGCGTCGGCAAGCAGCTTACTCGGCGAACGCATTACCAAAGCTGTTGCCGCCCACCTACGTCTCGGCTAGGGTAAGGTCGGGATTGAACACGACAACGTCGGCGTCGCGCCCCGACATAATGCTATCGCACTTGTCGTCGACATGAGCTAGCAAGCGATGCCGGGACCGACGCCCAAGCCCTTACAGCTCGGTCACGACAACGCCGTTGTAGACCTCGTCCCAACGGTCCATAACCAGATGGCCGGTCATAGGATCCATGGCGTTGAGCTTGCCGCAAGTGTTGGCGGTACGCAGCACCGTCTCGTCGTCTGCGCCAGCAGCGATGGCATGCGCGAAGCCTGCGATAGTGGAGTCGCCAGAGCCTGTTGCGTTAACGGCAGGGATATCGGGCGTCTTTGCGCGGAACGCACGACCATTGTGGAAGCCAACGGAACCGGCAGCGCCCATGGACACGACGACCCAGGGGATATCGGAGAAGCGGGCATCAGAGGCGAGCGCGGCGCGGAGCTCGTCCACATCGTCGGTGGTAAAGCTCGTGCCCAGAAGGCCGTTGATCTCGGTCAGGTTAGGCTTGACCAGCTCGGGTTTAATTTCGGACTTAAGGGCGGCCTCGAGCGAAGCGCCCGAGGTATCGAGCAGCACCTTGGCGCCGGCGTTCTCGGCAATGCCCGTGATCTTGGCATAGTAGTCTGCCTCGACACCGCGGGGCAGCGAACCCGAGATGGTGACAACGTCGGCCTTGCTCGCAAGCTCGGTAAACTTGGCGGTAAAGGCATCGAGCTCCTCGGGGGCAATCGTCGGGCCGCTCTCGAGCAGCTCGGTCTGGTTGCCGGCATGAAGGATATTGAGGCAGATGCGGGTCTCGCCCTTGATGGGCACAAAGTCGTTGTTAATACCGTTGGCGTCCATGAGCTCTTCCATATAGGCGCCCATATGACCACCAAGCAGGCCGGTTGCCACAACGTCGTCGCCCAGCTGGCCCAGGACGCGGGCAACGTTAAGGCCCTTGCCGCCGGCGGTCTTTTCGGGTGTCACGCGGTTGACGTCGTCGATGACGAGTTCATCGAGCTGATAGCGCGTATCGACAGACGGGTTCATCGTAACGGTGAGGATCATTTTTAGCTCCTTATCTCGCAGGCTCCTTATGCCTCGCGATACGAGTCGACAAAACGGAATTACAGAATCTCAATCGTGAACGAGCGAACGACGGTCTCCTTGGGCTTGGCGACAAGGCAGCCGCGCTTATGCTCAAGCACGTCGTCCTCATCGGAGCAGGTCGAAAGGCCGCCCCAAGGCTCAACCGCCACAAAATCGCCCTCGGGCTTGCTCCACACAATGAGATATGGGAAGCCCTCAAAGCTCAGGCGGACGCCCTTGTCCTCGCCCTTTTTGGAAAGCGTGACCTGACGGCTCTCGAGCACGTCAAAGATGGTCTCCGCAAAATCGAAGAGCTCATGTGACAGAGGCAGCGTCTTTCCAACCATGGGGTTCTTGGAGCGCCTGTCCACATCAATCAAGCCAGTCGAAGGAACGGCGGTGCAGAGCTCCGCAGCCTCATCCTTCTCAAAGCGCAGCTCGTAGTCCGTATAGGACTCGCCCTCATCGAGCGGACACCTAAAGCCGGGATGACCGCCGATAAAGAACGGCATGTCCTCGGTTCCCTCGTTGGTCACCTCATAGGAGACGCGCACGGCATCCCCCTCAAGCGTATAACGAGCGACAAGCTTAAACGGGTACGGATAATCGCTCAGCAGCGCGGCGTTATCCTCCGAAGCCAGGCACATCGCCAGCTCGTTCTCGCTCTGGCTCAGCAGCTTCCACTCTTGCTTGCGCGCAAACCCGTGGCGAGCAAGCTTTACATGATGCCCGGCAAACGTCATGGCGTTGTTGTCACGCAAGCCTCCGCAAATCGGGAAGCAAATCGGCGCCTGGCCGGACCACACGGCGGGATCGCCCTGCCACAAATACTCGCGACCGTCGGCCTCAATCGAGGTAAACGAGCCGCCGGCCGTGGACACCTTAATAGAAATCGAATCGTTGGAGAGAGCGTATTCCATTGCCCATCCTTTCGAACAACTGCTTTTGCTCGCAAGTACCTGTCTCGGCCCTGACCAAAGGACAAACTCGCACGTTCATCGATGCGTCCGGTATCCCAGCCATGCAACGGAGTACCATACAGACATTGAAGCAATTACAGCTGAAAGGCCTTCTTATTCGAACCATCATCCTCTACGCCTCGCGCCATCACGGCAATACGAAAAAGCTCGTGGACGCCATCGTTGAGGCACACCCCGAAATCGATACCCTCGACGTGAAGTCACTCGGTAAAAACGAGTACCCCGACCTGCACGAATACCATCTGATCGGCGTCGCCACGGGCATTTATTACTCCGAGATCGACAAGGATATGGCACGCGTGCTCACGAACGTGCTACAGCCGCAGGACAAGGTGTTTGGCCTTATGACCTACGGTAGCAAAAACAAGTGGTACAGCAAGGATATCGATGGTATCTGCCGCATGAGGCAGGCCATCTTTATGGGCGTCTACGGCTGCCCCGGCTTTGATACGTGGGGGCCGTTTAAACTCACCGGCGGTGTCCAAAAGGGGCACCCGACCGCTGAGGAAATTAAGGGCGCCATCGACTTCTTCGACAAGATCGAAGACGAGTATGGCGACATCATCGTCGAAGAGTACGCCAAGCGCGAGAAGCGTCTAGCCTACGAAAAGGAGCATCCTGCGGGAGGTCTTGTGGCCGGCGTCAAGCGCA
This sequence comes from uncultured Collinsella sp., assembly GCA_959606405.1. Taxonomy (GTDB): domain Bacteria; phylum Actinomycetota; class Coriobacteriia; order Coriobacteriales; family Coriobacteriaceae; genus Collinsella. Next base: position 29,154 of record CAUHIY010000006.1, on the reverse strand, counting down.
CGGCAAAGAAGATCGCTAACAAGCTGTAATTGTGAAGGTACTTTTGAGCGTTTAACCCATACGGCGGGTCCGAGCAGATTCGGGCCCGCCGTTTTTTCTATCGTTACTCGGTAAAGGCGTTGCCGACGCTCTGACCGCCAACATACGTCTCGACGAGGGTGAGCTCATGGTCGAACACGACAAAGTCGGCGTCGCGACCCGGCATGATGCTGCCGCACTTATCCTCGATGTGCGCAGAGCGAGCCGGCACCTCGGTTGCCATGCGAATGGCGATATCGGCGCTGGCGATGCCCCAGTCGACGATGTTCTTGACGCCCTGGGCAAGCGTGAGCACCGAGCCGGCAATGCTCTTGCCGTCGGCGAGCCAGCACAGGTTGTCCTTCATGATGACGTCCATGCCACCACTGGTGTAGCTGCCCTCGGGCATGCCGCCGCAACCCAGGCAGTCGGTAATGAGCACCGTGTGCTGCCAGCCCTTGGCCTGCAGCAGCGCCTTGATGGCAGCAGGGTTAACGTGCTTGCCGTCACAGATGATCTCGGCGTAGGTCTCGGGCGTGGACATGGCAGCGCCCACGACACCGGGCTCACGGTGATGCAGCCCGCGCTGGCCGTTATAGGTATGCGTAAAGCAGCTGGCACCGGCGTTGATGGCAGCGATGCACTCATCGTAGGTGGCGTCGGAGTGACCGATGCTGGTCACCACACCCTTGGCGTTCAGAGCAGCCGCATAAGCAGCGGCACCGTCGCGCTCGGCCGCCATGGCGCTCTTGACGATGCGACCACCCGCAGCCTCCTGCCACTGATCAAAGATCTCCTCGGAGGGATCGATAAGATAAGCGGGGTTCTGCGCGCCCACGTGCTTCATGGTAAAGAAGGGGCCCTCCAGGTAGATGCCCTGAATGCGAGCACCGCAGAAGTCGGGGCCGCGACCCTCGTCCGCCTGAGCGATGGCGGCGCAGGCGTCCTTGATCTGCTCGACGCCATCGGTAAACGTCGTGGGCAGCCAGCTGGTGGTACCGCGACGGGCGAGCTCGGTCGAGCTGATATCGATGCCCACGGGATCATTATCGGTAGTTGAGTGGTTGTAGAAGCCATGGATGTGAGTATCGACCATACCCGGTGCGATCCACGACCCCGTGTAGTCCTTAATCTCGCAAGAGGGCTCGTCGGCCTGCCAGGCGCCAAAGACGCCATCCTCGACCATAAGATAGCCGCCCAGTTGCGGGCCTGCCGGCAAGAAGAACTTGTCAGCCTTAATTGCGTACGTGCTCATATGCACTCCTTGCTTCTAAAGCAGTTGACTGTGGTGATGCTATACCCAGCTCAGGTAAAACAAAAAGCGCCCGCCCGCCGTTATGAGCGGACGGGCGCCCTTACAGAGGGACGCGATTAAGCGGTGAAGGGGTGAATCGTCACGCCCTTGACCACGCGGTTGACCGTGCCGGTGGGGCTCGGCGTATCGGGCGTGTTGCCCACGCGCACGGAGTTGAGCAGGCTGATGGCCTGGGCAAACATCACGAACGGCAGAGCGAGGTAGCCCTCGGGAAGCGCTTCGTAGCCCTTAAAGGTGAAGGACTCACCCTCATAGACGGTAGCACCTTCCTGCTGAACGGCGACGGTGTGCTGAGCGATCTTGTCGCCACCGATCTCGTTGAGGATGTCGATGTCGTACTGACGGGTGTAGGCGTCGTTGTTGACGAACACGAAGACGAGCGTCTTATCGTCGACGAAGGACTTGGGTCCGTGACGATAGCCCATGGAGGTATCGTAGGAAGTAGCGACCAGACCGTGAGCGAGCTCGAGGATCTTGAGCTGGCTCTCCTGGGCAAGGCCACCAAAGGAGCCAGAACCCAAGTAGGTCACGCGGTTGAAGTCGCCAGCCAGGTAATCGGCAATCTCAGACTCACGAGAGATGACCTCCTCGCCCATCTTGGCAATCGTCTCGACCCACTCGGCCTTCTGCTCGTCAGAGGCAGTGTCGAAAATAAGGGTGGAGAGCAGGGTCATGCAGGAATAAGAGCCAGTCATGGCGAAGCCCTTGTCGTTGGCGCGCGGAATGAGCAGCGTCAGCGCATTGGGATCATCGGCAGACTCGACGGCGAGCTTGCCCTCAGGAGCGCAGGTGATGTTGAGGAACTTGACGTTGTGGACGAGCTCCTTGGCAACGGCAACGGCGGCAAGGCTCTCGGGGCTGTTGCCAGAACGGGCAAAGGAAACCACGAGCGTGGGATCCTCGGCGCGCAGGAAGTCGCGCGGGGCGCTCACGATGTCGGTCGTGGCGATGGGCTTAAAGTCGTAGAGATCAGTGTTGCCAGCGTGACGCAGGTACGGGGCGCAGGTATCGCCAACGTAGTCGGACGTACCGGCACCGGTGAAGACAACGGACAGACGACCCTCGCCCATAGCGCGAGCCTCGGCCAGGAAGGCCTCGATGGCCTCCTTGTTCTCGCGATAGATGTTGAGCGTATCACGCCAAAGCTCGGGCTGCTGAGCAATCTCGGCCGTGGTGATCTGGGCGCCGAGCCCGGTAAGCTCCTCGACACTCTTCTCGAACATTTCTAATACCTCTTTCTTTACTAAATTGTCTGATATACAAAGACTTAATCTGAAAAGTTAAATCGGGTAGTAGTCATAGGCTGTTTTTCTTTCGTTAGCACTCGTATCCGATCACAGAGTATCTCGATAATGAGAAATCCTGTACTTGAACTTGTCGGCACGAGCCACCGAAAGCGTGAACTCGACAACATCATTTTGGGTGTTGTGAGTAGTTCGGACTATGTCCAGAACTGGCGCACCCTCACCAATACCTAGAAGCCGAGCGTCACATGGACGTGCTATACCCGCAGAGAACTCCTCATCCGCTACTCGAATTTTCTGCTGATAATCCTGCTCAATAACATCGTAAAGGGGCTTTTGTTCGAGTAGAGGACGCTTGAGTGAAATAAAGAGCCTTGCTGGAAGATAGCTACGCTCAACCATCATAGGTATACCATCTGCCATTCGTAAACGTTTGAGTTTTAATACCTTTTCACCCAAATGAATCCCCATTTGCATCGAGAGCGTTTTATCTGCTTCCATTTCACAGAACTCTAAGATGGTTGTTTCTGGCAGCCGGCCCATCGCTTTCATCTGTTCAGTAAAACTGTACGATTGGGTAAGATTTGTTGCTTGAGCTAGTCGATCGGCAACAAACGTACCGCGACCTTGTTTTCGCACAATCCGACCAAGATACTCAAGTTCCTGAATTGCAAGCCGGACAGTCGACCGCGAAAGCCCGAAACGTTCGGCAAGCTCACGTTCGGACGGAATCAAATCACCTGGCTGATATTCATGATCAATTTTTTCGATCAGAATATCTACGAGCTGGTCATATAGCGGTTGTCTGTGCCTCGTGCACGTCATGATATTCTCCACGTAATGAGCAATTGACCAATACTTCAGCCTTCAGGTAACGCACCAACATGTCCAATAAATGGGCTAATAGCGACACTACATCTCATCGTCTTCATCAATGTCAGCACTCTCGAGTTTCTTGAGATCGACTCCCTCACGACCAACGACCCGTGCGCGTTCGGCAAGTTCATCAAGCGTTGGGTCTCCAAACGCACGCGTCATAACGAGCTCCACCAGCATAGGTAGATTTGTTCCGGTGACAACGGTCACGTTATCGAGCTCAGTCGTCATTGGGATAGCTTGATTGAACGGAGTACCGCCAAGCAAATCAACAAACACCAATACGCCATCACAAGCTTGACGCATCTTGGCAATGCAGGTTCGCAAATCATCACCAAAAGTAACCGCCTCCGAGCCCGCAAAAGGAACTACCTCAAAATTAGGCTGTTCGCCGGCGACCATATCCACAGCGCTTTTCAAACCAGGTGCAAACTGACCGTGACCAGTTAGTACAAATCCAATCATTCTATCTACCTTTCTACCGTTCGCTTTCTCTAGCCATAGAACCCCTCAAAAGGGCTCTTACGACCACTGCATCATTAAAGTTTAGTGAGTATTTTGTTTTATCGTGGGAGGTCTGTGAGCGTCTCTAAGCTGCTTTTCAAGGTTGCGATATCTAAGTGCTTCGCCCTTGTTCCCGCTGCTCTCATATTGATATGAAAGCAGCAGATAGAGCTTTCCGCGTAACCCAAGGTCGCTCGTATCCAGCATAGCTTCCATCTCATCGATCTTATCATGCCGACGGCAAAAGACTATGTCGTAGGTTAATTGACTGTCCGCCAAAATGCCCTTCGACACGATGGGGCGCATCTCTTCCAACATGGACGCCGCCCGCTTCCGGTCACCCGTCTTGATATAGAAATTAAAGGCGCGAACCGCAAGCTGTCGACGTTGTTTGTCGCTGCACGGCATCTCCAGCAAGTGGTCAAGCATTCGATCTGCATATGCGTCCATATCAGCAGCTTCATAGATCGTGAAACGCAGGTAATACTGCTTATACGTAGACATTACTATGCGCGCAAGTTTGCGATCGAGCAGGTCTATGCAATCTTGGTATAAGCCCAAGTTAAACAATACCTGCAATTTCATATCGAAGTATTTTTTCGCTCCTTCGGTCACAGCGAAATAAGCCACGACAACACAAATAAACAGGACGATCCAAAATGGCATTGCACTATATTCCCTTCAAGGCAGCCTTAAGGAATTAATCGAACACGATGACTGCATAACCGCCTATGAACAGCGGTGTCCGACAAAACAAAAGAGGCGCACACTCCAGGGGATATGGCGATAAAGTCGCCTTGGAGGTGTGCGCCACGTCTCAATTGAGGCTCAAATGCCGTGACAATATGGGGTATTTAGCCCTTGCAAATGATACCGAATGCACCCAAGGCAATGGACAGAACCAAGACGATAAAGATGGCCTTCGTCGAGGTCATGCCCTTCTTACCGAGGAGCCAGTATACGAAGCCGACGAGTGCGGCAGGAACCAGCTTGGGGCAAATCATATTGCAGATGTTCTGCAAGTCAACGGTAACGCCGCCGATAACAGGCTTCGCCGCAATAACGATACCGACATTGGTTGCGACCAGAGCACCGACCATAAAGACACCCATTACGGAGGCCGCGTCGGTCAACGCATTCAGGCGATCGCTCATGGTGGTGACGAGCTTCATACCCTGCTCATAGGCCATGTGGGTCTGCTTGCAGCGGAACCAGTCAACAAGAATGTTAACGGCGACCCAGATGAAGATACCCAAGGGGTTGCCGTTCATGGCCATATTGGCAGCCAGGGCGCCGAAAATGGTCGGGAGCAGCGAACCGAAGATGGAATCGCCGATGGAAGCCAGCGGCCCCATGAGACCAGTCTTGAGACCGGCAACAGCCTCGAGGCCCTCAATGCCCTCCTCTTCCTCGATCGCCAAATCGATACCGGTGATAATCGTGTTGAGGAAGTTTGAGGTGTTGAAGAACGGTGCGCACTGGGCGCGGCAGGCTTCCTTTAGCTCCGGCGTGCCGTCGCCGTACAGCTTACGCAGTGTGGGCAGGATAATCCAGAGATAACCAGAGTGTTGCATGCGCTCGTAGTTCCAACCATCCTGGAAACCAAACAGGTTACGACGGTTGATCTGCGCAAGGTCGTCCTTGGTAATCTTGTAGCCAGTGGTGCCATTGGCGAGTTTCTCATTAGAGCTCATCGTCGTCGTCTCCCTCCGCAGCGCCAGCAGCAGCGACGGGACGCTGGTTGTTCTTGTAGTACAGCAAAGACAGAGCAAAGCCAATAATAGCGATCGCCAGCATCGACATGTTATTGAACATACCGACCATATCCACGGCGCCCTTACCAAGCGCGGCGTTCACAGCGACGATGTTGGTGTTGAGGTTCATGATGCTCGTGAAGGCCGTACCAAACAGGGCGGCGATTACAAAGCCGAGCAGCAGGTAGGCGACGTGCTTTTTGACTGGCAGGTAACGGAGCAGGATGGCGAAGCCAACGGCGGGCAAGGCACCGCCAGCAACAGACAGACCGTCACCCAGCCACTTCAAGTCGCCGTTAAGGGCGGTGGTGATGCCCTCGACCAAGCCCTGGCCAAATGCGAGAGCCAGGAAGACCGGAATCATGCGGGACAACATCCAGGAAACGGCACCGAGCAAGTAGTGTACGTTGTAGGCGCCCCAGTTCATCTTCTCGATATCGGCATCGCACATGTGACCGAAGAACGTGTTGGCGAAACGGCCGGCGATATCGGTGTAAACGAGAATGGCAGCGACAGGTACGCCGATGGCGGCAAGAGCCGTCTCGGGATTCATGCCCGCACCCACGGCAAAGGCAGTGGCGACCAGAGTGCCGGAGTTGGCATCGATACGAGAGGCGCCGCCAAAGGTACCAACGCCCAGGACGGTGAGCTGCATGCTGCCGCCGATAAACAGGCCAGTCTGCAGGTCGCCCATAATCAAACCGGTAATCATACCGGAGAAGACGGCTGAGCCGGCACAGGTGTACCAGTTCAGCTCATCCATAATCTGATAACCCGCATACAGGGTTAACAGAAGAATCTGCCACCAAGCAATCATGGTAAACTCCTTATTTAAGGTGTAACAGTTTCTACAATACCAATACGCTTATATAAACCGTGCATCCCCCTTCACGGCCTAGCGTTAATTCGACTAGAGCGTGAGAGCCTCTGGGTTATCCTGCGGCGTCAGCTGAATGACAATAGGAAGATTATCGGCCTTGAGTTTGGCAAATGCGTCAAGGTCCCCCTGGTCGCAACTAATGTTGCGATTCAGCTTCTTGACCGGCTCCATTGTCGTCATATTACCGACGATGAGCTGCTCAAGCTTAACACCTTGTTCCAAAAGTCGAACGTAGACCTCAGGCTTTTTCGCAACAATGAAGAGACGTTGCGCATCATATTTGCCAGCAGTGATGTTGGCAGCGGCCTTGTCGACAGGAAGCACGGACAACTTCACAGTTGCCGGGCAAGCCATGCGAAGAACCTGCTTTTGGGTAGCATCTTGCGATACCTCGTCGTCAACTACCATGAAGCGGCTTACCTGACGGGCGTTAGACCAGAGGTTTGCCACCTGTCCGTGAATCAAGCGAAAGTCGATTCGTGCGCCTACAATCATTTCTACTCAACTCCTTCTTGTTCAAGTGTACGGATAACGGGCTCAGAGCGAAGGGAGATTTTCGCATCATACACGCCCTCTGTTTCGAACATAACGAGTTCATTGGTACCAGGGTGTAATAAACCGTGCGGAACATAGAGCGTCATGATGGGACCCTTATCCCAAAAACGTCCGACATTCGTTCCGTTTACGAATGCCACACCCTTTCCAAAACCCGTAGTGTCGATAAAGGTATCAGCCGGCTCAGATATATCAAACTTTGCGCGATAAAAGGAAGGTTGCCCCTCTACCCAGCCGGCGGAATAATCAAGATTATCGATGTTATCGAGTGGCAGACAACGCATCTCCCAACCGGTAACAAAGTGAAGATCAACGCAAACTCCTGTCCTAATGCCCTTATGCTGCGTATCAGCGAGCAATTTGTGACCATAATTGACGCGACCCATATCCTCGGTCAGAACATCCAGGCGGTTGTGTTCACAGGGAAGAACGCAGTGAATATCTTCCCCGATGTGCTCCTGATACTGCGTCGCCACCTTGTCACCGTTCACAAACACCTGAGCGCGGTCGCGGGCGTCAATAACCCGAATACGCTCTTCATCTGCACGGTCACGCTCGACAGTCGTGGTATATAACGTATATCCATACGACTGACCCATCTCTTCCATGGGCATAGGATATTGGGCTTCAATCGGCTCCGAAAGAATATCGAGCACATTAAAGAGACTTACGCGCTCACTCACCGAAATATCGGGCATGGAAAACGCCTTTTTTGTTAACGGCTTGCTTTGCGCGATATCGGGATACAGCTCGTGAACTGTCCTTTGAATTGCGAAGTATTTCTCGGTCGGGTTGCCCTGTTCGTCCAATGGAGCATCGTAGTCATATGATGTCACCTGGTGCAGGTCATGCGTATGGCGTGCAGAACATCCGTTCATAAATCCAAAGTTGGTGCCTCCATGAAACATGTAGAGGTTTAAAGATCCTCCAAGCTCGAGCACCTCGCGAACGCAAGAGGCAAGATCTTCGGGATCGCGTCTGATGACGTTCTCCCCATAGCGATTGAACCAGCCGTCCCACAACTCCATGCACATAAGAGGCCATTGTTTTCCATGCTCCTTGTGAAAAGCAGAAAGAGCCTCAAAGTTCTCCTTTGCATGAGAACCAAAGTTGCCGGTGCACAACACATCATCGTCAATGAGCGTACCGGCACGAAGGCACCCACGCCACGGGCCATCGGAAGTACAAAGGGGCACGGAAACCCCACGCTCGACCATAAGGCGACGAATCGCGCGAAGATAGTCCTTATCCTCGCAATATGATCCATACTCGTTTTCAACCTGCATCATGATGATATTTCCGCCCTTGTCAATCTGACGCGAGACGAGTATCGGCATGAGATGGTCGTAGTACTGCGCAACGTGAGCAAGAAATTTGGGGTCGCTGCTACGCGGCCTCATATCATGTTCGCGCAGCAGCCATGCTGGCATGCCGCCAAATTCCCATTCTGCACAAATAAACGGAGAGGGCCGAACAATTGCATACAGACCGAGCGATGCTGCCTCATCAAGAAATGCCGCCAAATCGATTGAGCCAGAAAAATCGAAGACGCCAGGCTTTGGCTCATGAAGATTCCACGGTACATACGTTTCGACCGTATTAAACCCAAGAGCCTTAAGGTTATAGAGCGAGTGGTGCCAGTCGCTCGGATGAACACGCATATAGTGAATCGCCCCCGACAAGATGGTGAACGGCTCATCATCAAGTAGGAATTGATTGGTGATCTTAAACGAATGCATGCTACTCCCGATCTTCGTGCTCTACGACGCGGATGCCGGTTCCTCGGCCCTCGGCTAAACGCCTTGCCTATTATGGACGCATTAACGCAATTATGTAGACAGAATCTGAAGTGGTCCGTAAACGGTAGCGAAATGGCGATGAACGGCTTTAATGAACAAAATATAAACCAGCTGGTAAATTACTTTTTAACTATAGATTTCTAACGATTCTATATTTGAAAGGTGGTATGTACCAGCTATCCACTATTTCATACTAGTTACATTATGTTTCAATCGCATTTCTTCAAATGCTTATCTACTTTGTTGTTGCCGATTTGAGTGCGCGTGCGCCAACCCAAGCATCGTCACGGCTTCAGTTCCCCTATTCATAAACATAAAACCCCGCCAAACGTGATTCCCCTAGGGGAAACACATTTGGCGGGGTCCTTGCGTGATTTCCCTAGGGGAATCACGCCATCAGGCGAACAACTCAGCCGAGCAGCGCGTTACTCCTCCCAGTAAGCGTCTGCAAGCAGCTTAAAGCAGATCTTCTTGACCGGCTGTGCGCCATCGCCCGGGAACTCGAGCGTGGGCATGTGAGGCTCGCCGGCAACGAACAGCGCGAACTTGTCGTCGGCAAGATCGCCGGCGATCGAGGCGTCGGAATCGACCAGATCGTAGTCGTCCTTCTCGTCAAACTCCTGGACCAGCGTCAGGCTGCCCGTGGCAACCTTAAAGGCCTCGCGACCCTCGACATCGATCTGCAGGTCGTGATAGCGCTGATGCGTCTCGTAGTGAGCCTCTGCCTCGGGACGCGTCGTGGGAGCCATGACGTTCGCAAAGACCTTGTCGCCCAGAATCGGATGGCTGCCGACCTCGAGCTGCGCCGGGTCGTTCTCCTCGAGCCAGTCGATCAACACGTCGAGGCCCTTGAGCATTCCGCGGTACTCCTCGATATCGCCCAATGCACCGTAAATCATCTAAATCCCCTCTCGGATCGCTTCTTTGGCGGCTACTCGGCAAACGCGTTACCGACGCTGTTGCCACCCACATACGTCTCGACCAGGGTAAGGTCGGGATTGAACACAACAAAGTCGGCATCGCGGCCAGGCATAATGCTGCCACATTTATCCTCGACGTGAGCAGAACGCGCGGGTACCTCGGTCGCCATGCGAATGGCGATATCGGCGCTCGCAAGACCCCAGTCGACGATGTTCTTGACGCCCTGCGCGAGCGTGAGCACCGAGCCGGCGATAGCAGAGCCATCGGCAAGCCAGCAAAGGTTGTCCTTCATAATAACATCCATGCCACCGCTGGTGTACTTTCCCTCGGGCATGCCGCCGCAACCCAGGCAGTCGGTGATCAGCACCGTGTGCTGCCAGCCCTTGGCCTGCAGCAGGGCCTTGATAGCAGCGGGGTTCACATGTTTGCCGTCGCAGATGATCTCGGCATAGGTGTTGGGCGTGGTCATAGCGGCCCCGACGACACCGGGCTCACGGTGATGCAGACCGCGCTGGCCGTTGTAGGTATGCGTAAAGCAGCTGGCGCCAGCATTGATGGCGGCGGCGCACTCATCATAGGTGGCATCGGAGTGGCCAATGCAGGTCACGACGCCCTTTGCGCTCAAAGCCGCGGCGTAAGCGGCAGCGCCATCGCGCTCGGCCGCCATGGCGCTCTTGACGATACGACCGCCGGCGGCCTCCTGCCACTCGTCAAAAATTTCCTCGGACGGGTCAATCAGATAAGCGGGGTTCTGGGCGCCCACGTGCTTCATGGTAAAGAACGGGCCCTCCAGGTAGATGCCCTGAATACGAGCACCGCAGAACTCGGGTCCACGCTCTTCTTCCGCCTGTGCAATGGCGGCGCAGGCGTCCTTAATCTGCTCCACGCCGTCGGTAAAGGTCGTGGGAAGCCAGCTGGTGGTACCACGACGTGCGAGCTCGGTCGAGCTGATGTTGATGCCCTCGGCATCGTTATCGGTCGTGGCATGGTTATAGAAGCCATGGATATGGGTGTCCACCATGCCCGGCGCAATCCATGTACCCGAATAATCTTTGATCTCACAAGCGGGCTCATCGGCCTGCCAAACGCCAAAGACGCCGTCTTCGACCATGAGGTAGCCGCCCAGCTGCGGCCCCGCCGGCAAAAAGAACTTGTCGGCCTTGATAGCATACGTGCTCATCTATGCTCCCGTACCCGCAGTGCATTTTAGGGCGGATCAAAAACCACTGCATTGTTAATTCGAGCGATTGTTCGTTGCCTTCTACCGCTTGGTATAATTTGCACCCGCCGCAAAACACGCCAAGCCGTTTATACCCAATAACTCTAGACTGCGCGGTTGTGGTAGACCTTGTACTTAAACTGGTCGGCACGCGCAACCGAACGCGTATACTCGATAACCTCGTTGTTCATGTCATATGTGGTACGAATCAAATCCAGCACCGGCGCGCCTTCGGTAATCTCGAGCAGACGAGCGTCGGAATGGCGGGCGATACTCGCGTAGAATTCTTCCTCTGCCACGCGAACTTTCTCGTGAAAGTCCTGCTCAATCATGTCGTACAGCGATTTGTTCTCGATCATGGGGCGCTTAAGCGCAAAGAACTTGCGACTTGGCAGATATGTACACTCAATCATCAGCGGTACACCATCGGCTATACGCAGGCGCTTGATCTTGTACAGACGCTCGCCCAGGCGCGCGTTCATCTCTACGGCAATATTCTTGTCAGCCTCGACCTCGGTAAACTCGAGAATCGTCGTCTTGGGCACACGGCCGATCGCCTTCATCTGCTCGGTAAAGCTATAGGTCTGCGTGAGATTTGCCGTTTGCAGAGAGCGGTCGCACACCATGGTTCCACGGCCGCGCTGACGAACCACCAAGCCCAAGCGTTCAAGCTCCTGCAGGGCAAGGCGAACCGTCGTACGCGAGAGCCCATAGCGTTCCGAGAGGTCACGCTCAGACGGCAAATAGTCGCCGGGTCGAAGTTCGTGATCGATTTTATCGGTCAGCAAATCGACGAGCTGATCGTACAGAGGTTGTTTGCGCGCTCCCATTGCCATAATGATACCTGCCGGATAAATGACTCGAAATTGGTTGTAACCAGACACCACGTACTATAGCAGTTTTAATGGAATAACAGCAGGTCAACAAGCATATTTCAATATTGTTTGCCAGTTGATTGCCTGTGTACTGTAATACCAATTACATCGCTGCATCAAGTATTGAGGTAGCAAAAAGGGCCGCCCCCGCGGAGCGGGACGACCCTTTGCAAGACAGATACGTCTTTAAGGCTTAGAGAAGCTTCTTGAGCTCCTCGGCAACAGCCTGGACCTGCGTGCCGATGATGACCTGGGTAGCACCCTTGTCCATCTTCATGACACCCAGAGCGCCAGCCTTCTTGCAGGCAGCCTCGTCGACCAGATCGGAATCGCCGAGCTCGAAGCGCAGGCGAGTAGCGCAGCAGTCAACGGTCTTGACGTTCTCCTTGCCACCGACGGCAGCGAGAACAGCGGCGGCCAGAGCGGCGAACTTGTCGTCGCCAGCAGCGGCGGAAGCGGAGGTCTCCTCGACATCCTCATCCTCGCGACCAGGGGTCATGAGGTTGAACTTGGTGATGGCGAAGCGGAACACGAGGTAGAAGACCACGAAGGCAGCGATGCCCAGCGGGATGATCATCCAGGTGTTGGCGGCAGCCGGGAGGCTAGAGGAGAACAGGAGGTCGGTAGCACCAGCGGAGAAGCAGAAGCCAGCACGGAAACCAACATAGTAGGTGACGATGATGAAGATGCCGTACAGAGCAGCGTACACGACGTAGAGCGGGAAGCACAGGAACATGAAGCCGAACTCGAAGGGCTCGGTAACGCCGCAGACGAAGGCGCAGATAGCAGCGGAGACAACCAGGCCGATAGCAGCCTTCTTGTTCTTAGCGGTCTGAACCATAGCCAGGGCAGCGCCCGGGATACCGAACATCATGCAGGGGAAGAAGCCGGACATGTACATACCGAGGCTCCACTTGACGTCAGCGGAGGTCTCGCCAGCCCAGAAGTGGGTCAGGTCGCCAAGGCCGATGGTGTCGAACCAGAACACGTTGTTGAGTGCGTGATGCAGACCGGTCGGGATGAGCAGGCGGTTGAGGAAGGCGTAGATGCCAGCGCCGATGCCACCCATAGCAGCGATACCCTCGCCCAGAGCGACGAGCGCACCGAAGATGAGGGGCCAAGCAAAGAGCAGGACGACGGAGACGACGATGCAGATGACGGCGGTCATGATGGCGACGCAACGCTTGCCGGAGAAGAAGGCCAGCCAGTCGGGAAGACGGGTGTCCTTGAACTTGTTGTAGCAAGTGCCACCGATGACGGCGGACAGGATGCCGATGAAGGAGTTACCAGCGATCTTGGAGAACGCGATGCCCTCGGTCGTGGCAAGCCAAGCGGTCTGAGCATCGGCATCCATACCACGAATGGTACCAACAACAGCGGGGTTCAGGAGCTGCTGGATCATCAGGAAGGCGACGAGGCCAGCGAGGCCAGCGGTGCCATCGTGATCGTCGGCAAGGCCGACAGCGGCGCCGACTGCGAACAGCCAGGCCATGTTATCGATAAGAGCGCCGCCTGCCTTGATGAGCAGGAAGCCGGCGGTATAGGCAAAACCGGTAGTGTCACCGGCAGCACCCATGACTGCGGGAGCGAGCAGGTAGCCCACGCCCATAAGAATACCTGCGACGAGAAAGCGCCGCGACGGGAAGCATCAGCGCTTTGCCGAGCTTCTGGAGGTACTTCATCATATTGGTATCTCCTCCAACCTTTCTTTCGTTGTTCACCAACGAGTTCCATGTCCGCGCCTTGTGCATACCGGCTTCTCCGCTTGCCGGCATTGGTGCGCAAACTTAGACAACCCAGTCCCTTTTCTCGGGTTGCTGGTATGTACGGTAGCACACACTCAATTCAAACGTCCACCACATTTCGTTCAAATTACTATATCGTTGCCAAACGGTTATTTTTGGCCCGTAAACGGTAATTTGCGCAGGTAGATGTGCTGCGTTTCTTTCATTACCAAACTAATTCTTAGCAATTTCCATTCGATTTCATCTCAAAAGTGGTTACTACCAGATGAACAGTGGTACCACATTGTTACTACCAGTTTGGCCGAAATCGTTTTCACTTTACATGAATAAAGTCTCCAAGAATTTGTATATAACCTCTCCCCTACCACCCTCTTCCCCGCCCGTCCCTGCAACGCAAAAAGCCCCCTAGAACGATGTCAGTTCTAGGGGGCTTCATCAGATATTTCGGCTTCGTACTCGAAGGCTCAGGCAATCTTTACGCAAACAGGCCGTAGATGCTGATATTGGCCTTGGCGTAGAGGCCGTTGGCGTACTCGGTCCACTTGGAGCTGGCGCTCGAAGCCTGCGAGGAATACTGCTGATAGGCGGTGTAATAGGCGGTCATGGCCTGCTTATAGGTAGCGCTATCGGCCGTAAAGGCATCGTCGGCAAAGGCCTTAGCGTAGGTGCTGTCGGCGTCCTTCCAAGTGCCCTTCTCGCTATCCCACTCGTCACTGGCAAGGTTGATGATGTAGTCGGCGTAGTCCTTGCTCGCGGTCTCCTCGTTGCCGTCAGCAGGCTCGGTCGGAGCGGTCGGCATGCTTGCGGAGCTATCGCCCACCTTCTTCTTGTAGAGCTTCTGCAGCGTCGCGGACTGGCGGACGATCTGCTTGGCCTGGTCCTTGGACACGCCATACTGCGTGGCCATGGTCTTGTAGTCCGAAGTGCCGATGGAATCCTCGGCGTACTGCTTCATTTCCTTGGAAGAGACGGTAATGCCCTCGTCCTCGGCAGCGTCCAGCAGAATCTGGTTGCGCACGTAGGACAGGATAACGTCGGCAGACGGAGCGGTGTAGCTGCCGTCGTCGTCCTTGACGGTGTCGAGACTGTACTGGCTCTCGATGGCCTCACGCGCGGTGATGTCGCTCTTCTTGCCGTTGTAGCTATAACTTGCCACGGTCGAATCGAGCTGATCCTCGGTCAGGGTCGACGAGCCGACACCCTTGCCGCCAAAACCACCGTTGCCGATAAAGAAGCCGACCACGGCAGCGATCACGATGGCGACCACAAAGGCGGCAATCATCGTCTTCTTGTGCTTACAAGCGTGGTCGTCCACGTCGGAGTCGTCGTCCTCGTCCTGCTCCTGGGGCATGAGGTTCTCGTCGGCGGCGTCCGCGGCGATCTTTGCCTCCAGGCGAGCGTCTTCCTCCTCGGCGGTCGTGCCGGCGGCAATATGTTCGGCAGACGTGCCGGCGACCAGGTCGATCTTCTCGTCCTCATCACCGTCAGGGCCTTCGCCGCGCTCGATGATCTGGATGCCGTCGATCTCGTCCTTCTCGTCCTTCTTTTGAATCAGACCCATATCAGTTACTCCTTGTTAGGAAACATAGTCCCCAATAGAATACGCCCGGCAGGGCGCCGGGCGTATTGATTCTTAGGTTATACGCAAACACTTAAGTACTATTTAGGCGTTTGCAGCGTGCATACCTTAGACCAGGTGCGCGATAACGGCATCGGCAAAGGCCTGCGTGCCCACAGCGCCCTCAACGGAGCCGGTCTGGGCACGACGCACGTCACCGGTAACCTGCTCGCCCTCGTCGAGCGTGGCAGATACGGCGGCACGAATGCGATTGGCAGCATCGTTCTCGCCCAGGTGATCGAGCATCATCGCAGCAGAGAGGATCTCGGCCGTGGGGTTGGCGATATCCTGGCCGGCGATATCGGGCGCGGAGCCATGCGTAGCCTCAAAGATGGCGCAGTCGGCACCGATGTTGGAACCCGGAGCCATACCCAGGCCACCCACCAGCCCAGCGCACAGGTCGCTGACGATGTCGCCGTACAAGTTGGGCAGTACCAGGACATCGAAGTCGTTGGGGTTCTGGACCAGGCCCATGCAGGTGGCGTCGACGATCTTGTCGTTGAACTCGATATCGGGATAGTTGGCGGCTACCTCGCGCGCCACGCGCAGGAACAGGCCGTCGGTCGCCTTCATGATGTTAGCCTTGTGCACGGCCGTCACCTTTTTGCGGCCGCAGCGGCGGGCATACTCAAAGGCATACTCCACAATGCGGCGGCTCTTGGCGATGGAGATCGGCTTGATCGAGATCGCGGAATCAGCGGCGAAGGTCTTTTGGCCCGAACGCTCGACAAGCTGCGAGAGCTCCTCGACCTCGGCAGCGCCCTCATCGAACTCGATGCCAGCGTAGAGGTCCTCGGTGTTCTCGCGCACGATAACCAGGTCGACATCGCGGAAACGCGAGCCGTCGCCCGGCTGCGACAGGCAGGGGCGCACGCAGGCATACAGGTCGAAGTGCTTGCGCAGGGCCACGTTGACGCTGCGGAAACCCGTGCCGACCGGCGTGGTGATGGGGCCCTTGATGGCAACCTTGGTCTCGGCGACCGCATCGAGCACGTGCTGGGGCAGCGGCGTGCCAAACTCGTCCATGACGCCGGCACCGGCCTCCTGGACGTTCCAATTGATCTGGACACCGGCAGCCTCGACCACGCGGCGCATGGCCTGCGTAATCTCGGGACCGATACCGTCACCGGGAATCAGGACTACATCGTGCGCCATAATCTGTTACTCCTCGTCTTCGGCGTCGTCAGATTTTTTAACGCTAGCACGCTTCTTCTTTTTGGAGAGATCCAGGCCAAAACGTTTAACAAGCATTTCGCAAATCTCGCTCGAACGGGCCTTGAGATAGCTGCCCTTACCGTTCTCGGCATCGAACTTAAGGCGCAGCGCAAGCTTCTCGGCAACCTCGGCGTCGATCTCGCCCTGGCAAAACTCGTACAGGCAACCGAGCATGTCGCGATACTCGAGGTCGCCGTGGTAGCACTGGATGGCCTCGTCCAGGATGGGCCAAGCCTCGCGCGAACGCTCGACGCTCGTGGCACCCCACACGCACAGCAGGCGGAAGGCGGCATAGCGCAGCGTGGAGGAGATCTCGTCGAACAGTGCAGTCTCGGCGCCCTCAAAGGCATCGCCCAGCTGCTCGGGGCAGGTGGTAGCGAGCGCCGTCAGGGCATCGAGGGCCTCCCAGCGGGTCTGCGCCTCGGGGCGGTCGAGCGCCTCGATCAGCGCGGGCACGCAGGGCACGATGCGCTGCGGATCGCGCTCGGCAAGCAGGTGCAGCACACGAGCGGCAAACTGGCGGATGCGGCGCGTGGGGCAGCCGAGCTCCTGGACCAGACGGTCGACGGCGTTCTCGTTCTCCTCTGCCAGCTGAAGCTGTGCCAGCTCCTCGTCGGTGAGCTGTTCGTCTTTGTTTTCTGCCATAGTTACCTCTTCTTACTATTTCTTAGCGTGCTTGCCAGCACCCTTGCTGTCATCGGTGACCGAGATGAGCTGTCGGTCGGCCGCGCCATTGCGACGCGCACGGCGGCGCTCCTCGGCGTCGCCCGCGTCGGCGGCGGCGCGATGAGCCTTGTTGACGTTAAAGACCTCGTCGTGCTTGCGCCACGGACCGACGGACTCGCCAAAGCTCATTTTAAGACCGGCGATAAAGCCGCCGAGCCAGCCGATCGGCGCAAACTGCACCAGCGGGAACAGCGAGAACACCCAGGTCAGCAGGACGACTGCCGCCGCTCCCGCAAAGTTGGCAATCCAGTAGTCGCGCTTGGTGATGACGCGCTTTTCGCACGCCCACTGACCGCACAAAAAGCCAATGTAGATCGCAAAGAGAAAGAGCACCAGCGCTAACACCACGAACGTCCAGCTCATGGGCGCTACTCCCCGTGATGGTGGCCGCAGCAGCACTCATGGCCGTCGTCATGGCCGTGGCCGCCGCAGCACTCGTGATCCTCGCCGTGATGGTGACCGCAACCGCACTCATGGTCGTCGCCGTGCTCGCCGCAACCGCAGCCGTCCTCGTGAGCGCCATGCTCCTCAGGACGATACTGC
Source organism: uncultured Collinsella sp. (assembly GCA_959606405.1). Taxonomy (GTDB): domain Bacteria; phylum Actinomycetota; class Coriobacteriia; order Coriobacteriales; family Coriobacteriaceae; genus Collinsella. The sequence goes on along the minus strand of CAUHIY010000006.1, from coordinate 11,347 downwards.
GACCAGTCCAAACCGGCGGCGATGGCGTCGGCCTCCTCCTTATAGAGGACTGTGATGGCCTGGGTGCCCAGCTTGGCGCCACCGATGGCGTCGAGCATGTCGTAGAGCGTAAAGGCGACGTCGGCGCCGGGCAGCGCGAGCTCGCGGTCATCGGCGTAGGCGAGCGCCAGGCGCAGGTCCTTGATGAAGTGCTCGACCATAAAGCCGGGCTTGTAGTCGCCGTCGAGCGCCTTGGGCGCCAGGCTCTCCATGGCGCCGGACTTACCGGTGCCGCCCAGGATCATCTGACGGGTCTTCTCCAGATCGAGGCCGCTCAGCTCGGCAAACGCCATGGCGTCTGCCATGCCGACCATGCAGGCGCCCAGCGACACCTGGTTGGCGAGCTTGGCAGCCTGGCCCTTGCCGGCGCCATCGAAGCAGCAGATGTTGGCCGCAAAGGTGGCAAGGATGTCGCGGACCGGCGCAATGTCGTTCTCGGTAGCGCCCACGATAGCCGTGAGCGTACCGGCGATAGCGCCCGACTCGCCACCGGTGACGGGGCAGTCAAACGCCATGCGACCGGAGACCTGGGCGGCCTCGGCAATGTCGCGCGCCAGCTCGGGCGAGCTCGTGGTAAGGTCGATCAGGACCGCACCGGGCTTAGTGCACGCGAGCAGACCGTCGCCCGCCAGGTAGAGCTCCTCGACCTCGGAGGGATAACCCACCATGGTAAAGACGACATCGGCGTTAGCCACGGCATCGGCCGGCGTATCGGCCCAGGCGGCACCGCGCTCGATAAGCGCGGCAGCCTTGGACTTGGTGCGGTTGTTGACCGTGACGGGATAGCCGGCATCCAGGATGTGACCGGCGATGGGGGCACCCATGATTCCGGTGCCGATAAATGCGACGGAGAGCTTGTTTGCCATGAAACCTTTCCTTTTGGGTTGGGTGTTGTTACCAGGTTGAATACTCGATGCCAGCGTTTGGGCAGTGAGCTGGGATCGATTACGGCCGCGTTACTTGCCTACTGACCGCGCACGCGGCGGGCGATGCGGTCGGAAAGCGACGCCTTGTCGGCGCGGTTCTTACCCCAAAACGCGCAGGCCACCATGCCGGGGCCCACGTGCGAGCCGATGGTGGGACCCACGGAGCTGCGAATGATCGTGACGTCGGCGCAACCCTCCTCCTTGCGGATGGCAGCTTCGAGCCAGTCACCGTCCTTTTCGGCATCGGCAGTCATAATGGCGATGGGCATGGTGCGATCGGGCACGTAGTTCTCGCGGAACGACTTGAGGATGGACTTGAGTGCCTTCTTGCGGCCTCGGTTGACACCGATTAGCGACAGCGAGCCGGCAAGGTCGTAGGAGAGCTCGGGCTTGACATCGAGCTTTGCCGTAAGCTGCGCCGCCGCGGGCGGAATGCGGCCGCCGGCAGCCAGTGCGTCGAAGCTCTCGAGCGTAAAGTAGCCGTGGACGTAGGTCTTTGCCTCGTTTGCCCAATCGACCAGCTGCTTGGCGGTCAGTCCCGCCGAACGCTGGCGCACGGCCTCGAGCGCCAAGAGCGCGCCGGTCGCGCAGGGCAGAGCGTTGTCGACCACGTAGAGCTCAAAGTTGGGATACTCGGCGCGCACGGCATCTGCCGCCTGGCACGCGGAGTTGTAGCTCGACGACAGCGCCGAGGTAAAGCACAGGTAGACCGTGGGCGTACCCTCTTTAGCGCACTCGGTAAAGAACTCAATATAGCGACCGAGCGACACGGCGGAGGTAGACACGCGAGCGCCGGCGCGCATGCGGTCGTAGAACTCCTTAGGGCTCATGCTCGACCAGATGTCGTCCGTACGCTCCTCGCCATCGATGATAAAGGGGAAGCCCAAGATATCGACATCGAGGTTCGCGGCGACCTCGGGGCTAAAGTCGCAGCAGGTATCGACGACGATGCGGCAGCGGTCAGAATGGCCGGTAGATGCAGCTTTGTCCATCAAAGCGACTCCTTACGTAAAAAAGGCGGCCACCCGCATGGGATGGCCGCCAACCGTTAACTCATGCAAGTTAACGTATTTTACTCGTCAAGTGTTTCGATGCGGGGCTTGATGATGCCATATCCACCATTCTTACGGTGATACACCACATTGATAAGGCCGGTCGTCGCGTTCTCGAACACGTAGAAGTCGTGACCCAGCAGATCGGTCTGCACCAGCGCCTGCTCCTCAGTCATCGGGGTGACGTCGATAACCTTCTCGCGGACGAGCAGGTCGTCCTCTTCCTCGGGCAGCAGCAGGTCGGCCAGATCCTCGACGCGCTCGACCGGCGCGACATCCGCGGCGCTGGCACCGCCCTGGCGGTTGTCCACGACCTTGGTCTTGAACTTGCGCAGCTGGCGGGTGACCTTATCGGCGGAGAGGTCGATGGCGGCGTACATATCTGCACCGTGCTCGGCAACGCGAATCACCGAACCGCGGGCACGAACCGTGACCTCGACGATTGCCGGGTTGGGGTTCGAGGGGTTCTTCTCATAGCGAAGTACAACGTCGACCGTCATGGGCTCGATATCGAAAACCTTGAGCGCCTCGCCGATCTTCTCATCCACATGCGCACGCAGAGCATCGGTTACCGTCGTCTTGCGTCCAGAAACCTTGATATCCATACGTGGCTCCAATCTGCCTCGGGGACTTACTGTACTGGCTATGTACCCATTGCCGTGCATTTAATCACGTGGATTCCTAAAGACCCGAATAACGATTGCTTGATACCGCATACCGAAGTCTCGCACTTTTCTGTGGCAAAGTGCGCTATAGGAGGGGGACGGCGGCTTTGTATTTGGTCCCAAAAATTGGCTTTGACCTGCTGGTTTTATAGAGATGGAAAAGCCGGGCTCCCCTATTGGGGAAGCCCGGCAGTGCGTGTTGAAACCGTGAAGAGGTGTCCTTTCCAACGTATAGGAGACACCACCCCTAGCAATAACTAGCTATTGAGTTTGTTAATGTCGTCGTCGGTGATGGTGCCTTCCTGGCTGGACGATTTGTCCTCGGAGGATGCGGTCTCATTGTTGGAATCGGAGGACTCGCTGCCGGAGGACGTGGTCTCACTGGACTCAGAGTCGCCCGGCTGCACGTTAGCGCCCGAAACCGTCTTAGTGGTGAGGTCGTAGGGCATCCTTCCATACCAGACGCAGTGGACCGCCTCGAGCGTACCGTCGGCCGTAATACCGTCGAGGGCATCGCTCACGGCGCGGCACAGTTTGTCATTGGACGAGAGGCCCGCAACACCAAGCGTCGAGGGCGCCTCGAGCGCACCGACATAGGAGACCTCGCTCATCAGGCGTGCAAGATAGCCGCCGGCTGTGGAGTCGCAGATCACATAGTCGACCTCGCCGGACTCGAGCGCCTCAAAGCACTCGTTGATGTTGGAGTAGGTCTTTTGGTTGGCGGTGATGCTCTGCTTAGCAAGCGCCTCCTGCGAGGCCGAGGACATCTGAACGCCCAGAGTAGACGTGTTAAGGGTATCGGTGGAAACGCTTAACGACCCACCATCGCTGGTTTTACCGAACACGGAAGTGGCATCGTACAGGCAGGTGCCGAGCGAGCTAACGTCCCCGTCCGTGGAGTCGATCTTGCCGATAAAGATATCGGCCTTTTTGTCGCCGAGCGCGGAACCTGCCGAGGACGCATCGACAAAGGCGACCTTAAGGCCCATGCGGCTTGCGAGGGCGCGGGCGGCGTCGACCGCATACCCCGTGAGCTCGCCGTCGGCGTCCTGCATGGCCTGCGGTGCATCGGAAGTATCGAGGGCAACCGTCAGGGTTCCGGAAGTGACCAGGGCATCGTCCGACACCGCCGGCGTGACCGTCTCGTACTCGATCTGGTCGATCGTGGGAGTCGTGAACGTAGACAGCGGGTTGAACGCGCATCCGCTCAGGCCCAAAACGGCGATGACCGCTGCGGTCCCAGCACCTAACCGAGCCGCGTGCATCAAGCTGCCCCTCACCATGTCCACTACCCTGCCTTCTGTGTCGTATACGATCCGTGCGTTGCGCGGAATATCAGGTTGTTCCCACCAGCTGACCTGGTATTTGACCCCACACTTGCGCACCGGGGTGTTTGCTCGGGAGGCCGCAGCCACCTTCACGACTGGCCCGCTCGCCCGCGAGGCGGTATTGCCCCAAAGAAAGTAGAACGGACGGTGCGGCTTACATCTAGGACGCGCCATGATCGCGCCGCGCGCACGCGGTCGCTTACGTGGATCCCTTTGACCGCGTCTGTCTTGGACTAGGACGGGCATTTCGTCCGTCCGCAACCACAGCCTGGCAGGAACGTAGCGCATTATAGCTAAGTTCAAGCTAAAGTTTAAGGTTAGGGGCGTTATTCGCATCGCGAGTACAGATTTCGCAGGTCGGAGCGGGCTATTCGTGCCCCTATGAAGCCCGGAGCTCCCCTACGGGGAGCTCCGGGGCACCCGTCTCAGGGTGCCGTGGCCAAAAAATAGCAAATATGAGTACTGTTACCAATTTAGTAGCAGGAGTTTTTGGCTCTGCAAGCTGTTTTCACGCTCTATAACGTCAGATTGATGCCAGGATATTCCACATTTGTTTAATAACTTTCTAATTTACCCCATCTTCCAGTCCCAAAATCCCTGATTTTACTGTTACTGAATTTGTAGCAGTACTCATATTTGCTATATTTTGGCCAGAGCATATATCCAACCCCCTGTTTCAGAGCATTGTTAGGCGGGTTTAAGCCCAAAACACGCCCGCAGCGTGTTAAGCAGCGCCTCTTGCTTTTTCCTGCGGGCATCGACACGATTCCGGTACCGCTTTCGCATACGCTGGTGCATGCGCCATGCGAGCGCCTCCATTGCCTCCATGTCGCAGAGCATCTCGTTATTGACCGTCGCGACCTCGATTCCCATAGTAATCAAGCCCGTGTTGCGTTTTTCATCATGGATACGTCCCCTCCGGGAGGAATGGCCCAGCTCACCGTTGTATTCCAGGTCAAACTGGGCTGCTTCCTGATACGCATCGCAAACTGCATGCGGCATCCCCGAGATTGCCTGCGCACGGTCATCGAACTCGATCTTGTAGTCGGTCTTAAAGGGACCGCAGGCAAATCCGCCATAGGAAAACGGAAGCGAAAACAGAGCGAGCATGATGCACTCCATGGGCGAGCGCAGATTTTCTGACAGGTAGGGACACAGGCGCAGCAGCTGTTTGGCCACATTCCCCTTGCATGCCGCGAGGTAATCTACCAGGCAATCGGGTGTCAGCACGGACTCGACCTCAAAGTAACCGACATCTGGCGGCTGGTCTTTGTCCTTTGCCAATTTGTTCACGACAGGCGATGTGTAGGGAGGTAGATACTGCCCGCGGTCACTCAGTGAAATCTTGGAACACAGTTCCTGGGCCAGGGCAAACGCCTGGATACAGCCGACCTCGCGGGCGACGGCAACACAAAGGGCCTCGGGAGATAGGCTGTACACCCCCGGTTCCACCTCTAGAATCGAGCCGGCAGGCAACCCAGAACACACGGACCAGCCCACACCAGGCATGCGGCGGCGCTGCGCCGCAGATCCCACCAGCAAGCACAGGTCTTCTTGCACCTCGCCGCTTTTGGCTCCAATTCGAACCAGGTCGAGAAGATAGATATCCTCGGTCGAAGGCGATGACGTGCACAGCACGCGGCGCTCCTCCTCGGGCTCAAGGTCCTTCCAGCCGACGTAGCCCATCTGCCGGCGCTCGGCGCGCATCATACGCAACGCCGAGGCACCCGTCAGGATCACGGAAGCCGCAAGCTGCTCTTTTATCGGCTTGTTGCGCTGTTTGATTGTTACCGCCACACGAATCACCCCTACCAAACGCGTGTGATAGCGAGGCCATCAACGGCCGCGGCACCGGCGCGCTTGAGTTCCGCCGAAGCCGCTGCCATCGTCGCACCCGTGGTGATAACGTCGTCGATAAGCAGCAGGCGGCGGCCCCGCACGTCCTCAACGGTCTCGTACATGCCTCGGGCGCGTTCACGGCGTTCTTCACGACCGAGTTCACGCTGGTCGCCATGACCGTACTTAACGAGGGCGTCGAGTAGCGGAACACCCGACAGCTCGCAAAATGGGCGCGCGATGGCTTCCATATGATCGAAGCCGCGTCGCCGAAACGCCGCCGCCGTCGCGGGCACAAACACCACCGCATCGGCGCCGCACAACACACCACCGTAACGATCGGGTGCCGCGACCTGGGCATGTAAGGCGGTATCGTATAGCAGCTCTGCCAGATACGGCGCCAGGCGTCGCTCGCCCGCGTCTTTGTACGCTTTAATGATCCGCGGCAGCGGGTGCGTGTAAACGGCACATGCCAGGCACCGGTCGAGCGCTTCGGCCATCGCCGAGGACGTACCCTCGACCGAGCACTCGGTGCACAGCAAGTCTCCAAACGGGGCGCCGCATCGAGTGCAGCTATGCCGCGGGTCGATGAGCGCAAGCGCCGCCAAGCAGTCTTGGCAAATAAGCGCGCCGGAGCGCTCGCAGCCGGCGCATCGCGTGGGCGACAACGCCTCAAGCGCCTCGTGCGCCGCCCGCTCGGCAAACGGTAGCAATTCGTCCGCAAACGGTAGGATGCCGGCACCTTGCAGGCATCTCAACACGTTCAAATGTCTCTTCACGACACAACCCTCCCTACGCTCGGTCGCAGGGAGGGTTGTTGATTCAGCGCTATGGTACCCCGACGCGTTTGGGGTCGGGCAGGTTAAATCCGTTTGCGGGCGCTATTCGCCGGTGGGCGGTTGCGGTGCGGACGAGTTTTGGGTCGAGCCCTCGCCACCATCTTGACGCGGCTTGCGGGAACGGCGACGGCGACGGCGCTTTTGACCCTGGTCGGCCGAGCCCTCGCCACCGCGATCCTCGCGCGGCTCGCGCTCGTCGCGAGCGGCGCCACGCGAAGCCTTGGCAGCCGCTCCCCCGCCATCTCCGGGACGACGGCGCGTGACCTTGACCTCGCCATCCGAGACCTGATCGGCCACGGAGGGCACTGAGGGCTTCTGTTGCGCGCCCGAGGAATGGCGACGGCGCGGACGTGGCGCGCGCTCCTCCTCGCCACGCGGCTTGCCAGCCTTGTCGGTAGGCGCATCGGAGGCCGAGACGCCCTTGGGAGCGGCACCGGCCTCGCGAGCAGCTGCGGCGCGGAAGACGTCCTCGCGCTCCTCGCTCGACAGGTGACGGCGACGACGGCGCGTGGGATTCATGCCACCGCCGCGGTTTTGCTGCTGGGGCTGCTGAACCTCGCGCTCGCGGGAAGCGTTCTTGCCCGCGGTCTCGCCATTGTCGACGGACGCCGCGCGCTTGCGGCGGCGACGGCCATCGGCCGCCCCCTCGGCCTCGGGTGCCTCGGCCTTGCCACGACCCTTACCGCGACCGCGGCTCTCGCTCTGAGCAGCGCGGGCATCGGATTCAGCATCGCGACGACGGCGCTTGGGCATCGACGTGCCGGCCAGACGGTCGGCACTCGACAGGCCATCGCCCACATCGACGCCGTTTTCGCGATCGAGCTCCATGAGCGCCAGACGCATCTCGGGCGACTCAATGCGCTCGAGCACGTCGCGCGTCACGCAGTCGGGGCGGCAGTTGCAGCCCTGCTCGGCGGCCTTCTTTTTGCAGCCCTCCGAGCACGTCATATCGGCCAGGTTGACCTTAAAGACTTTGCCGTTCTCCAGGCGCAGCACCAGCTGCTCACGCGGCGTGTCATACTCCTGGATACGCGCCTTGCCAAGCGGCGTATCGATGAGCGTCTTCTTTTTGGGCGCACGGCTCTTAAAGTCCTTGTAGGCCTCGAACTCGTAGCGCAGGCAGCACATCAGACGACCGCACACGCCGCTGATCTTGGAGGAATTGAGCGGCAGGTCTTGCTCTTTTGCCATGCGAATCGAGACGGGCTCAAACTGTCCGCCAAAGCGCGTGCAGCAGAGTTCCTGTCCGCACTGGGCATAGCCGCCCACCAGGCGGGTCTCGTCGCGCACGCCGATCTGGCGCATGTCGACGCGAATGTGCAGCGTCGAGGACAGATCCTTGACGAGCTGGCGAAAATCGACGCGTTCCTCAGCCGCAAAGTAGAACACGGCCTTCTCGCCGCCAAACAGGTACTCGACGCCGACCGGCTTCATCTCGAGGTCGAGCTCCTTGACCAGGCGGCGGAAGTCGACCATGGCCTCGTCGCCCTGGATGGCCAGGTCGTCGGCAAGCTGCAAGTCGATGTCGCTCGCCACGCGCAGCACGGGCTTGAGCGGCTGACCGATTTCGTCGAGCGGCACCTCAAAGGGATCGGCCGTGACCAGGCCGATCTCGGTTCCGCGCTCGGTGGAGCAAATGGCATAATCGGCCTCGAGGATATCCAGATCCTGCGGATCGAACCACAGGTCGCGCGAGGCGTAGGTAAACTTAACGGGTACAACTAACGGCATTTCAGTGCCTTCCTGATATCGAACAGCATGACCTCGATGGCCAGCTGGGGAGTAACGTTTCTGGCGATGTTGCGCTCGGCGGTCGCGACCGCCTCGAGCGCCCGGGTGGCACCCGCAACATTCGTCGCGGCGGCAAGCCGCCCGATCGTGTCGCGCACGTCTTCGTTCACGACGTCGGCCGCCTCGTCCTGAAGTGTCAGCAGCACGTCGCGCATGAGCGTCCGCGCGCTCGCCAGCGCTTCCATGATACCCGAACGCTCGCGCGCGTTGAGTTCGCGCTTGTTGCGGTCCTCAAGCTGCTTCAATGCTCCACGCGACAGGTAGTCGGCGTTTTGCTCGAGCACCTTTTCCTGTGTGGACTTGACCTCGGCGAGCGGCGCCTTAACGGCGACGATGAGCGACTTGGCGCGGCTGAGCACATCAGCCTCGTCGGCAGCGATGAGCGAATCGATGGCGCGGACCATTTGGCGGCGAGCATCCTGGCGCTCGGCACTCTTAAGGAACTCGATGCCGCGTGTGGGGCTTCCCGCCACGGCGACCGCCATGCGGCAACGCGCGAGATCCTGACCCGTCGCGCGGCTCACGGCCTGCGCGGCCACGGTGGGCGACACCAGCCGAAACGGCACGCACTGACAGCGGCTCACGATGGTGGGCAACATCACGTCTGCCGAGGTGCCCAACAAGATGAACATAACGCCCTCGGGCGGCTCCTCGAGTGTCTTGAGCAGCGCGTTGGCGGTGTTAGCGCGCAGTTGCTCGGCACGATCGATGATGTAGACCTTGGCCTTGGCACGGATGGGCGCCAGCGGCACGTCATCGAGCAGCTCGCGGGTCTGGGCAATGAGGTAGCCTGTGGCGCTCTCGGGCGTGTAATAGTGCACGTCAGGATGCGTATGCCGAGCAACGCGTACGCAGCTGTCGCATGCTCCGCAGCCGTCCTGCTCGCACAGGAAGGCCTGGGCGAGCGCCCATGCGGCATCGAGCTTGCCGGCACCGGGAGCGCCCAAAAACAGGTAGGCGTGCGATGCGCGGCCGCTGGCGACGGCGTTGGTCAAAAAATCGCGAACGCGCTCTTGGGTGTCGAGCTTGGCCAGCAGGCTTGCCTGAGCGGGGGCCATGTTACTCGGCCTCCTTGGCAAGCGCGGCGACGACAGCATCTTGCGAAATGACGAGACCGTACGCGCGAATCTGCTCGACCGTCTTCTCGAAGACTTCCTCGACGGTCGCAGTGGCGTCGATGAGCTTTACGCGGTTTGGCTCCTCGGCAGCAATGGCGCAAAATCCCTGGTAAACACGCTCCTGGAATGTCATGCCTTTTGCCTCCATGCGATCTGCCGCGCCACGGGCTGCCATGCGTAGCGCCGCCTGCTCGGGCGTGATGTGGTAGACGAGCGTGAGCGCCGGGTGTGTTCCCGCGACGGCCAGGTTATTGGCATCGCACACTATCTGGCGATCGAGGCCGTCGGCAAATGCCTGGTAGCAGGTCGTGGAATCGTAGAAGCGGTCGCACAGGACCACCTTGCCGGCCGCGAGGGCGGGAGCTATGACCTCGTGCACCAACTGAGCGCGCGCCGCCTCGTAGAGCAGCAACTCGCAGGTGTCGCCCATCGCCGTATTGGCGGGGTCGAGCAGCAGAGCGCGGATCTTTTCGCTGATGGCGGTGCCGCCCGGCTCGCGCAGGCTCACAACCTGGTAGCCAGCGAGTTCGAGCGCGCGGGCAAGCAGACGCGCCTGCGTGGACTTGCCGGCACCATCGACGCCCTCGAGCGTGATAAAGCTATGTTGAGCGGGCTCAAAAGCCATGGGCGCAGCCCCTTCCTACAAGGCGCGTAAATGCAGATATATCAACCAAGCCATGATACCCCAGTGCTCGGCGCGTCCCCAATGGCTAATGGTGCCTTTCCAAAGTTGCGGTGAAATAGGGACTGATTGAAGCTCTGAGACCGCCAAACAGTCCCTATTTCACCGCAACTTATGATGGGGACTTTTGGACGCTGGGTATAATCGTCGTATTGATTTGAAATGTGGCGAAAGGAGTGGCAATGTCTCGGTATTGCGCCTCGTGCGGCAAACTTCTTGCAGATGATGCCAAGTTCTGCACCTCATGCGGTGCACCCGTTGAGCAGACAACCGCAAGCAATGGCCAACCCGCGTTTGAGCAGACCGGCTTCCTCGATACGCCGCAAGCTAAGCCGGACGACCCCCTCGCCTATCGCCCCGACCCCGCCGCCAGCCCCGCAGCGGTCGAAACGACGCAGCGCATACCCGTCGCGGACACCCCGCCCCAACAGCAACCGGCATCTACGTACGCGCCTGATTCACCGCAGGCCCCCGCCGCCAAAAAGAGCAGCACCAAGGCGCTTATCGCCGTTATCGTTGTGCTCGTGGCAATTATCATCGCCTTGGCCATCTTTTTTGTGATCAAGCCTTTCGACAACGCCGCCACGCAAACGACTGCCGAGATTACTAAGCTGCACCATGATGTTGACGATGATGACCTCAAGCCTCTCGACGACCCCAATAGCCTTTTTGACGATGACGACGATGATGACGAGGATGGCAGCCAGGCGACCCTCTCCGAGCAAAACCTCTACCGTCGCCTGAGCGAATACTACGACCTGCTCGAAGATCTCGATAACCAGGTCCGTGCCTGCGCAGAGGCGTTCAATGGCGGTTATCTGGAAGAGGACCGTACCGCCCGTCAAAATCTCGCCGACGTCGCCGAGCGCACGGAAGACACCATCGAGCAGTATTACGACATCGTCGAGGACCTGGACGTCCCGACGAGCTCCAAGAACTACAGCTCCTGGAAGGATATCATCGCCCTGTACGACGACCTGGATCACCGCATTGACGCAATCTGTGATGCCTGGGAGATCAGCCTGAAATACGCCAAGCCTGCGGACCACAAGAATGAGATCGTGGCGCCGC
>CAUHIY010000005.1:0-39234 GCA_959606405.1 uncultured Collinsella sp. | reverse complement strand
GATCCGGTCCGACCGGGCCGCGCGGCAAGGAGATATATTGCCAGACCGGAGGGGCGCCGTGGGCGGGAATCTGGTCGTACACATTTCCTACACAGTTTGGAATCCGACTAACGTTTGCCAGCCGTTACCTACCGCTCGCCGAGCATCTCTTTATATAAGGCAGTCTCATGGTTAAAGCGGATACGTCCCCCTAGCTAAAGCACAGCCAGCATCGAGCAACTCATCACGTTCTTCCACCGAGAACCCCTCGGCGTAGACGCGCACCACTGGTTCGGTCCCGCTAGGACGGACCAGCAGCCACGTGTCATCCTCGAATGCCAAACGCAAGCCATCCATATGACTAACGTTTTGCGGCACCTTGCCACAAATCGACTTGGGGTTTACGCCCGGCAGCAGGGTTCGTAACGTTTCGGCATCTTCGGCCTCAAGGCGCAAATCCCGTCGACCGTAACTCGTCTTACCAAAACTGTCCTCGAGTTGGTCGACCAGAACGCCCAAAGGCGCGTCCGTCTTAGCCATAAGCTCACACAGAATCAGACAGGCGAGGATTCCATCGCGCTCGGGCATATGCGCGGCGATGCCGATACCACCGGCTTCTTCGCCGCCCATGAGGACGCCGCCCTTCTTCATCTCTGCCGCTATATATTTGAAACCGACTGGCTTGACGGTCACGCGGCAGCCAAGCGCCTCGGCAATGCGACGCACGAGCGTCGAGCATGAAAGATTGACGACGACGCGCCCCTCCAAATTACGAAATTGAACCAAGTCGCCCAAAACGAGCGCCATGATCTGATGCGGATGTATATATCTGCCGCGCTCGTCAACCGCGCCGATACGGTCGGCGTCGCCGTCGGTCACCAGGCCAGCGCAAGCTCCGTCCTCGATAACCGTGCGCTCGCAAGCGTCCACCCACGGTTCAACGGGGTCGGGGCAGATATCTTCTTGGTCAGACGCCTGCCCGGCGTGAATCTCGTGCACCTCAACGCCAAGCTCGCGCAGCAAGTCGGCTAGATAGCCCTGGGCTGCGCCGCCCATGGGATCGACAACCACGCGCAGGTGCGCGGCGCGGATGGCTTCGGCATCGACAAACGATGCCACCGCCTGCATATAGTCAGGAATGATATCCGCGGTGCGATATTGCCCCTCGATCCCCATTGGCTCGAGAGCCATGGTCTCTTCGAGCTCTTCGATGACATCCTGGTTGGCGGTCGAGCCGTCACCCATGCGAATCTTGAGGCACAGATAGCCCTGCGGATGATGGGACCCCGTCACCATGAGCGCGCCGCACGCCTCACCGTCATAAGCCGCCGCCCACGTAAGGGCAGGGGTCGGGACAGGTCGCGAAGCGAGCACGGCGTCTAGCCCGTGCGCCGCTAGCACGCCCGCCGCATGCTCAGCGAACTCGCGCGCCAGGGGCCGGGTGTCGAACCCTATATATACCGTTTTGCCCGGATTGGTCTTTTGCCACAACTCGCCGACGGCATCGGCGATACGGGCAACGTTATCGGCAGTGAAGTCCTCATCGACGCGAGCGCGCCAACCGTCAGTTCCAAAATGAATTATCGCGCACACGCGCAGACACCTCACAGTGTTTGGATCATGGTACGCATGGGGTATACCCGCAACATGCACTCGGCAACCTGCCGGCACCAGCATTCACCATTTGGGCAAATGCTGCCGAGGACATGCAGGCAATAAAAAACTGCCCCGTATGGAGCGGTTTTGCCCTTTATATATCGAGCGCCTCGGCCATCGCTGCCGTAGTGATTGCCGTGGTTCCACAACAACTGCCCACCATTGCGGCGCCGGCATGTCTCCATTCGATGCATGCGCGCGCGAAAGCTTCGGGGTTCTCGTGCCATACGGGGCCATCCTGAGTCTGGACCGGATCGCCCACGTTGGGACGCACCGTGACGGGAGTAGTCGCCGATGCAACCATCCTGGGCACCGCCGCGTTCGCGGCCGCAAGCGAACAGCAATTAACACCAACCGAGTTTGCGCCGTGTTTTTCGGCGTACAAAACGGCTGCCTCGATGTTGAGGCCATCGCCCAACAGGTCGCCTTTATCGTCAACGACAAAACTCACCAGAACAGGCATGCCGTCGGCGGCATCTCGAGCGCCGGCAAGCATGGGCTGCAAATTACGGATAGACGTCACCGTCTCGATCAGCAGACCGTCAACGCCGGCATTGAGCAAGGCGTGCGCCTGTTCGCGCGCAATGCCTCGGATTTCACGATACTCGGCAGAGTCCTCGGCAAACCACTCAATACCGATCGGGCCCATCGAGCCCAGCAGCAGCTGAGGGTGCGCCTGGCGGGCATCGTCGACGGCCCCGCGATTGACCTCCGCCACGGACGGCGCAATCTGGTCGTGTTTGAGGGCATAGCTTGATGCCTGAAAGGTGTTGGTAATGAGCACCTGCGCGCCGGCGGCGACATACAAGCGATGGATACGAGAAACGGTCTGCGGCTCTGCCAGATTCCAAAACGCCGGTGGAATGTCGGCGGCATCGTACTCACTCAACAGAACACTGCCCATGGGGCCCTGCGCCAACAAGGTCTCGCTCGACAAGCGGCGCGTAAGTTCCTCGGCACCAAAGCGGTTGTAATAACTCGTATCCATATATATCCCGCTATTCCTCGACGCTGATTCCCTGCTTTTCGAGATAGGCGAGCCAGCGGCTCATCGTGTCCTCGGATAGCGCATGCTCCATCATGCAGGCCTCGGAATCGGCTCGCTCAAATTCGACACCGAGCTCCTGAACCAAAAACGTGCGGATGAGGCGATGACGGTACCAGATAGCCGTACCAACCTCGCGGCCGCGATCGGTCAGGATCACCTTGCCGTAGTGCGATTGCTCGACAAGCTCGGATGCCTTGAGCGCCGAAACCGCTTTATTGACCGATGCCTTGGAGACGCCAAGGCGCTGCGCGATGTCGACCGATCGCACGCCGTTGGTTTCCCCCTCTTCGCTTTCAATGCGAACCATGCACTCCAAGTAGTCTTCGTTCGCCACCGTCAGATGTAGTTCGCGCGAGCTATTTGTCGTATCCATGATCTTCCGTCCCTTCTGCATTCAATGGCTGATTCTACCCCATCCAAGCGTCGTGGTATGCCGTGGCATACCGTGCTAGAGTTCTTGTTGCACACGACGACCAAGATTGGAGCGGTCTTTATGGAAAACACCACCACGAGCCCCGATGTCCTCGAACGCTTTTTGCGCTACGTCCAGATCAACACGCAGTCCGAGGATGCAAACTGTGACCAGGTACCCTCGAGCGCCGTTCAGTTTGACCTTGCCAACGTGCTGGCTGAAGAGCTGCGCGAGCTTGGTGCGAAAGATGCCCACGTGACCGAGCACGCCTATGTCTGCGCGCATATCCCCGCAAGTGCGGGCGCTGAGGACAAGCCCGCCCTGGGCCTGATCGCCCATCTCGACACCACCGAAGTTGCACCGGGTGCCGGCGTGAAGCCGCACATCGTACACTACGAAGGCGGCGACCTGGTCTGCGGCACGGTTGACGGTAAGCCCGTTGCCATGAGCACCGCCAAGCTTCCCGCCCTGAACGACCTCGCGGGTGAGGACCTGGTCTGCAGCGATGGCACCACGCTGCTGGGCGCGGACGACAAGGCAGGCGTCGCCGAGATCATGTCGCTTGTCGCGCGTATCGCTCAGGATCCCTCCCTGCCCCATCCCGCACTCGGCATTTGCTTCTGCCCTGACGAGGAGATCGGTCACGGAGCCGAGCTGTTGGATATCGATACCTTTGGCTGCAAGTACGCCTACACGGTCGACGGCGGCCCCATCGGCGAGCTGGAGTGGGAGTGCTTTAACGCCGCCGAGGCGACCGTCCGCTTTGAGGGCCAGTCCATCCACCCGGGCGACGCCAAGGGCCGTATGATCAACGCAGGCAATCTGTTCTGCGACTTCAACGCGTTGCTCCCCTACGTGCAGCGCCCGGAGTATACGGAAGGCTACGAGGGCTTTTATCACCTTGAGGGTGTATCTGCGACCGTCGATCACGCCACAGCGCGCTATATCGTCCGCGACCATGACGCCGCCAAGTTCCAGCAGAAACTCGACCTTATTGATGCCGCCGCCTCGATGCTCAACCAGCGTCTGGGTGAGGAGCGCGTGACGGTCGAGATTAGGCAGCAGTATCGAAATATGGCCGAGATCGTTCGTGACTATCCCGAGCTTATTGATGTTGCCAAGGAAGCCTACCTTGCCTGCGGCGTTGAGCCCCAAGTGCTGCCGATTCGCGGCGGCACCGACGGCGCTCAGCTGTCGTTCCGCGGTCTGCCCTGCCCCAACCTTTCCACCGGCGGCTATTGCTACCACGGCGTCAACGAGTTCGTCCCGGTCAGTTCGCTCGTCAAGATGACCGACGTGCTCCAGGAGCTCGTCGCCCGCTTTGCATAAGCCTGGCTGCACAAGTCCAAAAGACGAATTGCCCCGTCCTCAACCAAGAACGGGGCGATTTTTTTACTGCAACGAGAATAGGTTGACGCACGCCAGCCTCTTAACGCAAGGAGTGTCCCAAACTGCCGGCACAAAAGGAACGTCCCCAAGTGCCAAGTGTTCCGGCAACGCCGATGTTTTGGCAACGACAGCGAGCGGGTCGCATTTGAGACAAGGTGACGTGAAGCGAAAGGGCGCTGACCTTCTGGTCGCGCCCTTGAAGTTGAACGTCAGATTGTCCAAATGCGGCCCGCGCAGCGTCGAGTCGTTACGGCGTTTGGTAAAACGCCGTAACTCTAGTAGTTGGCTTCGTAGCCGTTGCCGTCGCCGGTGGGCTCTTCGTAGTAGTCCGAATCGCTTGAATCGCTTGAGTCATCGGAATCGTCAGAGCTGACCGATGAGGTTGCGGTACCGTTTGCGTAGTCGTCAGACGTGTTGTTGTTCAGGTCGCCGATCGTAGAGCTGGAACCGTCGGAAAGACCCATGGTGTTGGGACCCTTGGGATCCTTGCCGGCATCGACGCGCTCCATCATTTCCTTGAGCTCGTCCTCGTAGACAAAGACGTAGCTCACACCGTCGATCATGGTGCTGTCGTCGGCATACGAGGGCAGGTTGGCCGAGTAGATGCCGTCGACATCCATACCGCGCATGGCATTGACCGTAGCCACGATATCCTGAACGCTCATATCGGTCACGAGCATATCGGACAGCGAATTAACCAGGCCAAAGATCTTCGTGGCATCGAAGTTATTGAGAATCTGGTTGGCAAGGGCGCCAAGCACCTGACGCTGGTGGCGCATGCGCGTGTAATCGCCGTCGGCATAGGTGTAGCGGCAGCGGGCATAGGTAAGGGCGGTGGCGCCGTCCATATGCTGCTGACCAGCGGTAATCTTAATATCCAGGTGCTCGGGGTCGTCAACATCATCGGTTGCGTTAATGTCGATACCGCCAACCGAATCAATCAGCGCCTGCATACCGTCGAAGCTGACCTCGGCATAGTGGGAAATCTGAACACCGCACAGCTCGTTGACCGCCTCGACCATGGCCTCGGCGCCGCCAACGGTATGGCAGGCGTTGATCTTCATGGTCTCGCCCTTGTACTCGACCTTGGTGTCGCGCGGAACGGAAATGAGCGTCGCCTGCTTTTGCGTGGGGTCGATGCGTGCCAGGATAATCGAGTCGGCACGATACGTATCCTCGCCCGGACGGCCGTCGGTGCCAAGAAGCAGCACGTAGAACGGATCCTTTGCCTCATCGGTGTCAACCAGAACCCGACGCAGATTGTCGGTAATGACATTAGAATCACCGAGCTTGCCCATAATGGTGGCAAACCACAGGCCGGCAGCGGTAGTGGCACTCAGCAGCACGCCAAGCACGACAATGAGCGCGACGTGACGAATCGTGTGGCTACGACGACGTTGACGAGCGCGCTCGGAATAGCGAGCCACGTTATCGCGACTGTAGATCTTGGCCTGCGCACCAGTTGAGGGTCTTCGGGCGGTGGTATCCGCGAGGGGCTTTTTATTAAACATAGGCAACCTGTATTAGTAGATGACGGGATCGGGGACGGTAGCATGCTCGACATGCGCGCCGAGTGCCTGCAGCTTTTCGACAAACTGCTCGTAGCCGCGCTTGATGTGATGGATGGCCGAAACCTCGGTCGTCCCGTCGGCGATCAAGCCCGCTACGACGAGGGCCGCTCCGCCACGCAGATCGGGCGAGGTAACCTGTGCACCCGAGAAGCCCTTGACGCCATGAATCATGGCATGATGGCTCTCGATACGAATGTCGGCACCCATGCGCACCAGCTCAGAGGCAAACATAAAGCGATTCTCGAAGATGTTTTCGGTAATAACGGAACTGCCGTCGGCAAGGGCGGAGAGCACCATAATCTGCGCCTGCATGTCGGTCGGGAAACCGGGGAACGGAAGCGTCTGGATGTCGACCGGCTTGATACGCTCGGCACGGTTCACATGGACGCCATCTTCGACGCGCTCGCAGTCGATACCCATGAGCTCCATCTTCTTGAGCACCATGCCCAGGTGGATGGGGCAGAAGCCCGTAACATCGACGCCGCGCTCATCGGCCATGAGGGCGCCGGCGACGATAAAGGTGCCGGCCTCGATGCGGTCACCCACCACGCAATGGGTAACGGGATGCAGCTCCTCCACGCCCTCGATGGTCACGACGGGCGTGCCTGCGCCGACGATCTTGGCACCCATCTCGTTGAGCATGTTGGCGAGGTCGACGATCTCGGGCTCACGGGCCGCGTTGTCGATAACCGTGGTGCCCTGTGCGCGCACGGCAGCCATGATGAGGTTCTCGGTGGCGCCCACGCTCGCGAATTCGAGCGTGACGGTGGTGCCGTGCAGACCCTGGGGAGCACTGGCGTTGATGTAGCCGTGGGCGGTGTCGAACTCGACGCCCAGAGCCTCGAGACCCAAGATATGCATATCGATCTTGCGAGCACCCAGGTTGCAGCCGCCCGGCATGGCGATCTTGGCGCGATGGAAACGACCCAGCAGGGGGCCCATCACAGCCGTGGAGGCGCGCATCTTGGCGACAAGCTCGTAGGGCGCCTCCCAAGAATCGACCTGGGAGGTATCGATCTCGAGCGTGTGCTCGTCGAGAACATCGATCGTAGCGCCCATGCCCTTGAGCACCTTGCCCATCACGTGGACATCGGAAATATCGGGCACGTTCTGCAGCGTCGTCTTGCCCGGCGCCAGAAGCGTTGCCGCCATAAGTTTGAGCGCGGAGTTCTTAGCACCCGAAACAGGCACGGAACCTCCGATGGCGTGGCCACCCTCAACGCGGATAATATCCAAGGTCTACCCTTTCAAAAAGCATGCCCGGGGCGGCTGGGCCATCCCGGGCATGATGTGTTCGCAAATGGTCGAACGCTAAAGCGTTTGACTATTGGGCAAGCTTGAGCTTACACCATGCGATTTCATTATAGAGGTAGGCGCGGCGTGCATCATCCTCCGACAAATTACCCAGCTTCTCTTCAAAACCTTGAATATCAGCTTTAACCTTGTCGGCGTCGACGGTCGCCAAATCGCAAGCGCGCTCGGCGAGGACGGTCACGACATCTTCCGCAACCTGGGCATAGCCGCCGGCCACGGCAAACGTGTGGTCGACAGTGCCCATGGCCTTATCGGAAACGCGAACGTAACCGCGGTCGATCGTGCAGATTTCGCTGGAGTGAGCAGGCAGAACGCCAAACTCGCCATCCGTAGACGGAATCGACACAAACGCAGCGTCACCCTCATAGGCGAGGCTCACGGGGCACACGATGCGGATACGCATAACCTACTTCTCCCCCATCTTGCGGGCGCGCTCGCGCACGTCCTCAATCGTGGAAGCATAGCGGAATGCCTGCTCGGGCAGGTCATCGGCCTTGCCGTCGACAATCTCGGCGAAGGAGCGGACGGTATCTTCGACACGGACGTAGACGCCGGGGTTGCCTGTGAACTTCTCGGCGACATGGAAGGACTGCGAGAGGAACTGCTGAATCTTACGGGCACGGTTGACCGTAAGGCGCTGCTCCTCGGACAGCTCGTCCATACCCAGAATGGCAATGATGTCCTGAAGGTCGGAGTACTCCTGCAGGAGCTCCTGGACCTTGACGGCGACACGGTAGTGCTCCTCGCCAACGATCGAGGGATCGAGGGCGTCGGAGGAAGACGCGAGCGGGTCGATGGCCGGGAACAGGCCGAGCGACGAAATGCTACGCGAAAGGACCGTGGTAGCGTCGAGGTGGGTGAACGTCGTGGCAGGCGCCGGGTCGGTTAGGTCGTCTGCAGGGACGTAGACGGCCTGGACGGAGGTAATGGAGCCCGTCTTGGTCGAGGTAATGCGCTCCTGGAGGTCGCCCATCTCGGTAGCCAGCGTGGGCTGGTAGCCAACGGCGGACGGCATACGGCCCAGCAGTGCGGAAACCTCGGAACCGGCCTGGGAGAAGCGGAAAATGTTATCGATGAACAGCAGAACGTCCTGGCCACGATCGCGGAAGTACTCAGCGGTGGTAAGGCCGGCCAGACCGATGCGCAGACGCGCTCCAGGCGGCTCGTTCATCTGACCGTAGACCAAGCAAGTCTTGTCGATAACGCCCGACTCGCTCATCTCGAGATAAAGGTCGGTGCCCTCACGAGTACGCTCGCCGACGCCGGTGAACACCGAGGTGCCGCCGTGCTCCTGGGCGAGGTTGTTGATGAGCTCCTGAATCAGAACGGTCTTGCCGACGCCGGCGCCGCCGAACAGGCCTGTCTTGCCGCCACGGATGTAGGGCTCAAGCAGGTCGACGGCCTTGATGCCGGTCTCGAAGATCTCGGTCTTGGTGGTGAGCTCGTCAAAACGAGGTGCCACATGGTGGATGGGATAGAACTCCTCCACCTCGGGCATAGGCTTGCCGTCGACGGGCTTGCCCATGACGTTCCAAATGCGGCCGAGTGTCTTGGGGCCAACGGGCATCTTCATGGGCTCACCGGTATCGGTGGCAATGAGACCACGCTGCAGACCGTCGGTCGAGGACATGGCGACCGTGCGGACGACGCCGCCCGGAAGCTGGCTCTCAACCTCGAGGATCGTGCTCAGGTGACCGATCGGGGTCTCGGCCTCGACCGTGAGCGCGTTGTAGATCGGGGGCACCGCACCGTCAAACTTGACGTCGACGACAGGGCCGATGATACGTACGATGCGACCATCACCGGCAGTCGTCTTCTTGGTGGCTTCCTCGACCGCAAGCTTTACGGTGTTATTAGCCATTACTGTTCCTCCAATGCTGAGGCTCCGCCGACGATCTCGTTAATCTCGGTCGTGATCGAAGCCTGACGCACGCGACTATACGTGCGGGTAAGGGTCGAGATGATCGCGGTGGCGTTTTCCGTCGCGGAGTGCATGGCCTTGCGGCGTGCACCCTGCTCGGCGGCCGCCGAATCGATCAGGGCCTGGTAGATGACCGTCAGGATATACGACGGTACAAGCTTGCCGAGAACATGCTCGGGAGAGGGCACGAACTCGAACGTGGACGAGATGCGCTTAGGGGCGTCGGTCTCGTTCTTACGCGGACCGTGGGCCATAGCGATCATCTCGGGATCGAGCGGCAGCAAGTGCTCGACGCGAAGCTCCTGATCCACGCGGTTCTTGGCGTGGTGGTAGACAAGCTCGACGCGGTCAAGCTCGCCGGCACGATACGCATCGCAGATATGAGAGGAAATCATGCGAGCCTGATTAAAATCGGGCTCGGAGGAATTGCCCTCAAAATGCATGACGACGTTTGCGCGGTCGCGGAAATACGTGGCCGGTTTGCGCCCACACGCGATGATCTCGCACTCGATGCCATCGTTCGCCCAAGAAGCGGCGAGCTTTTCGGCCGTGCGCTCCACCGTCGTATTGAAACCGCCGGCAAGGCCGCGGTCCGAGGCAATAACGACAATCAGGCCATGCTTGACGCTCTCATGCTTCTGCAGCATGGGATCGGTGCCCGAACAGGAGGCGTCGCCGGCGACCGTCAACATGACGTCGGTCAGCGCCTCCTTATAGGGCTCGGCCTGCTTGGAGCGATCGAGGGCACGACGGATCTTGGCCGTAGAGACCATTTCCATCGTGCGCGTGATCTGCTTGGTCGTGGTAACCGAGGAGATTCGCTTCTTAATGTCGCGAAGATTGGCCATAGGGCTTAGTTCTCCTCTGATCCAGTCGTATCGGCATGGTGCTTGGCCATGAACTGCTGCTTGAAGTCACCGATGACCCGCAAGAGCTCGGCCTTGGTGTCGTCGTCGATCTTCTTGGCGCGAACCTTGTCGAGCAGCGAGCCAAAGCCATTGTCCATGTACTCGATGAGCTCGGCACGGAAAGGCAGCACGTCGGCGATCTCCAGGTCATCCAGGAAGCCCTCGTTGCCGGCAAACAGCGTAACGATCTGCTCGCCAACCTCAAACGGCTGGTAGCGCGGCTGCTTCAGGAGCTCGGTCATGCGGGCACCATGGGTCAGCTGCTTCTGAGTAGCCTCGTCGAGGTCGGAGCCGAACTGGGTAAAGCCAGCGAGCTCCTGGTACGAAGCGAGGTCCAGACGGAGGTTGCCGGCGACCTGCTTCATAGCCTTGGTCTGCGCATCGCCACCGACGCGGGACACGGAGATACCGACGTCGACTGCCGGGCGCTGACCCTGGAAGAAGAGCTCGGACTGCAGGTAGATCTGACCATCGGTAATGGAAATGACGTTGGTCGGAATGTAGGCCGAGACGTCGCCGTCCTGGGTCTCGATGATCGGCAGTGCCGTCATGGAGCCGTAGCCGTTCTTCTTGGACATCTTGACGGCACGCTCGAGCAGACGAGAGTGCAGGTAGAAGATGTCGCCAGGATAGGCCTCGCGTCCGGGCGGACGATGCAGCGTCAGCGACATCTGACGGTAGGCCACGGCCTGCTTGGACAGGTCGTCGTAGATGACGAGCACGTGACCGCCGGGGTTGGTCTCGCTGGCGGGCTTACCGTCCTCGCCGTTGTACATAAAGAACTCGCCGATAGCGGCACCGGCCATAGGCGCAATGTACTGCATAGGGGCGGAATCGGCAGCGGTGGCCGAAACGATGATGGTGTAGTCAAGCGCACCGTGCTGAGCGAGGGTCTCGCGGATGTTGGCAACCGTGGAGGCCTTCTGGCCGATGGCGACATAGATGCAGACCATGCCCTTGCCGCGCTGATTGAGGATAGCGTCGATGGCGATGGCGGTCTTACCGGTCTTACGGTCGCCGATGATGAGCTCACGCTGACCACGGCCGATAGGCACCATGGAGTCGATGGCCAACAAGCCGGTCTGAACCGGCTCGCACACCGGGGTACGGTCGATGACACCGGGGGCCTTGAACTCGATGGGGCGACGATGCGTGGCGACGATGTCGCCCAGGCCGTCGATAGGCTGGCCGAGCGGATTGACGACGCGGCCGAGCATGGCGCGGCTCACGGGGATATCCATAATGCGGCCAGTGGTGCGGCACTCGTCGCCTTCCTTGATGGAGTCGACGGCACCGAACAGAACGGCGCCGACCTCGTCACGGTCAAGGTTCTGGGCAAGGCCGAAGACGGTCTCACCGGTATCGGAGCTCTTGAACTCCAGAAGCTCGCCTGCCATGGCGCTCTTGAGGCCGGAGACGCGCGCGATGCCGTCGCCTACCTCGTCGACCGTTGAAACCTCATGCGTATCGACCGTCGCGGAGAGGCTCGTGAGCTGCTCCTGCAGTTTCTTGGCGATATCCTGGGCATTGAGGGTTTCGGACATTAGGCTTCACCTCCGTACGAATTAGCAGAGTTTGCGAGGGTCTCCTGCGCGATGCGCAGCTGCGTCTTGACGGAAATGTCACGACGCTCGCCGCGGGCCTCGAGCACCAGGCCGCCCACGATAGACGGATCGACCTGCTCAATAAGGAATACCTTGCGGCCGAAGTCCTGCTCGCATTTCTTAGTGATGGTTTGACGCAGCTCGTCGTCGAGCGGGATCGCCGTGGTGACGGTCACGCCCACTACATCCTCGTCTTCCTCGGCAACATACTTAAAGGCAGCTGCCACCTTGGGAAGAAGGTCGAGCTGGTCGCGCTTGGACATGGTGTCGAGCACGGCGATGATCTCGGGGCTGGCGCTAGCCAGGCGCTCGATCATCTCGAGGTCCTCGAACACATGGTTCTCGGCCTTGGCGGCTTCCAAAAGGGAGCGCGCGTAGGTCTCGAGCACCTTGTCCTGATAGCGGCTAGTCGGCATTCAGGCTACCTGCTTCCTGGATGTAGCGCTCGATGAGCTTCTTCTGCTCGGACTCGTCCTCGAGTGCCTCGCCCACGATCTTGGTGGCGACGGCAACGGACAGGTCGGCGATGGAGCTCGCGGCACCGGCGTAGATGGACTTGCGCTCGTCCTCGACGGTCGTATGGGCCTTGGCGATGATCTCCTCGGCCTCCTTGTGAGCAGCCTCGATGATACGGGCGCGCTCGGACTCGGCGTCCTTACGGGCCTCGAGAACAATGTCGGCAGCCTGACGACGGGCGTCGGTGACGATCGAGTCGGACTCAGCGCGCTTGGCGATAGCCGCCTGCTTGGTCTTCTCGGCCTCGTCGAGGCTCTCCTCGATCTTCTTGCCGCGCTCCTCCATGGTTTTCATGATGCCCGGCAGGGCGACCTTGGCCAGCACGATCCAGATAATCAGGAAGGCGATAAGCGCCGGGATGAACTCCGCCATCTTAGGGATGAGGATGTCCGCACCGGCAGCGCCGTCCTCGGCGAACGCGGAAACCGGCATGAGCAGCGCGGCCGCGGACGCGGAGAGTGCGATCGCGCTCTTCTGGGATGAAAGATTCATACTTGACGCTCCGTGCTATTTAACGATCAGCGCGACAACGAAGCCGATCAGAGCCAGAGCCTCGCCGAAGGCGGAGCCCATGATGAAGACGGTGAACACGCGGCCCTGGACCTCAGGCTGACGGGCCATAGCACCCGTAGCGCCCAGAGCAGACAGGCCGATAGCAAGACCAGCGCCGATAACACCGAGACCGTAACCGATAACTCCCACGATTCCTCCTTTGTCGTGCGTGTCTTATTTCACGCAGGATAACCTTTTTATAACTGCCGGGCTCCATGGGTACGGGCACCGGCGGTTTAACGAATTGCCTTACCTTTAAGGCGCGAACGGAAGACTACTCCTCCTCCGCGACCTCCTCTGCCTCGGAGACATACACGGCGGTAAGGACCGTGAAGACGTAAGCCTGGATGGCGCCGACCACAAGCTCGATCGCATAGATCAGGATGAGGATGGCAAGCCAGGCCAGCGAAGGCAGGGCGCCGACGGCGTGGGCCGCGGAAACCTGCTGAAGCAGCGGCTGCATGAACATGCTCGCCATGATGGCGAACGAGCCCATGACCACGTGTCCTGCAAACATGTTGCAGAACAGACGGACGGCGAGCGTGATGAGGCGCAGGAAGGTCGAGAAGAGCTCGACGACCCACACGAGTACGTTCATCGGGAAGCTCACGCCCTGCGGGGCGAGGCTCTTGATGTAGCCGATCACGCCGTGAGCCTTGCATCCGTAGTAGATGAAGTACACGAAGGCGAAGATGGCGAGCGCGGCGGTGGAGCCGATTGCGCCGGTACCGGGCTTCATTCCCGGGATCAGGCCGATCATGTTGTTGATCAGGATGAACAGGAAAAGCGAGCACAGGAACGGGAAGTGCTTCTTCCAGTTCTCACCCACGACGCCCTTGCCGATATCGTTCTCGACGTACTCGATGATGTACTCGAAACCGTTGACGAAGAAGCCCTTGGGAACCAGGGTCTGCTTCTTCTTGAACACGGCCAGGACGATCAGGAGCACGATCGTGGAGACGATCAGCCAAAACGAGTACTGCGTGATGCCGCAGCTCAGATCGCCCACGACAGGGGTGGAGCTGAACTCGCTGACCAGATGATTAATCTCATCAGGCAGCTTTTCAAAAATTTCCACGACTTACCTTTCGACCTCATGAGGATCTCGCAGCGCCTTGGCGACGCGAACCGTGCAGGCGGCCATAAAGGCCACGAAGCCGATCGCCTCGCCCAGGAGGAACATGCGAAATGCCTCTCCGAACAACGCAAGCACAACCAAGGTAAAGACGAGCAGGGCGATTGCCGAGACCGCCAGACTCACCATGCCCTTGAGCATGTCCGCATTCTGCTTATCGTCAAGAACCGGCTTGAGCGTAAAAACAAAGGGAAGAAAGGCGACCGCGCCCGCGATGGCGCCCGCAACGATAGCGAGCAGATCGGCTATCTGAAACACTGGCGTCCCCACTTTCCTTTTTAACGCTTCACAGAACAGTTCCCGCCAAACATTGGTGACTATTGTACGAGCCAATCGCTAAAGTACAACCGAAAAAGCGTCGGTTAATACGCACCTGTTCGTTTTCTTAAGACCTTCTTTATGCCGCAGGTACGGTAATACGTTTTTCTCGAACCCTGCAGGGCAAAACGTCCGTTAACAGGGGCGAGCGCGGTCGCCTTTTATTTGTCCGCGCGCACCGTTTCTTCGTATTTTCGACGTTAGCCGGTTTGGCCCAGAGACTACAGCGTGCCGTAGATGCGGTCGCCGGCATCGCCCAGGCCGGGGACGATGTAGGCGGCCTCGTTGAGGTGGTCGTCAATGGCGCAGGTATAGATATGCACGTCGGGGTCTTTCTCGGTCAGCGACTTGAGACCCTCGGGGGCCGCGACGATGCACAGCATGCGGATGTCCTTGACACCGCGCTCGCGCAGGTAGCTGATAGCCATCTCGGCCGAACCGCCCGTGGCGAGCATGGGGTCGACAACCAGGCAGATACGCTGGTCGATATCCTTGGGCATCTTGCAGTAATACTCATGCGGCTCGTGGGTGACCTCGTCGCGCTCCATGCCAATGTGGCCCACGCGGGCAGAAGGCACCAGGTCGAGGATGCCGTCGACCATGCCAAGGCCCGCGCGCAGAATGGGGACGATGGCGAGCTTCTTGCCGGCAAGCTGCTTAAACGTGGCAGTGGTGATGGGAGTCTCGACTTCGACGTCTTCCATGGGCAGGTCGCGCATGGCCTCGTAGCCGTCAAAAAGTGCGAGCTCGCGCACAAGCTGGCGGAACTGGTTGGTGCCGGTGTTTTTGTCGCGCAGGATCGACAGCTTGTGCTGGACGAGCGGGTGGTCGACAAGCGTCACACGGGACGCGTCGTAGGTGACGGTCATGGGTTGATTGCCCCTTTCGTTGCGGCCGCAAAACGGCCTTGCTGACAAGGCGCGAAGCAATGTTGCCGCCGCACGCCATGCATTAGTTTAGCGGTTTGTTATATCGAGCAGCCCATCACAGCCCTACTGTGCGGTGCTGAGCGAGCGCCTGACTGCATCACGCCAGCCCGCAAGGTTTTGCTCGCGGCGCTCGGCGGACATGTGGGGAAGGAAGGTCCTAACGATCTGGGCATTTTGCTCCAGCTCTTCCAGGTCTTCCCAATAGCCGACGGCAAGACCCGCCAAGTACGCGGCACCGATTGCCGTGGTCTCCACCGTCTCGCATTGCAGCACGGGGATATCCAGCAGGTCGGCCTGGAATTGCATGATGAACTCGTTGCGTGAGGCGCCGCCATCGACGGACAGGCGCTCAATCGAAAGTCCCACGTCCTGCTCCATGGCGCGCAGCACGTCATAACTCTGGTAGGCCATGGACTCGCAGGCCGCACGCACAATGGTCGCGCGACTCGAGGCACCGGTCAGGCCGCACACGATACCGCGGGCACGCGGGTCCCACCAGGGAGCGCCCAGGCCAGCGAAGGCGGGGACGAAGTAGCAGCCCTCGTTGTCGTTGATCGAAGCGGCGAGTTGCGCGGACTCGCTCACACTCGAGATGATGCCCATGTTGTTGCGCAGCCAGTTCATGGTTGAGCCGGCGGCAAAGATAGAACCCTCGAGCGCATAGCTGATCTTGCCGTCCGCGGCGATACCGATCGTGGAGACCAGACCGTTCTTGGATTCGACGACCTCGTCGCCGGTGTTCATGAGCATAAAGCAACCCGTGCCATAGGTGTTTTTGGTCTGGCCGGGATGGAAGCAGCAGTGGCCGAACAGCGACGCCTGCTGATCGCCCGCCACGCCCATGATGGGCGGCATGTTGGTCATGATGTCGCTCGCGACGCGGCCGTAGTCGCCCGAGCTCCAACGAACCTCGGGCATCATGGAACGTGGAACGTCAAAGAGCGCCAGCAGGTCGTCGTCCCAATCGAGCGTATGGATATTAAAGAGCGCCGTGCGGCTGGCATTGGTGTAGTCGGTGGCAAAGACCTGACTGCCGGTGAGGTTGTAGATGAGCCAGGTGTCGATGGTGCCGAACATGAGGTCGCCCGCCGCCGCGCTCTCACGCGCACCGTCGACGTTGTCGAGGATCCACTGCACCTTGGAAGCCGAGAAATACGGATCGAGCGTGAGTCCCGTGCGGGAGCGCACCAGCTCTTCTGCGCCCCGCTCGACCAGCTCGTCGATCAGAGGTGCGGTGCGACGGCATTGCCACACGATGGCGTTATAGATGGGTTGGCCGCTTATGCGGTCCCACACCACCGTGGTCTCGCGCTGGTTGGAGATACCGATGGCGGCGATGCGGTCAGAATGGATGCCGCTCTTAAACTGGACCTCCATCATCACGCCGATCTGGCTGGCAAGCACCTCCATGGGGTCTTGCTCTATCCAACCGGGACGCGGGAAGCTGGTTTTGACGCTACGACGTGCCTGCGCGACGATGCAGCCGTACTCGTCGACGATGGTCGCAAGTACCGAGGTGGTGCCGCAGTCGAGCGCCATGATGTAGGAACCGCCAAAGTTAAACGAGGCATCTTCCATGCCCAGGCTGCCCAGATTCAACGACATCGCTTACACCTTTCTATTGCATCGGGTCGGACAGGACCCGTTCGATCTCTGATGCGGGAAGTGCGCCTTGGCGCAGGATCTGGAGCCCGCCGTGCTGGAACGACACGATGGTCGAGGCGTCGCGACACGGGGTCTCGCCGGCGTCGACGGCAACATCGACCCCCTCCAGGATGCGACCTTCGACGGCGGCAAAGCTTGCCGGCGAGGGCGCGCCGTGTGTGTTGGCGCTCGTGCAGGCAAGGGGACTGCCGCAGGCGCGGATGAGCGCTTGGACCACGGGAGAGGCCGAAGCGCGCAGGGCCACGGTGTCGTCGGCAGCACGCATAAAGGTCGGCACGCAGGGAGCCGCCTTGACCACGATAGTCAGGGCTCCCGGCCAGCATCGTCGCGCAAGTACGCGGGCATCTTCCGGGATATCCACGCCATAGCGGTCGAGTGCTTCGGCATTATCAACCAGCCAGGCGACCGTTTGGGTGAGCTTGCGCTGCTTGAGGGTAAAGATGCGGCGGTAGCCGGTACCGAGCGCAGGGACCGCGGCGCCATTGACGACAGCCTGCGGATCGCGCGGCCACGATGGGAATTCGCTTGTATCTTGGGGTACGGCGTCCGAGAAGGCGTTGACTGCCACGGCGACACCGTAGACGGTCTCGGTCGGGATCAAGGCCAGGCCGCCGCGGGCGAGCACCTCGGCCGTGCGCTCGACGGCGAGCCGATGCGGCTCGCGCGTTCCCTCGTATACCCGATAGACCGTCTGCATGTGTATGCCAGCCCCTTACGCTCTGGTGAAAGTTTGTTTACTGAGGGGCATTCTCGCACGAAACATTCAGCCTATTTGCCCAGAGCGCATGTTGGTTTGGTGAGCGGCTCTAGTAGTCGGTGAAAGTGAGGGGGTTATTGGACTGCGACGAACTTCTTTGGCCTGCCGGCGTGGCGTCTTTGGGCGGCATAGCGCTCGATGCTGTCTATCGTTATCATCCGACGGCCGTCGACGAGTTCAACATCGAGCTTTCCGGCTTTGACCAGCGCGGTAATCCGCGGAGCGGAGACTTTGAGATCCAGCGCTGCGTCTTTAAATGTTCGGCACGCCGCTTCCCGAGCGTCCTCGTGGTCGATTTCGACTGAAAGGGCCACGACCTCGGCCGAGCGTTCGTACCCTGCCGGAATCAAACCGTTGTTGAGGTCGTCGGCCAAAAACGCCATCAGCGCCTCAGCGGCATGGGCAATCGCTTCTTCGCGCGTATCGCCATCGGCAAAGGCGCCGGGAATCTGCGGGAAGCTGGCGCAGTAACCGTCGTCTTCCTTTATGAGAACGCAGTCATAGGTAAATCGCTGCCTCATTTTGCCTCCAACTACCATCCAGCTTGGCGACGAATACTTGCCCACGTGCCCTTCTTTGGTCGATCACCACCAGAGCCGTTCACGGTGACAACACGGTCGCCAGAAACATACTTAGCATGACTACCGACTTGCGCGACCTTCACGAATCCATCGTGCTTGAGTAGGGCAATGATTTCCCGAAAGGTAGGAGGTTGCATGGGCCGACCTCTTTCAGCCGTCCTAATTATAAACTAGTTTATAATTTTTGCTAACCAGTTAATAAATATTACTGGCGCTGTTTGGGCTCGGTGACGATGGCTCGGACGATGCGGGGGCGATCGGTGAGGTCGTGGACGATGCGCACGTCCGACAGACCCGCTTGACGACAGAGCTCGGCCGCGGCATCGAGGGCGCCCTCGTAGAGCTCGCAGGCAAACAGGCCGCCGGCGCGCAACATGTAGGGCGCCGCGTTGAGCAGGCGGCGGAAGATATCGAGGCCGTCGGCACCGCCCTCGAGCGCCAGATCGGGCTCAAAGTCCTTGACCTCGTGCGGCAGCGAGCGCATGACGCCGGTCGGGATGTAAGGTGGGTTGGAGACGAGCACGTCAAAGGTGCCCCACTCTTCGCGGGGAATGGAACTCACCAGGTTGGTGAGGCTAAAGGCAACCTCATCTGCCGTGAGGCCGAGGGCGTCGCGGTTTTTGGTGGCCAGATCGATGGCGCGCGGCTCGATATCGGTGGCGGTGCAGGTAACGTGACCGCGGCGCTCCCAGGCAAGGGAGAGCGAAATGCAGCCCGTGCCGCAGCCGACCTCGAGAACGCGGGCAGTGCAGGGCTCGGTTGGGGCAGGCGCAGCGGCATCCTGAGCTAAAGCCGTCTCCTGGTCGGCGCCCTCGATGGCGATGCCGTATTCGTCGAGCTCGGACTCGGCGGCTTCCGCGACTTCGGCTTCTGCTGCCTGCGCGGCTTCCTCGGCCTCGCGGTCGGCCAGTTCCTCGGCATAGGCGCGGCTACCCAGTACGTCGCCGCCTAGCGCCGCCTCATCGGCAGCCGTCAGGTTAGCGGCACGGCGCTCGGCGGTCGCCCGTTCGTCTGCCAGCGCGGCCTCAGCCTTGCGTGCCTCCTCGACCTCATCGTTCCAAGGCAGCTCAACACGCTGACGGGCAGCAGCCTCGGGGCTCAGCACCTCGGCATCCAGATAATTGAGGACTTCCTCGACGAGCATCTCGGTTTCGGGGCGCGGAATGAGCACACCGGGAGCGCACGCGACGTCGATCATGCGAAACTGCGTGCTGCCCGTGATGTATTGCAGCGGCTCGCCCTTAGCGCGGCGGACAACGGCCGCATGCATGGTCTCGAGCTGGGCCGCGTTAAGCGTCTCGTCCATACGCATATATAGGTCAATACGCGCCAGGCCCGTGGCGGCGCACAGCAGCCACTCGGCAGAAAGACGGGGGTGCTCCTCGCCGCGCTCGGCCAGGTACTCCTTGGTCCACTCGAGACAACGCTTGATGGTCCAGATCTCGTTTGCCATGGGGCCCTCCCCTCTTAAGCGCCGGACGGCGCGCGAATGTCGGAGCAGATTGTACGCGAGGCCAGCGCATGGCAAGGGGCGATTGAAGGCGATTATCGAGAATCAGCCCAGAATTTTGCTTGGAACCTGCCTGAAATGTTCATTCGTCGACGTCTAAATCTGCATTCGTCAAGCTTTTGGCAAGGTTGCCCAAAACTGACCAATATCTAACCAAGAACTTGCCAAATCACTTGACGTGCGACGCATCAAAAATCGCCCCGCGACTTCTTGAACGATATTTTGAGCAATATTTTCGATAGCGGACTTATGCCGTCAATTGCCTTAAGCAGGTAAGCAGCTCAAATGACATCACAGCTGACTGAATAAAATATCAAGGCGATGTCACCAATGACTCCCTACGGATCATTTGACAACCAAGGAAACGCCGATGTTTTGGCAATGTCAGCGAGCGACGTCCAGAGCGAACAAGTTGGCATGAAAAAGGCAGGGCATAGACCTTCTGGTCATGCCTTGCCTTTTGAATGACAAATTGTCGCTCTGGGCGGCGCGCAGCGTCGAGCAGTTACGGCGTTTGGTAAAACGCCGTAACTTAAACAGCCTGTGCCAGCTTCTCGGCTCGCTCGGCGGCGGCAAGTGCCTCGATGACGGTGCCGAGCTGGTCGCCCAGAAGGACGCCGTTATAAGTGGAGTTGAAACCGATGCGGTGATCGGTCACGCGGTCCTGGGGCTGGTTGTAGGTACGGATTTTCTCGGAACGGTTGCCGTGGCCGATCTGGCTCTGGCGCTCGGCACCAAGCTCTGCCTGCTGCTTCTCGAGCTCCATCTCGTACAGACGGGCGCGCAGCATCTGCATGCAGACTTCGCGGTTCTGAATCTGGGAGCGCTGCTCCTGGGACTGCACCACGGTGTTAGTGGGCAGGTGGGTGATGCGCACGGCGGAGTAGGTGGTGTTAACGCACTGACCGCCAGGGCCGGAGGCGCAGTAGGTGTCGATGCGCAGGTCAGACTGGTTGATCTGGACGTCGATTTCCTCGGCCTCGGGAAGCACGGCGACGGTAGCCGTTGAAGTCTGGATGCGGCCCTGGGACTCGGTCTTGGGGACGCGCTGGACACGATGCACGCCGGACTCGTACTTCATAACGGAGTAGACGCGGTCGCCCTCGACCTTGAACTCAATGGACTTAAAGCCGCCGGCCTCGCTGGGGCTGGAATCGAGCACGGTAGTCTTCCAGCCGCGCGACTCGCAAAAGCGCTGATACATCTTGTACAGGTCGCCGGCGAAGATGGCCGCCTCGTCGCCACCGGCGGCGGAGCGGATCTCGACGATGGTGTTCTTGTCGTCGTTGGGGTCGCTCGGGATGAGCATGTACTTGATGTCTTCCTCGAGCTGGGGGAGCTTGGCCTCGTTTTCGGAGATGTCCATCTGGAGCATCTCCTTCTCATCGGCATCGGTGGTATCGTGCAGCATTTCCTTGGCAGCCTCGATGTCATCGAGCGCGCCGATGTACTCGCGCGAGGCGGCAATGAGGTCGGACTGGTGCGCGTACTCCTTGTTGAGACGCGTGAACTCCTTGATATCGGAGGCGACGGCCGGGTCGGAAAGCTTCTTCTCGAGCTCCTCGTAGGCCTTGATGATCTTTTCGAGCTTGTCGCGCATGACGGACTCCTTTATATGCGTGAGGGCGAAAATCGGCAGAATTGATGGGACGCACGGCGCCACTGCGGGGGTAAGCCCAGCTAGAACATGTCGATCTTCAGATACATGCGCATCCCTTCGCGTATGGGGTACATAGTTGCGGTCTAACCCATATATGATAGCGTGCGCAGGCAAACCTGCATATAACCCGCACGGAATCCGACAAAGGGACAGTCCCTTTGTCGGATTCTAGAGCGTGTGGAGCAGGGCGATGAGGAAGCGGATGCCTTGGAGGTAGGCGCGACGGGTGATGCGCTCGTTGGTGCCGTGGACGCCGCGGTCGCATTCGTCATCGTCGACCACAAAGGCGGAGAAGCGGATGCACTCGTGGCAAATTCGCTGGTAGTTGGCGGCATCGGTTGCACCAATCACGGTCGAGGGCACGATGCTCATCGGCTCTTGGCCCACCGCAGACGATCCGTTTTCCTCCGTCGGCTTGGGATCACGGAAATAGCGGGCGGCGATGGCGCGGACGGCCTCGAGCCCCGGACCGCCCACGCGCGGGGACGGCGAGGGCTCGGAGCTGCCGGGGCCCAGCTCGACCTCGACTCGGCCAGCGAGCCCAGCGGTGGCAACGGCCTCGCGGCAGCAGGCCACGACATCGGCCACGCTCGTGCCCTCGAGCATGCGGAAGTTGATATTGGCCCACATATCCTGCGGCATTACGTTGGCACCGGTACTGCCGCCTTCGATTTGCGTGGGCGCGCAGGTGGTGGTTACAAGCGGGTACAGCTTTTTGCTGGCGAGGCAGTCGCGCACGATGGCATCCTTGCTGGCAGCAATCTCGTCTGCGGTATAAAGCCCCAGCTCGACGAGCTGGGCGGCAAGCAGATCGGTCACACGCGTCGGCCACTCGATATCGCAAATCGCGGCAATAGCGCGGCTGAGCACTTCGAGCGACGTGCCGCCGTAAGGGCTGGAAGAATGCCCGCCTTCGCTCTTCGTCTTGAGCACGATATCGGCATAGCCCTTCTCGGCAAGATCGGCATGCATAAGCCAACCCGCACCTGCGCCATACTCGGCAGCCGAAACGATACGATAGTCACCCTCGTCGATCAGGTACTCAAGCTCAACGCCACGCTCCTCGAGCGCGCGACCAATGGCACCCGCGCCGTACTGCGTGGTCTCCTCATCCTGGCCAAAGGCCAGCAACAGGGTTCGTTCGTGTTGCCAGCCGTGCGCCAGCGCATACTCAACGGCCTCCAGGATGCCTGCGACCTGGTCTTTCATATCGATGGCGCCGCGACCCCAAATATAGGTGTCGTCCACGTGCCCGCTAAAGGGATTGTGCGTCCAGTCTGTCTCGGTGCCCGGCACCACGGGAACCACGTCCATGTGGCCCATGAGCATGACCGGCTTGAGGGCGGGGTCGATGCCGGCAAGCGTCACGAGCAGCGAATGGTCGATGAGCTCGACCTCGCCCGCCGCGAACACGTGCGGCCACGCCTGCTGCATATAGGCGCGCAGGTCGTCGAACGGCTGCCAGTCCACTGCCTCGGCATCCATGCTCGAAATGGTCGGAAACGACAGCACGCGGCCCAGGCGCTCGCACGCGCCGGCCTCGTCTATATCGGCAAAATCGCCCTCATGCGCAAAGAAGCGCCAAACCTCGGCCATGACATCCTTTCGATTGTGATGACGAGGGCCGCCCCACTGGAGCGGCCCTGCCACGTAAGCGTTTGCGGTCGGTTATTTGTCCTCGAGATAACGCGAGAGGAACTCGCGGGTGCGTTGGTGCTTGGGGTTGCCGAAGAGCTCGGCCGGCGCGGCGTCCTCGAGCACCACGCCCTTGTCCATAAAGACCACGCGGTCGGACACCGTGCGGGCAAAGGCCATCTCGTGCGTGACGACGACCATGGTCATGCCGTCGGCAGCGAGCTTGCGCATGACCTCGAGTACCTCTCCCACAATCTCGGGGTCGAGCGCTGAGGTCGGCTCGTCGAACAGCATGATCTGCGGATTCATGCACAGGGCGCGGGCGATGGCCACGCGCTGTTTTTGACCACCGGACAGGCGACCCACGGCGGCGTGCGCGAACTTCTCGAGCCCCACGCTCGTCAGATGCTCCATCGCGACCTTCTCGGCCTCGGCCTTGCTCATCTTTTTGAGCGTGACGGGCGCGAGCGTGCAGTTGTCGAGCACATCCATGTTGTTGAACAGGTTAAAGCCCTGGAACACCATGCCGATGTCCTCGCGCAGCTTGTTGATGTTGCAGCGCTCGGCCGTGAGGTCCTGGCCGTGGAACCAGATGTGGCCCGCGTCCGGGGTCTCGAGCAGGTTGAGGCAGCGCAGGAAGGTCGACTTGCCCGAACCCGAGGCGCCGATAATGGTGACAACCTCACCGGGATTGACGGACAGGTCGATGCCCTTGAGTACCTCGAGCGAGCCGAAGCTCTTGCGCAGGCCCTCGACGCGGATGAGCGGCTCATTGGTCTGTGCGGCGGCCGCAACGCCGGTAATGGCGGTATCTGCCATGATGATTCTCCTCGTCTTGAGCCTAGTTGGAGCTGGGCAGCGTGACCGGAGCCTCGGCGCCGAGCTTTTTGCCAAAGGCCTCGAGCAGGCGGCTCGCCACGAGCGTCAGGATCAGGTAGACCACGAGCGCCACGCAGTAGACCTCCATCTGGCGGTAGTACACGCCGGCGACGGTGGTGGTAGCGTACATGAGGTCAAACACGCCGATGACCGAGAGCACCGACGAGTCCTTGATGTTGATGATGAGCTCGTTGGTGAGCGCCGGGATCGCGTTTTTAATGCCCTGGGGGAACACGACTTTGCGCATGGCTTGCCACTGCGACAGGCCCAGTGAGCGTGCTGCCTCGGCCTGGCCGGGATCAATGGACTCGATGCCGCCGCGCAGGACCTCCATCATGTAGGCGGTGGAGTTGAGCGAGATGGTAACGAGGCCGGCGGTGAAGGTGCTCCAAATCTGGTTGGCCTGAGCGGTCTCGAAGCCCATGCCGCGCAAAACGGTGAAGCCCGCGTAATAGATGAGCAGGCCCTGGACCATCATGGGCGTGCCGCGCACGATGGTGGAGTAGACGGTCGCAAAGCCGCGGCCGATACTCTTAAAGAAGCGCACCAAGTCGTTGTCCACGCGATCGAAGGTCTGAATGCGCAGGAACACGAAGAGCAGCGCCAGGAAGAATGCGATGACGGTGCCGAAGGTGGCAAGCGCGATGGTGATCTCGATACCGCGAATGAAGAAGTCCCCGCTCTTGTAGGTCATGTAGACCAGGCTCGACAAAAAGTCGCTGGGGTTGGAGTCCGAGACAATGCTCACCTGCACCAGATCGATAAACGACATGACGCAACGGTCGACAAAGAAAACTGCCGCGATGGCGACCACGACGTAGCTGCCTAGGCGCACGCAGCGACGGAAGCGCTCGGATGCGAACGGCGACTTTTCGCGATAATCGCTCCAATGCATGAGTTTGGTGACGAGCGCCGCCGCCGACACGACAACCCAGGCCCAAAGGATTGCCCAAAGGCAATCCTGGAACACGCCCGTGGGGGCCAAGAAACTCATCGGCGTGGGGTTGCGCTGGCTAAACGCCAGGCCGAGCGCCGCGATGACGCTCGTGCCCAGGTATACATAACGGTGGTCGGCCTTGATAAAGGAGGCCAGGCGATTAATGGTTTTCATGCTGCCTCCCTATGCCGGCTGACGGTCGAGGCACGCATCCCACATTTGGTCGCGCTCCTCTTGGCTAATGCCCTTGAGTGTCTTGTCGATGAGCTTAAGCAGCTTGTCCGAGCCCTTGCGGCAGCCGACGTTTGCCGTGACTTCCTGCTTAAAGCCCTCGCCCTCGGCAAATCGAATCGGCACGATACCCGGGTTTTGGGCCATATAGCCCTTCTCGTTCTCGGTATTGTAGGTCACGGCGTCGCAGGTGCCCTGCAGCAGGTTCGAAAACACCGTGGGGACCGAATCGACCGGGTTCTTGTGGACAACGCCCGGGATCTCGTCGATGACGGTGTCGAGCATGGTGTCCTTTTGGCCGAGGACCGTTGCGCCGCTAAAGTCGCTGAGCTTGGTCGCATTTTGGTAGGGCGAGCCCTCTTTTACGAACAGGCCAAAGTAGCCAATGAAGTACGGGTCGGAAAAGCCGACGGACTCCTCGCGCTCGGGCGTGGCGCTCATGCCGGCAATGATGAGGTCGATCTGGCCGTTGTTGAGCGAATCGATAAGACCCGAGAAGCTCTGCTTGACGGCAACGGGCTCGCCACCGAGGGCCTTGCAGACGATCTTGGCGATCTGCACGTCGTAACCATCGGCATAGGCGCCCTGCACGTTGTCGATGGGGATAGTGTACTTGCTGGCTTCGGAGACCTGCCAGTTGTACGGGGCGTAGGCCGCCTCCATGCCGATGCGGATCTTGTCCTTGCCGATCACGGAATCGGACAGGTCGTCGCGACCGCCGCCCGTCGTGGGCCGAACCACCTTGAGCGTTGACGGGCGCTGGCAACCGGCAAGTGCGCCGGCGACGACGGAAGCGCTCGCAGCAAACGCACTGCCTAAGAAGATACGACGGCTGCACACCGGCTGTGGATGCGCGTCGCGTTGATGGGGAGAATGCATAATCTGCCTTCCCTGTTGAATCGTATGCTGACGACTTAACAGGATATACGCCAGCAACTAGCAGCGCAGCACAAGCTCGAAAAATTAATAGACACGCGGTAGTCATTGGGGACGCCGATGTTTTGGCAATGCCGGCGAGCGACGTCCAGAGCGAACAAGTGGCATGAAAAAGGCAAGGCATGACCAGACGGTCTATGCCTTGCCTTTTGAATGACAACTTGTCGCTCTGGACGACGCGCAGCATCGACCGAGCGGCGGAACCTCTAGAGCAAGGTAACGCTAAAACTGCGCTTGTCCGTCTCGCCCGGGGCCAGGGTGATGGTGTTGACCTTGTGCTCAAAGACATCGTCCTCGGTGTCCATGGTGGTGTGACCGGTCCAGGGCTCGAGCGCCACAAACGGAGCGTCGTTGGCGGCAGACCACACGCCAATGTACTTAAAGCCCTCAAAGTCGATCTTGACGCCGTGACCCGACTTGCGGCCGCGCAGCGTGAGCGTGGAGCCCGGGGTATCGGTGAACATGATGGCGTCGTTATCGAAGCTGCGGTGCGTGATGGGCAGCACGTCCGAGTTATCGGGAGCCTTGTAGCTACCCTCGAACGTCATGAGGCCATCGGGCGTGATGATGGGGGCCTCGTTGGTCCAAGCCTCGGTAAATGCCAGCTCGTAATCCTCGAACGCCTCGTCCTCGGCACCGGGAGCAGGTACGTTAAATGCGGGGTGGCCGCCCACCGAGAACGGCAGGTCCACGTCGCCGGTATTGGTGACGGCAAAGGTCTGGGTAAGCGTGGCGTCACCAGTCAGGGCATAGGTCATGTTGAGCTTAAAGTGGAACGGAAAGGCCTTGAGCGACTCGGGCGTGTCGGTGATCTCGTACGTTACCGAGGAGCCGTCCTCCGAAACCTCGACCAGCTTGTGCTCGACGATGCGCGCGAGGCCGTGGCGCGGCATCTCGCAGGTGCCAGCCGCAGACGTCGCCGTGTTGTTGCGCAGCGAGCCCACAATGGGGAACAGGATGGGCGCATGCTTGCCCCAAAAGGCGGGGTCGCCCTGCCACAGATACTCGTTGCCGTTGAGGGCAAGGCTCGTGAGCTGAGCGCCCATGGAATCGATGGCCGCGGTGAGGCTGCCGCGCTTGATGGTAGTGACGGTAGACATGCTACTTCCTCCAAAAGTAAACAATAGTGTCGAGGGCTATTGTCCCACTCTTGGCGGCGGGGTTGAGCGACAGGCGCAGTTATTGAGCAATAGCGTAAAGGTCAAACCCGCCCTGCGGAGTGCTATCGACCGTATCGGGCGCCTGCGAGTTAAAGCTCACGGGAACCATGCGCTTTGAGGCGCGGAAGCGCGTGCCGTCGGTGGCGACGGGCGGTTCGTCGACGGTGAGCTCGTAGTCGCCGGGCTTGAGCTCGATGCCGTCACCAGCGGAATTGACGTATTGATACTCGTCAATCGTCTGCCCTTTGAGCGTACGCCCCACGATGTGGATGAGCATTTGGCTGTCGCCACGCGCGGTGTCCCACATCGCGCCGTCCTTGACCTCGACCGACACATGTACCGAGCGCGTGCGGCTGAGCGATTGCTCGACAGACATCTCGACCTTGGCGGCGTCTTGACGCTGCTGCTCGACATGGCTCCAAACGCTACCGATTGCCGAGCAGGCGATAACGCCGGCCATGAAGGCGATGAGGATGGGGCCGAGCGGAGAACGGCGGCCCGCGTCTTCCTCACGAGCCAGGTCGGGGCGATGTGTGGGCGCAGGCGCCTGGGCGCCTTGCGCGGGCACGTCGAGAATGCTGAAGGATGCCGTGCTGTCGGGGTCGATGGTGTGACGCGGCTGCGGGATCTTTGCCGGCGAGATGGACATGTCCGCCGGCTCACCGAGTGTGGCCGTGGCATCGGCCTTAGCCTCATCGGCCTCGGCTTGGGCCCAAGCCTGCTCAAAGGTCAGGGGCTCGGCGGCATCGGAGGCGGCATCAGGCTCGACAGCGGCATCGTTGCCGGTCTCGTCCTCGTCGCTCGACACGTCACGCGACGCGGGCTCGTCCCACTCCTCGTCCGGAGCCTCGCCCTCGCTATACCACCATTCAAAGTTATCGATATCCATACGGGGCGCCCCTTAGGCCTCGCAAATAAACACTCGCTAGTCTTATACCCCCAGACGGCACCGAAGCTCACCCGCGCCGGACACGAAAACCGTCACAACATTCGACGTTTTTCCTCGTTTTCGAGATTTTCATCGAATGTTGTGACGGTTTAGGCGGCAGCCACGCCGCGAATGTGACAAAGAGACTGTCCCTTTGTCACATTCTGTTAGAGTTGCAGGGATTGAATCCCGCTTATTCACGCGACATTGGAGTGACAACCTTGACCGCCGCAACCACGCCAAAAAGTAAGTCAACCGCCGCCGCGCTCTCCCCCGCGCGCACCAAGCTCTGCCTGGCGCTGCTCGTGTTGTTAGGCTTTTCGCTCGGCTGTTCGGAGTTCGTGGTCATCGGCATCGAAAGTGACTTGGCGACGGAACTCGGCGTATCGCTTGCCACCGCAGGCCAACTTATTAGCGTGTTCGCACTGATCTACGCTATCGCGACGCCGGTGCTCGCGCTCAGCACGGGGCGCTTCCGTCGTTACCAACTGCTCGTGTGCTATAGCATCGTCTTTGTGCTCGGCAATCTGGTCATGGCGCTGGCACCCAACTTTCAAGTGCTGTTCGCCTCGCGCATCATCTTGGGCTCCGTCTCGGGCGCACTGCTCGCCGTGGGCGTGACGTATATCCCCGAGCTGCTGTCCCCGCAGCAGACCTCACTCGCCATCTCGGTGGTGTACGGCGCGTTTTCCGTGGCAATGGTCTTTGTCACTTCGATCGGCAAGTTTGTGGCCGACACGCTCGACTGGCACGTGGCCATGTACGGCACGCTGACCTTTGCCGTTCTGATCTGCGGAGCGCTCGTGATGTTTATGCCGCGCGCTGGGCAAACCGACGAGCCCGCCACCTTTCGCGAGCAGGCGGGTCTGCTACGCGAGCCGAGCATCGTCACCGGCATGCTCATCTTTTTGTTTGGCGTGGGGTCGGTCTACGTTTTCTATGGCTACGTGACGCCTTATCTTGAGCAGGTGCTGGGCATGGGCACGGTCGAAGCCAGTACCACGCTCATGGCCTACGGCGTGTTCTGCCTGATCTCGAACATCCTGGGCGGATGGATCGATGCGCGCTTTGGCATGAAGGCGCTGCTTGTGACGTTCGTGCTGCAGGCTGCGGCGTTACTCGGGCTGTTTGCTGTGGGCGGCACCATGCCGCTCGCGCTGGCCTTTGTCTTTAGCTTGGCGCTGCTCATGTACTTGTTCTCGGTGTCGTGCATCACGCACTTCATGGACGTGGCACGCAGCCGCCATCCCAAGTCGATGGTACTCGCAAGTTCGGTTGAGCCCATGGCGTTTAACGTCGGCATCTCGTTTGGCACCGCAGTGGGCGGCGCCGTGGTAAGCAGCATTGGCATTGCGCACGTAGGCGCAGTGGGTGCCGCGTTCTCGCTTGTGGCCTGGGTGCTTACGCTGGTGACGATTAAATTGGCTCACTGGGAGCGCAGGCGGGCAAGGGCGCAGGCGTAGATGCGATACTCGAGCTCGATGATGGCGATCGAAAGGAAACCGCATATGCAACGTGTACTGTTTATCTGCCATGGGAACATCTGTCGCTCGACGATGGCTGAGTCCGTGTTTACCGAGCTAGTGCGGCGCGCCGGGCGCGCGGGCGAGTTTGTCATTGATTCCGCTGCGACCTCGACCGAGGAGATCGGCAACCCGCCACACCACGGCACCATTGCCAAGCTACGCGAGGTCGGGATTCCCGTCGTCGCACATCGCGCACGTCAGGTGCGTCGCGCGGAGTATGGCGACTGGGACCACATTGTCTATATGGACGACGAGAACGCCCGCGCCCTGTACCGAATTTTTGGGAAGGACCCCGATGGCAAGATCTCGCGCCTGCTCGATTGGACCGATCGCCCCGGCGACGTGGCCGACCCCTGGTACACCGGCAATTTCGACGCCACCTACCGCGATGTACTCGCCGGTTGCACCGCCATGCTCGAGCAGCTGTAGGCGCTCGGGCGGCGCGGGCACACGGGCCACGCCATCGGCATAAAACGAGCGTGGATTTTCTCCCACTTTGAGCGTTCGAGTGCGCTCTAAACGGGAGAAAATCCACGCTCGTTATCTCGGTGGGAGAAAATCCACGCTCATGAATGTGACAAAGGGACTACCCCTTTGCCACATCCGGGACTGGCCCTAGACCGGCTTGACCTCCAGCTTTATCCCTTCGGCGCAGGAGTCGCCCAAAACATCCGAAAGGGCCCAGGTCGCATATAGCGGCAAATAGAGAACCGCTCCGTTGCGCTCAACGTTGCCTCTCGAGAAAACAATCCCGAGCCTTACGCCATATTCAGCCGTATCAAGCACATGACCGAGCGCAGCGTGCGCGTGGTAATAGGAGCCCGATTTAACCTCGATCGGAACAGCCGTCCCATCCGGTCCATCGACCACAAAGTCCACTTCGCCGCGCTTTTTTGTCTGATAGTAGTAAAGCTGGCGATTTTGGGCAGCTAGCTGCTGGGCCACCACGTTTTCGTAAATGCCGCCCAGATTGGGCTCTTTGCTATCAAGATACGCCGCTTGGGCGACTCCAACGGGGTAGCGCGCCATCAACATGCCCGTATCCGATTGATATAGCTTGAACTGCGATGGCCGTGCCGTCTTGAGCAGGGGCGATTTTGGCTCGGTTACGATATCGGCTTTGAGAGCAACGCCGGCATCGACAAGCCATACAAAATCTCGCTGATACTTCTCGTAGTGAGCCTTGGGGTCAATGGAATTGAGCACGAAGCGCTTGTTTTCGCCCTCGAGCATAATAGGGAGCTGATCGTAGATGCTCTGCACCTGCAGGGCTCGCCCGCTTGCATACTTGGAGATATCCCGCCGGTACTGTTCGTTGAGCTCTGACTGCAGCTGACGAACAGAGGCAAGGTCGCCCTGCGTGTCAAGGAAACGCTGCACGACCTCCGGCATTCCGCCGACAACGGTATAGGTCCTGAAGTTTGCCATCATCGCGTCATGAATGTAATCAGGAATGGGCCTCTCGCTGATACACGCGTCACGTATCGTTTGGCGAGCCCCCTCGCTCACCCCGGTTGCCCAGCAAAACTCCTCAAAATCGAGCGGGAACATCCTAAGCTCGTGGACATACCCCACGGGATAGGACCTGACGCCCTTGAACTGGGTCCCGAGCATTGACCCCGAAAACGCCCAGCGGCACCTCCCGTCCTCTACAAGGAACTTTGCCATCGTCATGATGTCGGGGGCCTCTTGGACCTCATCGATAAACACGAGCGTTTTGCCTGGTGCAATCGACTTTCCCGAAAGAAGCGTCACCCTGCTGATGAAATCATCGGCATTCCGCGCCTCGAGAAGAGCATCTTTTGCCTGGCGATTTTCCATGAGATTGAGCTCGATGTAGGTTGCATGGCTGGCTTTGCCAAATGCGCGAATCGAATAGCTTTTGCCGATCTGGCGAGAACCCGTGATGAATAAGGCCTTTTGCTCGGCAGACTTCAGCCAACGCTCCAGCTCTGCCGCTATTTTCCTGCGCAGCATAGGCTCTCCCCTCAGTGTCATCAAATGAAATGCAAAGTTTTATGCGCTTAATTATCGATGAAATGTAGGATTTTTAGAACCTAAAATCGGATGAAATGCAGAGATTTAGGATTATAAGCAAAAAGAAGGGGCAGCCCCGGCGAATGTGACAAAGGGACTGTCCCTTTGTCACATTGCGCTCGACTACTCGTCGACGATCTCGGCAAGCCAGACGTTCAGCGTATCGACCTCGGGGCAGCAGAACTTTGCCGTACCGGGCTCGTTGCCAGGCACGGTTCCGCCATAGCGCAGGATATCGATATAGGGAAAGCCCACATGGCAGGCCATGGCACACATCTTGCCGCGGTCTCGGTCGAAGTCAAAAACGTCGCCCGGCTTGTGACCATGGTGGCAGCGGCACGCACCCAGCTGGTCCACGCAGCTCACGCGGATGCGCGGACGCTTGCCCCGCGGCGCGCCGAGCGGCTTGTTCTCGCCCGCAGGCTTGGCGCCGCCCTCGCCAGCATTACTCATGGTCAATCACATCCAGGCAGGCCTCGATGGGAAGGCCAGCCGACTTGTCCTCTTGGTCGGCATTGCGCTCGATAAGCTCAGCCACCACGCGCATGGCATCGGACGTCGCGCGTTGCAAACTCCAACCTGCCATAACGCGGCCGACGAGCACCGCCGAGAACGTGTCACCCGTGCCCGGGAAATAGACCGGAATGAGCTCAAAGGGAATCGTAAAGTACTCCCCCGCTACATGGTCGTAACCGATAACCGCGTTCGTGCCATTGACCACGGCGCTCGTAATGACCACCGACTTG
This sequence comes from uncultured Collinsella sp., assembly GCA_959606405.1. GTDB lineage: Bacteria > Actinomycetota > Coriobacteriia > Coriobacteriales > Coriobacteriaceae > Collinsella. The sequence goes on along the minus strand of CAUHIY010000005.1, from coordinate 6,794 downwards.
GCACCCAGCTCGCGCACGGCGTCCACAAGGGCGCGAGCCTCATCGGGCGTAATTTGCTCGGCGATAGGCCTATCGGCAAGCAGGCACGCCTCGGTATAATTGGGCACCGCGTAGTCTGCGCACTCCAGCAGGTGCCGCATAAGGCCAATCGTGGACTCGGGCACGCCCGCATAGAGCTTGCCGTTGTCGCCCATGATGGGGTCGACGAACACCTTGGTGCCCTTTTGCGCACGGCGGTGGCAAAAGTCCGAGATGATACGCGTCTCTTCCTCGGTCACGATAAAGCCGGTCGAGATAGCGTCGAACTCAAAGCCGAGCTCCTCCCAGATGGCAAGACTCTGGCGCACGTACTCCGTGGTGTCGTGGATGTAGAACTTGGGGTAGTTGAGCGTATCGGAAACAAGGGCCGTCGGCAGGTTGTGGATGCGATAGCCCATATGCGACAGCACCGGCAGCATGGCGGAAAGCGCGACCTTGCCGTAGCCGCACATATCGTTGATCAGCAGCAGCTGAGTGTTCTTCATGAGGGTCTCCCTTGGTTCGGGCACGGCGCAGCAGCGCCACAGTGCGACTAAGTGTAGCGCAGGGGACGTTGTGAGCGGGCGCTACGGTCGCGAAGAGCGCATTGTTGCGAAAAGGTTACGAAAACGAGGTAGTCGTTGGGGACGTTCTTAAATGACTAGTCAAACAAGAACGTCCCCAACGACTATCCCGGCAATTAGCCCAAGGAGTGTCCCCAAGTGCCGGCACATAAGGAACGTCCCTAAGTGCCAAAACGACTGGTCGGGCAACGCCGATGTTTTGGCGAAGTCAGACACTATGACCCAATCCAGGGGCACGGAAACGACAGGAGCCCCCGCTCGTGACCGCGGGTCGGGGCTGCGACAATGTTGTTGAAGTGCCAGAGGCGCAGCCGCGCCGCAACGAGGTTGGGAGGCTCCCGTGCCTAGATATTCTACCGCCTTCGGAATGGACGTACACCTCAGGTCCACCACCGTCTGCGCGCTCGACGCGGAGACGGGCGAGGCCGTGACGAGGAGGTTCCGCGGCAACCCCTGGGGCGAGGTCGCGGAGTGGATGTCGGGCTTCCCCGGCCCGTCGCTCGCCGCCTACGAGAGCGGCTACCTCGGCTTCGCCCCGCAGAGGGAGCTCTCCGGGCTCGGCGTCGACTGCGTCGTCGCGGCCGTCTCCAGGGTCCCGAGGTCGGCGGCAGACCTCTCGTCCAAGAACGACCGCAACGACGCGGCCAGGATGGCCAAGGCGATACTGTCGCACGACGTCACCCCGGTATGGGTGCCGTCCCCCGAGATCGAGGGGCTCAGGGACCTCGCCGGGGCCCACGACGCGGCGACCGCGAGGCTCGCGGCGGCGAAGCAGCGGCTCCTGGCGTTCCTGGCCCGCCGGGGCTACGCCTACGGCGGCACGACGCCGGCCGGAAACCCCCGGAGGTACTGGACGTACGACTTCCTCAGGTGGCTCGACAAGGTCCGGCCCGCCGACGACGGCGGCATCCGGGCGCTTGCGGCGCTGAGGAGCGAGGTCGAGGCGGCCGCCGAGACGCGCGACGACCTCCTCGCCGAGTACAGGGCCGCCGTCGCGGCGGGCCCCCTCTCGGCCGAGGTCGAGGCGCTCCAGTCGATCAAGGGGTGCGGGTTCGCGCTCGCCGCCGCCTTCGCGTCCGAGGTCGGCGACTTCTCGAGGTTCCGCTCCGGCAGGCAGGTGACGTCCTACTTCGGCCTCGCCCCGAAGCAGAGGTCGAGCGCGGACTCCGTGCGCCTCGGCGGGATCAGCGGGGCCGGCAACGCGCTCGTCAGGAGGCTGGCCGTCGAGGGGTCCTGGAGCTACGTCCAAGCGAGCCACCAACCGAAGCTGATGCCCAAGGGCAGCGGCGTCCCGCTCGAGGTAAGGATGCACGGGAGGAAGGGTTCCGAGCGCCTGCTCCGGCGCCGCGAGGAGATGCTCGCCAGGGGCATGCCCCAGGCGAAGGCGAACGCCGCCACCGCCGCCGAGCTCGTGAGGTGGCTGTGGGCCCTCGGCGCGATGTGCCGGGAGGCAACCGAATAGACATAGCCCCCGTCCCGGCGAGCCGGGCAGCCTTCGGGGATACCCCCGCTTTCGCTGGGCGCGCGGCAGCGGCCGCATGCGCGTAGTCAGACTTGGGGAGCCCCGCCGAAGGAATGGAGTGCGGGCCGACAGAACGGTATCCGCGGATATGAGACTGAGCCGAAGGCGTCGACGACATGCCGGGGGCGGACCGGGACGGGTTCAACGGCAGGCCCCGCCGACCGATTGCAAGCGGTCGGCGGGGCCATTGTGGCTCTTGACAGCGGATTGGGTCATATGAGCGAAAACCCGCCAGAGTGAGCAAGGTGCCTTGAAACGAGGCGGCATTGACCTTCTGGTCATGCCGCCGAAGTTGAAAGGCAGATTGCCGCTCTGGCGGGTTTGCAGCGTCGAGCCGTTACGCGGTTTGGTAAAACCGCGTAACCACTAGTTTGGTACCTTGACATTCATTTCTCATGCTCCTAGATTGGTTAGGCACAAAACAATTCCACTACCTAACTAAAGAAAGGAGCAACACTAATTCATGTGCGATGAACCTCTTAACCTTTGTTCGCACGAGCCCGGCGGCGACCCGTCACAGCCGGCGGATGCACCCGAAGCGGTTAGCTCAGAAGACAAGCTTGCCAAGCGAATCCTCAATGGGCTTGGGTTTTGCGGCCATTACATGCATTTTCATGGCGGAGGCGTGTCCGGCAAGGCGCCCATCATCTGCCTGCTGGCCAAGCAACCCGGCGGCGAGATGTCGCAGCAGGAACTCGGCATGCACTTTGACCTCAAGCCGGGGTCGCTTTCCGAGATCCTGTCCAAACTCGAGCTCAACGGCCTCATCGAGCGCAGCCGTAACCCCAAGGATCGACGGCAGCTCACCATTCGCCTGACCGAAACCGGCCGGGAAAACGCCCGCATCGACCAGGCAGCCCGCATTCGCTTTAGAGAGCAGGCCTTTGGTGCCCTCACCCACGACGAGCGCGAGCAGCTCGCCGAAATGCTCGAGAAAATCCGTGTAACCTGGGAGGAACTGGATGATTAAAACCCTCATGGGCAGCATCCGCGACTATATAAAAGTCACCGTTGCCACGCCGTTGCTCGTGCTTGGCGAGGTGCTCTGCGAGATGCTGATTCCATTTATCACCGCCAACCTGATCGATGCCATCAAAGACGGCGCCACCGTAGCCGAGATGCTTCCCACCGCAGGCTTTTTGGTGCTCATCGCGCTGACGTCGCTTGCTTTTGGCGCCGCTGCCGGCGTCACCTGCAGCCATGCGAGCTGCGGGTTCGCCAAGAACCTGCGTCACGACCTGTTCTACAAGATCCAGACGTTCAGCTTTGCCAACATCGATGAGTTCTCGAGCTCCTCGCTCGTCACGCGCCTGACCACCGATATCAACAACGTGCAGCAGGCCTTTATGATGATCATCCGTATCGCCGTGCGCGCGCCGCTGGTATTGATCTTCGCCTTTACCATGGCGTTTATCATGGGCGGCAGCGTCGCCATGGTCTACCTGGTCATCATTCCGCTGCTGGGCTTTGGACTGTTCTTTATCATCTTTAAGGTGCGCCCCATCTTCTCGCGCGTGTTCCACAAGTATGATGCCCTTAACGAGTCCGTTGAGGAAAACGTCACCGGCATGCGCGTGGTCAAGAGCTATGTGCGCGAAGACTTTGAGAAGGAGAAGTTCGCGACCGCCGCGCGCGACGTCCAGATGGACTTCACCCGCGCCGAGAAGCTGCTCGCCTTTAACAACCCCATGATGAACATCTGCGTCAACGGCGCGTTTGTCGTCATCATCTACCTGGGCTCCAAGCTCATCATCACGAGCCAGGGCACGCTGTTCGACGTGGGCCAGCTCTCCTCGACCTTTACCTATGGTTTCCAGATTCTCATGAGCCTGATGCAGCTGTCGATGATCTTTGTCATGGTGACCATGGCCGACGAATCGGCACACCGCATTGCCGAGGTGCTGGCCGCCGAGCCCACGATCGCCGATCCCGCCGAGCCCGTGCTCGAGGTTGCCGACGGTTCCATCGACTTTGACCACGTGAGCTTTAAGTATTCCAAGCATGCGAAGCGCCAGGCGCTCGACGATATCGACCTGCACATTACGAGCGGCGAGACCATCGGCATCATCGGCGGCACCGGCTCGGCCAAGTCCACGCTCGTTAACCTCATCGCCCGCCTGTACGACACCACCGAAGGCGCTGTGCGCGTGGGCGGCGTGGACGTGCGCGACTACGACCTGGACGCGCTGCGTCACCAGGTCGCCATGGTGCTGCAGAAAAACGTGCTGTTTAGCGGCACCATCGCCGAGAACCTGCGTTGGGGCGACCCGAACGCCACCGACGAGGAAGTCCGCGAGGCAGCGCATCTGGCCTGCGCCGACGAGTTTGTCGACGGCTTCCCCAAGGGCTATGACACCTGGATCGAACAGGGCGGTTCCAATGTTTCCGGCGGTCAGAAGCAGCGCCTGTGCATTGCGCGTGCCCTGCTGCGTCGCCCCAAGATCTTGATCCTGGACGACTCCACCAGCGCCGTCGACACCAAGACCGACGCCAAGATTCGCGCAGGGCTGGCAAGCTATCTGCCTAACACGACCAAGCTCATCATCGCCCAGCGCATCAGCTCCGTGCAGGATGCAGACCGCATCATCGTCATGGAGGGTGGCCGCATCGCGCAGATCGGCAACCATGATGAGCTGCTCAAGACGAGCGAGATCTACCGCGAGACCTTTACCTCGCAAAACAAGATGTCTGCTGAGGGCGAAGGGACCGTCGAGGCTGACACCGAGGCATCCGCAACGCAAGCTCAGACCCAGGAAGGAGGCGAGGCACATGAGTAAGGCAACGACCGCCGAGCGCGCGCTCAACCGCAAGGGTGGCACCATGACGCGCCTCATCAAGACGCTCTTTGGCTTCTACCCCGTGCTTTTGCCCCTCGTCGTCGTCGGCGTGGTGCTCTGCGCCATCATCAACTCCATCGGCGCGACCTTCCTTCAGAGCGCCCTGCAGATCATTAGCGACTCGTGGCAGTCGGGCGACTGGACGACCGCGCAGCCCAAGATTCTGAAGCTTGTGACCACCCTCGCCTGCATCTACGGCGTCGGCATCCTGTCGTCGCTCTTCTGGAACCGCGCCATGGCCATCGTCACGCAGGGCTCGCTCGAGAAGCTGCGCGAGATGATGTTCAACCGCATGCAGGACCTGCCGATCCGCTACTTCGACACGCACCAGCGCGGCGATATCATGAGCCACTACACCAACGACATCGACACGCTGCGTCAGATGATCAGCCAGTCGCTGCCCAACCTGCTCATGACGATCATCATCATCGTCACGGTGTTCTTTATCATGCTGTACTACAGCGTGTGGATGTGCCTGGTCATTGTGGCCGGCGTCGCCTTTATGACCTTTATGACCAAGCTGCTCGGCTCCAACTCCGCGCGTTTCTTTATTGCGCAGCAGACCGAGCTCGGCGTGGTCGAGGGCCATATCGAGGAAGTCATGAACGGCCAGAAGGTCGTCAAGGCGTTCTGCCACGAGTCTGCCGCCGAGGCCGATTTTGACGAGCGCAACGAAAAGCTCTTCGAGGTCTCGCAAAAGGCCAACATGTACGCTAACATCCTCATGCCTATCCTTATGAACCTGGGCAACCTGCTCTACGTGCTGGTGGCCCTTGCCGGCGGCATTTTCCTGGCACTGGGCGTGCCCAACCTGAGCATCTCGGGCATGGCGCTGTCCATCGCCGTCGTGGTGCCGTTCCTCAACATGACCAAGCAGTTCTGCGGACAGATCGGCCAGATCTCGCAGCAGATCAACGCCGTGGTCATGGGCCTCGCCGGCGCCGACCGCATCTTTGAGCTTATCGACGAGAAGCCCGAGGCCGACGAAGGCTACGTGACGCTCGTCAACGCGCAGGTCAACCCCGATACCTGGCAGCTCGAGGAGGCTGACCACCACACCGGCATGTGGGCGTGGAAACATCCGCACCGCGCAACCGGTGAGATCGAGTACGTGCCGCTGCGTGGCGACCTGGTCATGGACAACGTGGACTTTGGCTACACACCCGACCACGAGGTGCTGCACGGCGTGTCCGTATACGCCAAGCCGGGCCAGAAAGTCGCGTTTGTCGGCGCCACCGGTGCGGGCAAGACGACCATCACCAACCTCATCAACCGCTTCTATGACATTGCCGACGGCAAGATTCGCTACGACGGCATCAACGTCAATAAGATCCGCAAGGCCGATCTGCGCCGCTCGCTGGGCGTCGTGCTGCAGGACGTGAACCTGTTCACCGGCACCGTGATGGATAACATCCGCTACGGCAACCTGGACGCTACCGACGAAGAGTGCATCGCAGCGGCCAAGCTCGCGGGCGCCGACGACTTTATCACCCGCCTGCCCGACGGCTACGACACCATGCTCACCGGCAACGGCGCCCAGCTGTCGCAGGGCCAGCGCCAGCTGATTTCGATCGCACGCGCCGCCGTCGCCGATCCGCCGGCAATGATTCTGGACGAGGCCACGAGTTCCATCGACACCCGCACCGAGGCTATCGTGCAAGCGGGCATGGACAAGCTCATGGAGGGCCGCACGACGTTTGTCATCGCGCACCGCCTGTCCACCGTGCGCAACTCCGACGCGATCATCTGTCTGGATCACGGCCGCATCATCGAGCGCGGCAACCACGACGAGCTGATCGCCAAGCGCGGATATTACTACCAGCTGTACACGGG
>CAUHIY010000004.1:0-40852 GCA_959606405.1 uncultured Collinsella sp. | reverse complement strand
AACGAAGAGTGGCGCCTCGTCCCCCTCGCGGGTCGGTTACGTCGACTTCTCGTCGTCCATGTATGACAAGTCCGACGGAACGACGAGATACGGCCTCCAGCTCCAGGCGGACGGCTCGGTTCGTATCAGCGCCCCGAAAATCTCCGTCAGGGCCACGAGCGACACGTCGGTGACCACATTCCACGGCTCGACCGGGAAGTACTACCCGGTCGGCTTCACCTACCCACCGGGTGAAGGGTGGGATACCGCGAACCTCGTGTCGATGGAGACTGAGTTCATCAACGGAATCTGCATACGCAACTTGGGATAGGAGGAAGAAATGACCGATGAGATGGAGAAGGCGACGAACCGCATCGTTGCCTACCTGCTGCACGACCCGATCGGCAACTGCGAGGGGTACGTCTCGGACTACGACACCGACCTGCTGGCCAAAGCGCAGGAGGGCGGCATGATCGTAATCGCCGAGCACGAGGACGGAAGGCGCGAGGTCGTCGACGCGAAGGACGTGAAGGAGCCGAACCCGGCAATCAACGGCGTCGCGGTGGTGCTCCCGCCCTACGTCGACAAGCGCACGGCGGCAACCGTGGCGTGCTTCGACGCGCTCTCGGCAATCGTAGACCCTCAGCCGGCCACGGCCGACGAGACGGGGGAGGGAACCGAGGCCGTCGACCCGGTCGAGGCATTCAGGGCCGCGCTCGCCGCCCTCAAGGCGCTGGAGGCCACTGATGATTAACCACGCTATAGCGCTCGACATGCGCAAGCGCCCGGGCACTGTCCCGCAGCGCGTCACCGTGCGCCGGGGCGAGACCCAGACCCAGCGGGTGACCGCGACACTCACCACGGACGGCGCCGCCTACAGCCCGGCATACCAGTCCGCGCGCCTGTGCGTGCTCCACGCCGACGGCACGTGGGCTCGCTGCGCGGCGACCGTGGGCACGGCCTCGGTGAGCGCCACGCTGGCGCCGGAGGCCGTCAACGGCACCGGCAAATGCCGCCTGGCCTACTTCGAGTTCTACGCCAACGGGGCCTCCGAGACTACCGAGGACTTCGCACTCGTCATCCTGGGAAATGTGGACGGGACAACAGGGCCTGCCGTCAGCTACGACCAGGAGCTCGACGAGCTCTACAGGAAGTGGAGCACTGAGCTATCTCGGCTCGGTCAATCCGCGTTCGATGCGGCATCCGCCGCTAGCGGTGCGGCGTCGAGGGCCGATGCGGCGGCAAGCGCGGCATTGCAGATCGCGAACGCGACGGCGCAGGGCGCCGACGGCGAGTCCGACATCGCCGAGCTGCGCCGCCAGAACGGCCAGCTCGCGACGATGCTCGCCGACGCGACAGACAAGTTCATCTACATGGACGGCACGGTCTACTGCCCTGCCGGCAAGGCGTCGGTATCCGGGGACACGGTGACGTTCGGCAACACGTGCTCGGTATCGGGCGGCACGGTAACCCTTTCCTAAGGAGGATAAATGGCAAATGCAAAGACGCTGGTCGTAGGCGGCCAGCCGCTCAACGTCATCGACGATACCGCGCGCAGCAACGCGCAGACGGCGCTCAACAACGCCGAGTACAACCGCCAGAGCCTCATCGGCAAGTACGGCGGGCAGAACATCGCCGCCATCCTGGCGGGAGAGATCGGCAGCGGCAGCGTGTACGACGCGCTGCATAAGCGCATCGCCGCCGCGAACTTCGCAGGCCTGCGCGTGGGCGACTACCTGGACGTGCCGCTTGTGAGCGCATCCGCCGTCACCACACAGCAATCTGTGCGGTTCCTGCTTGCCCACATCGACCCGTACCTTTACTGCGGCGACAACAGCAAGGGACACCACATCGCGTTCGTGGCCTCCGCGCCCATCGCCGTGGCCAAGACCGTGACCGGCGTTGCCAACGACAGCTTCCTGATGTGGAACACGACCAACACGAACCAGGGCACCGCCGACCAGAAATGCCCCTACCCCAACAGCAACCTCAAGGCGTGGGAGACGGCCTTCGAGGCGTGCCTGCCCGAGGGCCTGACCAAGTACCTGCTTACCCAGCGCGTGCTGCTTGAGGAGCGGTACAGCGCCAGCGGCGCGCTCAACGACTCCAACTCGTGGAGCTGGCAGGATATCGGCAAGGTGTTCTCGCTGTCGGAGATGGAGGTGTACGGCTGCCCCGTGTGGGGGACGAAAGGCTACAGCGTGGGCTTCGACTGCCAGTGGGACCTGTTCCGAGACACGGCGCACCGAGTCAACGGAAGTCGGTGCACTTGGTGGCTGCGTTCCGTCGTGGGTGGCTCCTCGTCCAACGTGTGCTGCGTCAACACCAGCGGCTATGCCACCTGCACCTCGGCGACGCACGTCTGGGTTCGCCCCCGCCCCGGCTTCCTCGTCGGCTAGCCAGCCGAGTGCTCTATACTCTGCTTTTAGGCGACCGCCTTGCGCGGTCGCCTCCTGCCCGCGAAGTGGGCCGTTTTTTCGCCAGTTTCCCCAGGAGGTGCACGTGAGCGGCGTCTACCAGCGCAACCGCGAGGTGTCCGAGTACAAGTTCTTCACACAGGCCATCGCCATCCGCGTGGAGGTCAACAAGCTGATGGCGTCCTCCTCAGTAGTGCCCAAGGCCTACAGGCTGCTGAACGCGGTGCCGACCGTGGAGACGGCGCGCAGCATCGTGTACAACGTCAACCGCGCCGACTGCTTCTATCCCAACAGCTCGTTCAACGCGCTGGAGAGGAAACGCTACCTGACGCTGGCCATAGCGGACTGCGAGCAGCTGATGCTGGACATGCAGTGCCTCATGGATATCGGCCTGCCGGTGAACGCCAACCGCTTCGAGGAGCTGGCGGCCATGGTCGAGGAGGAGATCAAGCTGCTAAAGGGCGCGCGCAAGAACGTGCGCGTCACCGGCAAGAAGTCCACCGAGGAGCGCATAGCCGAGGCCGAGGCCGAGCTAGAGCGCCTGCGTTCGCTATAATGGACGGCGGTCGCGCCTTGTTTATCGGTACAATTGGTGGCTGCGTTCCGTCATGGGTGGCTCCTCGTCCAACGTGTGCTACGTCAACAACAACGGCAATGCCAACTACAACTCGGCGACGAACGTCTGGGTTCGCCCCCGCCCCGGATTCCCTTATTGCCAGACCGAGTAGGCCCCAGGGCCGAAAGCAGAGCGCGAAGAGGAAGGAAGGCGCGACCGTCGGGCATGCGCCCGTAAATACGCACCCCGCGAGGGTGGCCGGACGCTGCTTGCATGGCGCGGCGCTCCGTGGCTTCGCCGCGTTTCATGGCCATACCTCAAGCGGCTGCCAGAGCCACATTGCAAGCCGCGCGGGGTGCCTCCTGTGAACTCCGAGCAAAGGCGGGCGGCGCGCCGCAAGCGCCGCGAGGAGAAGCGCGCGCAGGCCAAGGCCGAGCGCGTCAAGGCGTGCACGCTCGATACCGTGGCCGACCTCAACAGCCTGTGCAAGGCATCGAAGCAGGCCGCGCGGGGCGTCATGTGGAAGTCGTCCACGCAGAGGTACATGAGAAGCTACCTGCGCAACGCCGTCCTGTCCCGCCGCGACCTTTTGGAGGGCCGCGACATATGCCGGGGCTTCATACGGTTCGACCTATGGGAGCGCGGCAAGCTGAGGCATATCAGCGCCGTGCACTTCCCCGAGCGCGTTGTGCAGAAGTCGCTGTCGCAGAACGCGCTCGTGCCCGCGATCGTGCCCACCCTCATAGCCGCGAACTCCGCGAACATCAAGGGGCGCGGCACCGACTACGCCCTGAAGCTGCTTAAGCGCCACCTGGCCGACCACTGGAGGCGGCACGGCCGCGAGGGCTACATCCTCCTGGGCGACTTCTCCGACTACTTCGCGCGCATAGCGCACCAACCCGTCAAAGACCAGGTGGCCTCCGCGCTGCTAGATCCGCGCGTGGTCGCCTTGGAACACCGCCTGATAGACGCGCAGGGCGATGTGGGCCTGGGGCTTGGCAGCGAGCCGAACCAGATATGCGCCGTGGCCCACCCCAACCGCATCGACCACTATGTGACCGAGATGCTGCGCCCCGAGTCTTACGGGCGCCACATGGACGACTTCTACCTGATACACGAGTCCAAGGACTACTTGCAGGTGTGCCTGCTGCTGATAGAGGGCAAATGCGCCGAGCTGGGCATCGAGCTGAACCCGCGCAAGACGCGCGTGGTGAAGCTCACGCGCGGGTTCATGTGGCTGAAGAAGCGCATCTTCTACACGGAGACGGGCCGCATAGTCGTGAAGCCGTGCCGAGACTCCATAACGCGGGAGCGCCGCAAGCTCAAGAAGATGGCCCGCATGGTCGCCGATGGCATCATGACCCCAGAGCAGGTGGAGCAGAGCTACCAGAGCTGGCGCGGCGGCATGAAGCGGCTGGACGCGCACCGCAGCGTGCGGGCCATGGACGCGCTGTACCGCAGCCTGTTCGGAAATCTCGCGCAGGGGGGTGCTCAATGCAGGCCAACCAGAGGGACGATTCAAGCGGAAGCAAGCCCTCGCAATAGCGGAGAACCGGCAACTCAAAGCAGCGGCCTAAGCGAAGCGGCTGCGAAATAACAGAAGCATCGAAGGCGTGCTGCGGCGCGCCTTCTTCCTTTGCGCCCATCAAAGCGGCTCGGCAATCTCACGGCGCTAATACGATGGCGGCACATTCCCCGACAAGAGAGGAGTCCGCATGGACACTGAGGAAGACACGCCGCGCCCCAACGAGCTTCAAGATGGCACCATGGCCGAGGTCAACGCCCTGCGCGATCTGCTGTCGCAGATCGGCGACCCCGACGCGGCGCACGACGCGGGCGTTATCGACGATGACGAGTACGCTGAGCGGAAGGCGCGAAAGCTCGCCTACACCGCGGCGCTCGCCGCCTACGACAGCGGCGAGACGCCCGACGTGTCGGCGCTGCTCGACCAGATGCGCGAGCAGGCGTCGCAGCCGACGCAGACCGAGCAGAACACGGCAAACATCGACTACCTGCTCATGACGGTCGGAGGTGACCAGTAATGCCGACGAAGAAGACCGACGAGCACTCCAAGCACTTCGCGCTCGTCAAGAAGTACTACGACCGACCTCTTTGGAGCAAGGCACGAGTGCATAAGGCAGTCGAGTGCAAGTGGATTACCGCCGACGAGTACAAGGAGATCACCGGCGAGGAGCACACGGCCGAATAGGCGGAAGGAGGGCGCTCAGGATGGAAGTGCTCAAGCTCTTCGCGCCATATGGGCCGGGATGGCTCGGTGGCGTCCTTCTCGGCCTCATAGCGTTCTACTTCGGCCGCCAGTTTTTGGATGAATACAAAAGGCAGAACGAGCGCAAGGCCGGCATCGACATGAAGCGCGAGGAGCGGAAGCAGGCCGAGGTCGACGAGCGTGCGCAGCGGGACCGCGAGCGCTCGCAGATGGAGGGCCGCATCGCCGCGCAGATGGAGCGAAGCAACAGCCTCATGGAGGCCATGAAGGCGCTCATGGAGTCCGTTGTGGCGTCCAACGAGGTCCTGCACAACGACCTTGCGCACAGTCAGGCGAGAAGCCAAGGGATGGCGCAGAAGGTCGACCACATCTGCGACCGCGTCGACCTGATCTACAGCAAGGAATCCGACAGATAGGAGCAATCGAATGAATGAGATCCAGGCGGGGCTCACGGTGTGCACGGTGCTGGTCGTGCCGTACATCGTGCAGGCCATCAAGACGAAGGCGATGACAGGCAATGTCGCCCGCTGGACGGCCATCGCCGTCTCGGCGGGATGTGGCGCCCTCACGGCCATGTCGGGCGGCGTCCCGACCGAACCCTCGGCATGGGTTACGTCCATCTTCGCCGCTGTCGGCGGCGTACAGGTGGCCTATGCGGCCTTCAAATCAGTCGGCATCACGGACAAATGGCTGGACGCCCTGCTGGCGCTCGGCGACATCAAGGAGGACTAACATGGCAGACTTTGCGAACGTCCAGCCGGACGAGTACAAGCTTCTGGTGCGCAACTTCTCCGCAGGCCGCCCGTTCGGCATCAAGGGCGTCACGATCCACCACATGGCCGGCGACCTCAACGCCAGCCAGTGCAACGGCATCTGGGGCGCCAACGGCTGTTCTGCCCACTACTCGGTTGACCGCAACGGCTACATCGTGCAGCACGTCAACGACACCGACCGCGCCTACGCCTGCGGCGACGGAATCGGCACCGGGCGCGGCAACGACACCACCATCAGCATCGAGCACGCGAACAGCGGCAGCAGCCCGTGGACGGTTCACGAGAAGGCAATCGAGAGCGGCGCGCACCTCGTCGCTGCCCTGTGCCTGTACTACAACCTCGGTCGCCCCGAGTGGTGCAAGAACGTGTTCCCGCACCGCTATTGGAGTGCCACGGCTTGCCCCGGCGAGCTTGCGGGCTCCCAGCGCGACCATTACATGCAGCGCGCTCAGGCTTGGTACGACGCGATGAAGGGCGGCAAGGCACCCGCCCCCTCCACCACCGCTAAGCCTGTCACAGCAAAGCCCGCTCAGGCGGCATCTGGCGGCTTCTCAAAGGCATCTGGCAAGCGTATCCCCGTCCATTACTCCCTCCACATCAAGGGCGGCGGCTGGCTGGACGAGGTGACCGACTTCGGCGCTGGGGACAACGGCTTTGCAGGGTATCCGTGCCGACAGCACGACTTGCTGTGCGCACGCGTCGACCGCGGCACGCTGAAGTACCAGGTGCATACCATCGAGGACGGCTGGCTCGACTGGGTCGCCAAGGGCGACCGCAACGACACCGTGAACGGCTGTGCCGGCATCGCCGGCCACACCATCGACGGCGTGCGCATGTACTACGTGACCCCGGGCGGCGAGGAGTACAAGCAGGCGTGGTATCGCTCGCAGACCACCGCACGTGCCGGATGGCTCGATACCGTGTGCGACGACGGCTCCACCTACGGCGGCGACGACTACGCCGGTTTCTACGGCGAGCCGCTCGACCGAATCCAGGTCTGCGTCACCGACGGCAACCCGTACTAGCATGATTGCGTTGGCATTCGTGCTCGGCTCGCTCTTCGGCGGCGCCGTGGCGACAATCGGCCTGTGTCTCGTGAGCATAAACCGGCATTAGCCGCAGCCCGCTCGGGTTATCCCGGGCGGGTTTTTTCTCGAGAAAAGGTGTCGCTACGCCGCCCGTGGTATCCTGAGCAGCACGACGGTCCCAACGGCGCAGATCTCGGTTCTAGAATCTATGCAGACGGGGCACCATCGAACGTAAGACCGTCCGAACCTCGCATGGTCCGGGCGGTTTTTCTTATACCGACGCGACGTGATGGGACGTGGTATGGCAGCAACGGATATCGAGCGCGGACTCTCGACCGCCGAGGTCGAGGAGCGCATCGCCGCCGGTAAGATCAACCGCAACATGGAGCTCAAGACCAAGTCGGTCAAAGAGCTCATCATCGAGAACCTCTGCACGTTGTTCAATTTGATCAACGTGATCTTGGCGTTCCTGGTCATTTTGACCGGTTCGTTTAAGAATCTGACGTTCCTGTTCGTGGTGTTCCTTAATACCGCTATTGGCGTCATCCAGTCCATGCGTTCCAAGAAGATGGTCGATAAGCTCACACTGCTGACCTCCAAGAAGGCCATCGCGGTGCGCGACGGCGCCGAGGTGGAGCTCGACCTGGACCAGATCGTGCTCGACGACATCATCCGCCTGGGGCGCGGCGACCAGATTCCGGCCGACGCCGTGGTGGTATCGGGCGAGGCGCTCGTGAACGAGAGCCTGCTGACGGGCGAGAGCGACCTTATTAAGAAACAGCCCGGTTCCGAGCTCATGAGCGGCAGCTTTATCGACTCGGGCCTGCTGCGCGCCCGCGTGATCCATGTCGGCGCCGACAACTACGTGGCCAAAATTAATAACGAGGCCAAGTACGTCAAAAAGGTCAATTCCGAGATCATGAACGCGCTTAACGCCATCGTGCGCTTTGCGAGCATCATCATGATCCCGCTCGGTTTGGCGTTGTTTGCCTCGAGTGTGAGCGAGCTGTGGGATGCCGCGGGAACCCCGGGTGATAGCGCGCTTTCGTGGTGCTTCTCCGAGTTGTTGGCTGGTCATGTGCCTTCGTCGGCGCTGCTGTCCACGGTGGGCGCCCTGCTGGGCATGATCCCCCAAGGCCTGGTACTGCTGACCTCTTCGGTGCTCGCCATCGCCACGGTGCGTCTGGCCCGCCGCAAGGTGCTGGCACAGCAGCTCTACTGCATCGAGACGCTCGCTCGCGTCGACGTGCTGTGCCTGGACAAGACGGGCACCATCACGTCGGGCCGCATGGAGGTCGAGGGCACGTATCCGCTGCCGGTTGAGGGCGTGAGCCTAGGCGCCGGCCCGGACGAGGCGGCTGTTCCCGTCGATACCACGGTGCTCGATTTTGCGCTGGCTAACGTGGCACGTGCGACTTCGGCCGATGCCAACGAGACCTGCCAGGCGCTGCTCAACTATTACGCCGATCGCCCGGTCGAGGTGTCTGAGCCGCTGTCGGTCATTCCGTTCTCGTCGTCTAAAAAATGGAGTGGCGCTTCGTTTGCGCAGGGCTCCTATGTGATGGGCGCCGCGCAGTTTGTGCTTTCGGAGCGTGTGTTTTCGCAGGTCGAGAACCGTGTCGCCGAGCTTGCCGATACCTGCCGCGTGCTCGTGGTGGCGCGCGTGGAAGGCTTTACGCTCGATGGCGATATGGTGGGCGAGGCCGAGCCCGTGGGCTTTGTGACCATCCGCGACGAGATTCGTACCTCGGCGGCCGAGACCATCGGCTACTTTAACGAGCAGGGCGTGACCCTCAACGTGATCAGTGGCGACGACCCGCGTACGGTGTCGTCGATCGCGCGCGTGGTGGGCGTGCCGGGGGCGGACGCTTATGTGGACGCCACGACGCTCGATACGCCGGCCAAGCTCGATGCCGCAGTGGACCGCTACCATGTATTTGGTCGTGTGACCCCGCAGCAGAAGCGCGAGCTCGTGCAGGCGCTCAAGCGCCGCGAGCACACCGTGGCCATGACGGGCGACGGCGTCAACGACGTGCTGGCGCTTAAGGAGGCCGACTGCTCCGTGGCCATGGCGGCCGGCTCCGATGCCGCGCGCAACGTGGCCGAGATCGTACTCGTCGACAATGATTTTGCCTCGATGCCCGCCGTGGTGGCCGAGGGCCGTCGCTCCATCAACAACCTGCAGCGTTCGGCGTCGCTGTTCCTGACCAAGACGCTGTTCTCGATGGGCCTGGCGGCGCTGTGCATCGCGCTGCCGCCGTACCCCTTCGAGCCCATCCAGATGACGCTCATCAACTTCTTCTGCATCGGCGCGCCGGGCTTTGTGTTGGGCCTGGAGCCCAACAATGCTCGCGTGAAGGGTGCGTTTTTGACCAACGTGCTCAAGCGTGCACTGCCGGCGTCGATTACGGTCATTTTGGCTGCGGCGCTTGATATCTTTGTGGCGCGCGTGTTTGGCTTTAGCCAGCTCACGCTGTCTACGATGTGCCTGCTTACGTCGTGCGCGGCGAGCGTCAGCCTGATCTGGCGGATCTCGCAGCCGCTCACGCCCTTACGTGTGGTGCTCTTTGTGTTTGTAGTCGCCGGCATCTTGGTGGGCGTTATCGGATTCCCGGAGCTGCTGTCTATTGCCAACCTGTCGATGGGCCAGATGGTTATCTTGGCTGTCATCGTGGTCTTTACCTGCTCGGTGTTCTTTAAGCTCGCCACGATGATGGATTCGCTCAAGCCGCGTCGTCGTCATGCCGCAACTGGTTTTGGCCGCGGTGTGCGCGTCCGCCTGGGTCGCGGTGGCGGCAAGGTGAGCTCGACGGGTTCGACGGCCGAGCGTTTTGCCAAGCGCTTCGCCGCCGACATGGCGCAGCGCCGCGAAGATCGCACCGTTCGCGAGGCCGAGGCCCGCGCGCTCGAGGGCGTGGCCCAGGCCCAGCCCAAGAAAAAGAGGAGTGCCGGAGCCAAGCGCTCCCGCGTGACGAAGTCCGCCCAAGGCATCAAAGTCTCGATGCCAAGCAAAAAGAAGAAGTAGCTACGCGCCCTGGCGATGTTGAATTGGTGCCTTGTTCCTGTGGGGCCGTGGCGATGTTATGCTCTAACCTCGATTGTTTGAATTGCTTCGAAAAGAGGATGCCGTGATCTGCCCGCATTGCCTTAAGACTATCGAGGACGGCGCCTCGTTCTGCCCCTATTGCAACGCCTATGTGGGTCCGGGCGATGGTCCCGAGCACACCGAGTTCGTGTTCTGTGAGGGTTGCGGTGCCCGTCTTTCTCCGCATGATCGTACGTGCCCCAAATGCGGACGCCCCGCTCCGGGTATCCTCTCTGAGGACGCGGCCGCATCCGACCTGGCAGCGGGCCGCACGGCGGGCTTTCCGCGCCTAACGCAAGAGCAGATCGATACCGAGGTGCCTCATGCGCCGGCCTCTGCCGCTGCGGTGCTTTCGGACGCCGCCGATCCTAACGAGACCTGCGTGCTGCCGGCTTTCGATAAGGATTTCGGTATTCCCAAGGTCGATATTCCCACGCCGGTTTCCCTGCACGACGATCCTCAAAAACCCAAGCGCAAGGTGCACCCCGACGAGGACGCCTATCACAAGCACAAGCGTCATATCCCCAAGCCGCTCATCGTCATCGCGGTTCTTGCCGTCGTTTGCGGCGGTGCCTATTGGTTCGTGACGGCCGATCCCATGGGTGTTATGCCCGACTTCTATGACCAGTTTGGCCAGGCCGCGCAGACGACCTTCCCTACGCGCCAAAAGGGCGAGGCGACTGAGGACGATACCAAGCAAGACGATTCTGCCGAGGTGGTCCAGGAAGAAACCGTGCTCACCGATGATCAGCTCTATACCAGGCTCGACGGTCTGTATCAGGCCATCGTGTCCTACGGTGACGAGGACCAGATCGGCGAGGTCATCGATTCCTTTAACAACGGCTATCTCCGAACGCCGCTGTCCACCCGCCAGGAGCTGTCGCAGAGTGCCTACGCCCTGCGCGACCAGATCAAAAAGACGCAAGATGAGCTTAACAACCTTAAGTATCAGGACGATACGGTCTATGCGGACGACATCGCCCACTTAAAGCAGCTTGCCGAGTGGATGTACGAGCGTGTCGACGTGATCTGCCAGAGCTGGGATATCTCGCTGGCCATTCCCGATGGTGAGTCGATGAGTTCCCACCAAAGCGAGATCCTGGCGCCCATCGCGCAGGGCGGCAACAGCGCGCTGAACCAGTACGATGCCAATGTGGGTTCCTGGAAGCCGCAGCAGCGTTCCCAAAATTAGTTCGCCATAGTCGGCATAACCTACGTGCGCAATTGATGTAAGCGCATGCTTATTGCTACAATTCGTACAAATATGCTTTAAACGCACGAGGAAGGAACCACATGTTTGGTTTTAAGAAAGAGCTCTACACGCCCGAGTATCAGCTTGCCGGCGACGAGTGCGCCGTTATCGAGACGTCGAAGGGTACCATCAAGGTCAAGTTTGACGGCGAGGGCGCTCCCATTCATGTCGCGAACTTCTGCGAGCTTTCCACGATGGGTTTCTATGATGGCCTTAAGTTCCATCGCTATGTGCCCGGTTTTGTTATCCAGGGCGGCGACCCCAATACCCGCGACATGTCCGGCGCCGACGTTGCTGCCGGTCTTGAGGGCCCCGACGGCATGCCCGGTACCGGTGGCCCCGGCTACTGCATCAAGGGCGAGTTTGCCACCAATCCGCGCAACAGCCATGTCGACGGTGCCCTTGCCATGGCACGCTCCATGGACCCCGATTCCGCGGGTTCGCAGTTCTACTTCTGCCTGGGCGCCCAGCATAACCTCGATTCAGGTTACACCGTCTTTGGTACCACGGTCGAGGGTCTCGATGTGATTTCGCAGCTGCGTGCCGGCGACGAGATCGTCCATGTCGAGATCGTTCACGAGTAAAGGGGATTTCCTTGAATAGCCAGCTGATCCAACAGGGCCGCGCCGCTTACCGCGCGGGTGATTTTTCCGCTGCAGCCCAGATGCTTGGGGCGGCAAAGACTCCCGATGAGATTATGGGCGAGGCCGATCACCTTCGTGGTAACGCCTTGATGCACCTGGGCATGTATGCCGAGGCCGCCGAGGCCTACGCCGCCGCCCTCAACGACGGCACCTATGGCAAGCGCGGCGCGCTGCTCACCAACCGCGGCAAGGCGCTCGCCGCCGTGGGCGACTACACGACGGCCGCTCAGGCGTTCTCTGCTGCTACGCAGGACGCTTCTTATGCCACGCCGTTCAAGGCCTATCTGGGCCTGGGTAACGCGCTGTTCCAGTCGGGCGACTATGCCAACGCGGGTACTGCCTTCCGTCAGGCTGCCATCGATGGCGCCAATCCGGCTCCTGCCGCCGCGCTCGGCGAGCTCGGTCGTTGCTTCATCAAGCTCGGCCGTCCGGCGGATGCCGTGGAGACCTACCGCACGGCTATCGACTTTGCCGGCCCCCGCGACGACACGCGTGCGCTCAACGCCGGCATGGGTCAGGCGCTTTCTGCCGCCGGCCGTCCCTCCGACGCACTCGACGCCTTTAACGCCGCTACTGCCGATGGCATCTACCAGCTCACCTCCGAGCAGGCCGATGAGCTTGCCCGCGTGCACGATTCGCTTGCCGCGCTGTCTGCCCAGACGGCTATGGCCACGGCTCCGGCGCCCGCGATGGACGCTCCTGCCGTCGATCCGCTCGATCCTACGGGCGCGACCGGTCAGTTTATGCCCGATCCCTCGGACACCGGCTTCTTTACGCTGTCCGAGTCCGAGATGGTCCAGCAGGACCGTCAGGATCGTAAGCAGGCCAAGGTCCGTCGTCGCCATCGCCACACGGGTCTCAAAGTCTTCATCGTGCTGCTTCTGCTCATTTTGATCGCCGCGGGCGGTCTGGGCTTTGCCTACACGCGCGGCTTTGGCTTCCCGTCCCAGGAGTCTGTCGTTACCGATCTGTTCCAGGCTGCCGGCGACGGTGACACCGCAAAGGCCGAGTCTTGCCTGGCATCGAGCCTGTCCGAGGACGCTAAGTCGATGATCATCTCCTCGATTCCGCAGGGTGCCACCGTGTCCGTCGAGGGCATGGATCAGTCCATGACCGAGACGACCGCTAAGGTGAAGGCATCGCTGTCCAAGGGCGGCGAGCAGGAGTACACCGTCAAATTCGTGCGCTCCGACAACCATATCGGCTGGGCCGTTTCCTCGCTCGATATGGATTTCTCGGCTGCTGACAACCAGTAGTGACCTTATGGGATTTAGCTTTGCCCGGCGCTTCACCGCAAGTGAGGTGCCGGGCTTGCGCTAGTATGATGATCTAGTAGTTTTCCAGCAATCATCCAACACATCAGGAGTTGCGTTGTTTTCTTTGATGGATATGTTCTTCGGTAGCTATGCGGGCGATCTTGCCATCGACCTCGGCACCGCAAATACGCTTGTCTCCGTGCGCGGCAAGGGCATCGTCATTCGCGAGCCCTCTGTTGTCGCCATCGACAAGAACGACGAGCGCATCCTGGCGGTCGGTATCGAGGCAAAGCGCATGCTCGGCCGTACGCCCGGCAACATCGTGGCCGTTCGTCCCCTGAAGGACGGCGTCATCGCCGACTTCGATGTTACCGAGGCCATGCTTCGCTACTTTATCGATAAGGCGTCCGAGAAGCGCTATCCGTGGACCCCGCGTCCGCGCGTTGTCGTCTGCGTTCCCTCCGGCGTCACGTCGGTCGAGAAGCGTGCTGTCTTTGAGGCCACGATCCAGGCTGGCGCTCGCCAGGCCTATCTGATCGAGGAGCCCATGGCTGCCGCTATCGGCGCCGACCTGCCCGTCGAGGAGCCCACCGGCTCCATGGTCATCGACATCGGTGGCGGTACCACCGAGGTTGCCGTTATCGCTATGGGCGGCATCGTCGTCTCGCAGTCCATCCGTATTGCAGGCGACGAGTTCGATCAGGCCATCCTCACGCACGTTCGTGATGCCTACAACCTTGCCATCGGCGAGCGTACGGCAGAGGACATCAAGATCAAGGTCGGCTCCGCTGTGCCGCTCAAGGACGAGCTCGACGTCGAGGTCAACGGTCGCGACGTGATCACCGGTCTGCCCAAGACCGTGCGCATCGAGAGCGAGGAGATTCGTCGCGCGCTCAACAAGCCGCTCGACGAGATGGCCAAGGCCGTCAAGGACGCCCTCGATGCCACGCCGCCCGATCTTGCCTCTGACCTTATGTACTACGGCATTTTGCTGACCGGTGGTGGCGCTCTGCTGCGCGGACTCGACGTGCGTCTGCGCGATGAGACCGGCGTTTCGGTCAACGTCAGCCCCACGGCGCTCGATAACGTCGTTAACGGCTGTGCCCGCGTGCTCGAGGCCAATGCGTTTGATGGCGGCTTCGTCCAGACCAATGCTTAATTTCCAAAAGGTGGATTCCATTTGGCACGATCTTCGGGTTTCTCCACAAATCTGAATACCAAGCGACAATCAACGGGTATGCGCCCGTTGATTGTTTTCAGCCTGATTTCGGTGTTGCTGCTCACGTTTTACATCCGCGAGGGCGAGGCAGGGCCGATTCATGCCGTGCGTTCGGGCGTAACGACGATTACCTCGCCGGTGCGTTTTGTGGGCTCGGCCGTGGCGGCTCCCTTCAATGCGATCGGCAACGTGTTCTCTAACCTTACGGCGTCGCAGGACACGCTTGACGAGCTTAAGAAGCAAAACGAGGAGCTGACCTCTAAGGTTGCTGAGCTCTCCGAGGCTCAAAAGACCGCCGAGCGTCTGGAGGGGCTGGTCGGGCTGCAGTCGACCTACAACCTCAAATCGACCGCTGCTCGTATCGTTGGTGCCTCGGGCGATGCCTGGACCTCGACCGTAACCATCGACAAAGGCTCTGCCGACGGCCTTACCATCAACATGCCTGTGACGAGTTCGGCCGGTGTTATCGGCCAGATCATCGAAGTCTCGGCCAAGACGTCCACCGTGCGCCTGATTGGCGACGAGAACTCGGGTGTGTCCGCCATGGTACAGGACACGCGCGCCCAGGGCATGCTGCAGGGTCAGGCTGACGGCACGCTGCGTCTTGAGTATGTGAGCGTCGACTCCGACGTTAAAGTCGGCGACATCATCGTGACCTCGGGCATCGGCGGTGTGTTCCCCAAGGGTCTACCGCTCGGCACCGTCTCGTCGGTTGAGAAATCGGCAAACGACGTGTACTACACCATTGTGGTGCGCGCTCAGACCACGGCCGAGAACAACGAGGAAGTGCTGGTCATTACCTCGCTGACCGACGAACAGTCGGCCTCGGATGAGGACGTGAGCACGGCCAACAGCACGCCGCAGGGAACGTCGCGCGATGCTGCGACCAAGACGAAGGACGAGAGCTCGGATGACAGTTCCGACACGTCCGAGACGACCGATTCCGGCTCGAACGAATAGGGGGCATGTCCATGGATCTACACGAGCAGGGGATGAGCTCCCGCACGTTTGTAATCGCCGCCATCGTATGCGTGCTGCTGCAGGCAGGCCTGGCACCGCAGATCTCCATTGCGGGCGGTCGCGTCAACTTCATGATTATCCTGGTGTGCCTAAGCGTGTTCTCGGGCGACCCGACCCGTGCCGTCGTGTGCGGTTTTTGCAGCGGCTTGTTTTATGACCTGTCCGCTGCCGTGCCGGTGGGCGTTATGTCGCTCCTGCTGACCGTGGGTTCTTTTGCCCTGGTGCACAGCGCCGTCGGTCAGACGGGCGGTACCCCGAGTGCGCGCGGCGTCACTGTGGGCGCCTTCGCGCTCGTCATTAATGTTATCTACAGCATCATCTTGCTGTTTATGGGTTTGGAGACGAGCTTTGTCGTGGCGATCTTCGGCCATGCGCTGCCGTCCTCGATCCTGACGGGTCTGGTTGCCATTCCGTTTTTGATGTCCGGCGTCGTGCCGCAGTCCGGCTATGGATTCTCCGCACGTGGCGGACGCCAGACGGGTATGCGCTTTAAGCCCAAGACCCGCAAGCTCAAATAGGGGAGGCCCGTAGATGTCTTCCCAGATGACGGTTATTATCGCCGGTATCGTGCTGGTTGTGGCCATCGTGGTCGCGCTGGTCATCATGCGTCGAGGCGATTCCCGTTTTACCTACGATACACAGCATGGAACGGCTCCGCGCGCCACCGAGGGCGAGGGCAATACCGCGGCGACCGCCTTTAAGGGCCGCTTTTCCATCCTCACCACGGGTGTGGGCGCGATGTTTGCGGCACTTGCCGTCAAGCTGTGGGGCATGCAGATGGTCTCGTCGGACTATTACGAGAAGCAGGCCAATAGTAATCAGACTCGCACCGTTACCACACCCGCTGTGCGCGGCCGCATCCTCGACCGCAATGGCGTGGCGCTTGTCCAGAACCGTCCCTCACTTGCTGTCGTGGCCTACCGCGACCTTGCCGAGGATGAGGTTCTGGTTCGCCATCTTGCCAACGTGCTTGGAATGCCTTATGTGGCGGTCCTTCGCAATATTCAGGACAATACAGAGGGCGCTCAGAGCCTGCATACCATCGCGACGGACGTCCGTCGCTCCACGGTTGCCTATATCAAGGAACACGCCGGCGAGTTCCCGGGCGTCAAGATTGCCGAGCGTACCGAGCGCCAGTATCCATACGGCGAGACGGCATGCCATATCTTGGGCTATACCGGCACCATTACCTCCGAGCAGCTCGAGGCCCAGAATAAGAAAACCTCTGGCGATGATGATGCTTCTGCTGGCAAGATTACGTACCAGTCGGGCGATATCGTGGGTCAGGCGGGCGTTGAGAGCTACTACGAAAACCTGCTGCAGGGTATTCGTGGCGAGCAGACCGTCAAGGTCGATGCCTCGGGCAACGTGACCGGTCAGGCCGGCGCCGTTCCCGCGAAGGCCGGCTCCGACATTAAGCTCACGCTCGACCTTAAGATCCAACAGGCCTGTGAGACGGCACTGGCGAGCGCTATCGAGCTTGCCAAGACCACTGGCTACAGCAATGCCGGCAACGGCGCCGTGGTGTGTCTCGATCCCAACAATGGCGAGATCCTGGGCATGGCGAGCGAGCCCAAGTTCGATCCGTCCGTCTTTATCGGCGGCGTCTCAAATGACGTGTGGACCGAGCTCAATGATGACAAGGGTTCGCACCCGCTGCTCAACCGCGCCATTAGCGGACAGTACATGTCGGCATCGACCATCAAGCCGCTCTCGGCACTGGCCGGTCTTGAGTTTGGAACCTACACGTCGGGGCAGACGACCAACTGCACGGGCTATTGGACGGGTCTGGGCAAGTCGTGGGGCAAGTACTGCTGGCTGCATTCCGGCCACGGCACCATGACGCTGCAGTCGGGTATCGCCAACTCGTGCGACCCCGTCTTCTACGACATGGGCAAGGCGTTCTTTTATGATGAGAAACATTCCGAGGGCCTGCAGGAGGTCTTTCGTCGCTGGGGCCTAGGCAAGACCTGCGGTATCGATCTGCCGAGTGAGGGCGCGGGCCGTATTCCCGATGCCGAGTGGAAAGAGTCGTACTTCACCGACGCATCTGCCGAGGACCGCAAGTGGAATGCCGGCGATATGACCAACATTGCTATCGGCCAGGGCGACATCCTGGTGACGCCCCTGCAGATGGCGTGCGCCTATATGGGTCTTGCCAACGGCGGTAAACAGTACGTGCCTCACGTGTTTTTATCTGCCGTGTCGCGCGATGGCGACGGCGATGCCTATAAGTACAACGGCAAGGGCAAGAAGAAGCGCCTGGAGGCCAAGATCAACAGCGATTCGGATTTGGCTCTAGTTCGCAACGGCATGCACGACGTGATTTACACGGCATCGACGTCCCTGGCGGCGCACTTTGGCACCCTGACGCCGCAGGTATACGGCAAGTCGGGCACGGGCGAGAAAAGTGGCGAGGACGAATACGCGTGGTTCTGCGCCTATGCACCGGCCGATGATCCCAAGTATGTCATCGCTACTGTTCTGGAGCAGGGCGGCGGCGGCTCAGATACCGCGATGCATGTCGTGCGCGACGTGCTCGGCGTGATTTATGACGAGCCCGATACCTCTTCGGCCTCGGGCGATTCTTCGGTTCGATAGGAGGTTGCGATGGATTTTTCTCCGGCGGATCTGTTCCGTTCAACCAAGACCGGCTCTCGCAGCAGCCTGGACCGCGTCAACAAGCAACTTTCGGCCTCGCGCGGCACGTTTCGCCAAAAGGTGCATATCGGTGTGCTCGTGGCTACTGTGGCGCTCGTTGCCTACGGTGCCATCATCATCTGGTCGGCTTCGCAGTTTAAGGCCGATGCCTCGTTCTCACGCCATCTGCTGGGAATTGGCATCGGAGCGGTGCTGGCGGTGCTGGTCTGGCGTACCGATCTGCGCGGTATTTCCAATTTCTCGACGGCGTTGCTCGTCATCGACCTGATCGTGATCCTCTCGCCCAAGATTCCGGGTCTGTCCTATACGGGCGGTCTGGGCATGACGGGCTGGATCAAGATTCCCGGTATCGGCTTGACATTCCAGCCGGTTGAGCTTGCCAAGCTCATCACCATCTTCTTTATTGCTACGCTTGGATCGCAGTATAACGGCCGCATCGATACCGTTCGCGACTACGTCAAGCTCTGCGGCATGCTGTCCATTCCGTTTTTGGCCGTCGTCGCCATGGGAGACCTGGGCTCGGGCCTGGTCGTGCTGGTTTCGGGCGCCATCGTCATTTGTATGAGCGGTGCACGCCGCGAATGGGTGCTGTCGACCCTGGCCCTGCTCGTGGGCCTGGTGGCCCTCGTCCTGGCGCTCGATTCGGTCTTTGATTCGTTGCTCGGCCACGATGTGCTCATCAAGCAGTATCAGATGAACCGTCTGACGGTCTTTATCGACCCCGATAATGCCGATTCGGACGATGCCTACAACCTGCAGCAGTCGCTTATCGCCGTTGGCTCGGGCGGCTTCTTTGGTAAGGGTTTGGGCCATGCGACGCAGTCTGCCGGCGGCTTTCTGCCCGAGTTCCATACCGACTTCGTCTTCGCCTTTTTGTCCGAGACCTTTGGCTTCTGCGGCTCCTTTTTGCTGCTGTGCTTGTACGTGCTGCTGATCTTTTCGACGATTCGCGTCGCCTTTAAGTGTGAGTCGCTGTTTTTGCGTCTTTCGTGTGTTGGCATCGTTGGCATGTGGGCGTTCCAGACCTTCGAAAACATCGGCATGTGCATCGGCATGATGCCGATTACCGGTATTCCGCTACCGTTTATTAGCTTCGGTTCGTCTTCGATGATGATTCAGCTGCTGACGGTGGGTATCGTACAATCCATATGGCGGCATCGTTCGGGCGCCGCGTAACCGCTGGAGGGGTTTGCTATGAAAATACCCGTAGATAAGCTGACCCGCGCTTTTAAGATGGGCGCGTCCGTTAAGAAGGATTCCGATACGCCGGTGCGCGTCTCGGTCTATCTGGATTCGTCCGCCTCGCGCTTTCTGGCCGAGACGGTGCGAGACGCCTTTGTGCCGCAGACGACCTCGGGCATTGTGCGCGTCGAGCGTCTGGGGGAGGAGCGAATTGCTCCAAAGACCGATACCGATGTGGTGCTGGTGCTCTCGTGTGGTTCCGACCGCTTGGAGAGTGCCGTGCAGGAGCTCGTGATCGCCGGCGCGCCCGTGTGCGTGCTTGCCGAGTCTGCTGTGGAGGTGCCGTTTATCGAGGAGTCCACGCCCATGCTCGGCGTGGTAGCGGCAACCGATAAGACGTATCTGCTCGAGACGCTTGCCCGCTGGATTCTCGACCGCACCGACAAGGAAACGGCTTTTGCGGCGAACTTTGCCTTCATGCGCATCGCGGCGGCCAATCGTATCATCACCTCGTGCGCGCTCACCAATATGGCGACCGGTGCACTGGTGTTTTTGCCAGGCGCCGATTATCCCGTTATGGCGCTGGCGCAGGTGGGCATGCTCTTTGAGCTCGCTGCCGTCTTTGGACGCGGCATTAAGCCTGAGCGCGGCTACGAGGTCGCGGGCGTGCTTGCCGGCGGTCTTGTGATCCGCGCGGTCACCCGCGCGCTCGTCAAACAGACGCCGCATATTGGGTTTGCCGTCAAGGCGCTCACTGCTGCCGCGGGCACCTACGGCATGGGCCGTGCGCTTGTTTCGCTCTACGAGCGCGATGTCGACTACAGCCGTGCCAACGAGGCGGTCACTGCCACGTTCTCCCGCGTTCGCGATCTGGTGACCACGGTCGCGGGCGCTACCCGTCCTATGGCGTCCTACCAAGACGCATCCGATCTCGCTGCTTAGGGGTTTTCCGTTGCGCGTTGCATACCAAGACTGTTTTCATTTAATTGAGCCGCTGCTCGCCAAGGTCGAGAAACCGAGCCGCTATATCGATCACGAGTGGGGCACGCTTTCCAAGGCCGATGCCGACTACCGTTGCTGCCTGATCTACCCGGATGTGTACGAGGTTGGTCTGCCCAACCAGGGTATCGCCATCCTCTACAACATTCTTAACCAGGCCGAGGGCATCTCCTGCGAGCGCGGCTATGTGCCGTGGCCCGACATGGGCGACGCCATGCGCGAGGCAGGCATTCCGCTGCTCTCGCTCGAGGGTGCTGCGCCCGTCGCTTCGTTTGATATCGTCGGCCTGCATGTGCCGCACGAGATGGCGGTGACGAACTTCCTCGAGGCACTCGACCTCGCTGGCATTCCGCTGTTAGCGGCCGACCGAGGCGAAGACGACCCCATCATCATCGCTGGCGGTCCTTCGGTGTATAACCCCGAGCCGTACGCGGCATTCTTCGATGCCATCCTCATTGGCGAGGGCGAGGAGTCGCTGCTCGAAATCTGCCAGCTGCATCGCCGCTTGCGCGACGAGGGCGTCTCGCGCGCTCAGATTGTCGAGCGGCTCGCGACGGTCGCCGGTACCTATGTGCCGTCCCTGTATGAGGTGCGCTATGACGAGCCCTGCTCGCCGCATGGCTACACCGTGCCGCGCGAGGGTAAGGACGTTCCGCCGGTAGTCTACAAGCGCGTCGTCGAGGACTTTGGTGCCACCAATCCGCTTTCTCAGTCGTGCGTGCCGTATGCGCAGCTCGTCCACGATCGCCTGTCTATCGAGATCTTGCGCGGCTGCGCCCGCGGCTGCCGTTTTTGCCAGGCAGGCATGACGTATCGTCCGGTACGCGAGCGCTCGGCCGACCAGATCGTGTCATCGGTGATCCAGGGCTTGGAAAAGACTGGCTATGACGAGGTGTCGCTTACCTCGCTTTCGACGACCGACCACTCCTGCATCCGCGACGTGCTCGGTAGGCTCAACCGTCGTCTGGAGGACACGGGCATTCGCGTGTCCATTCCGTCGCAGCGCTTGGATTCGTTTGGCGTTGATATGGCCGAGTCGGTCGCCGGCGAAAAGAAGGGCGGCCTGACGTTCGCGCCCGAGGCGGGCAGCCAGCGTATGCGCGACATCATTAACAAGAACGTGACCGAGGAGGACCTGGACCGTGCGGCCAAGGCGGCCTTCGAGGCCGGCTGGAACCGCATGAAACTCTACTTTATGATGGGCCTTCCCGGCGAGCGCGACGAGGACATCGTGGCTATCGCCAACCTGGCCGATCACGTGCTGGAGCTCGGCCGCTCCGTGGTGCCCAAGGCGCGCCGCGGGTCTATCTCGGTGTCTATCTCTGTTTCGGTGTTCATCCCCAAGGCGGCAACGCCCTTCCAGTGGTGCCCGCAGCTCGATTACGACGACGTCAAGCGCCGCCAGAAGCTGCTCATCACGAGCGTGCGCAACCGCGCCGTTCGCGTACACTACCACGATGCGGAGACCTCGCTTATCGAGGCAGCGCTCTCCCGTGCCGGTCGCGATATGACGCCGGTCATCATCGATGCCTGGCGTGCGGGCTCGCGCTTCGACGCCTGGGTGGAGCACTTCTCGCTCGACAACTGGAAGGAGGCCGCTGCCAAAAACGGAATCGACCTTAATGAGCTCGTGCACCTGCCCTACGAGTTGGACTGGCGCCTGCCGTGGGAGCACGTGAGCCCCGGCTGCACGCGCGGCTTCCTCGAGCGCGAGTACCGTCGCTCGCTCGAGGGCGTCACGACGCCCGACTGCACCCGCACGTCGTGCAGCGGCTGCGGAATCTGCCCCACGCTCCATGCCAAGAACGTATTGATGGGTGATCGCGCATGAGTGAGCGCTTGACCGACAACCCCACGCTCTTTAGGCTGCGCGTTCGCTACGGCAAGCGCGATCGCCTTAAGTACCTGGGCCATCTGGAACTAATCCATACCATTGAGCGCATCGTGCGCCGTGCGGGGCTGCCCTATGCCGTGACGCAGGGTTTCTCGCCGCATATGCGCGTGGGCTTTTCGTCGGCGCTGCCCGTGGGCACGTCGTCGACCTGCGAGTGGTATGACCTGTTTATGACCGAGTTCGTCGCGCTCGACGAGGCCTTTGAACGCCTGGCCGCTGCATCGCCTGCCGATCTGGCGCCCATCGAGGCTGCCTACATCGACGTGCGCACGCCGGCGCTGACGGCTCAGCTTACGCGTCTGTCATACCGCATCGACTTGCATCTGGACCCAGAGGCTCCCGTGAGCGCCGACGAGGTGCGAGCTGCGATCGACACGCTGCGCGCGGGTCATGGCATTGATTATGCACGCGGCAAAAAGAGCAAGCGACTTGATCTGGACCATACGCTCGTTGGCTATGAGCTCACGGAGGGGGAGCGTCCGGACCATCTGGTGCTCATGCTCGACACCCATGCCGACAACGAGGGCTCCATGCGTCCGGAGATTTTGCTTTCTGCTGCTGATGTTTTGTTGCAGGGCTTGACCCCGGGCGTTGATGCACCTATTGTTTCCACCGGTATGCAAGACCTCGTGACCATCTGCTCCTACGATGTCGAGCGTCAGAATCAAGCATGCGAGGACGACGAGGGCCGACTCGTCAGCCCCATACCTGTGCGAACTTGTGGATTTGCTCCACATACTCGTTGACGGGGGTATTATCGCCTGCTACTATATTCGGCTGTTGCACTAACTGATGCATGAAGGGCAAGTAAACATGTACGCAATCGTTAACACGGGCGGCAAGCAGTACAAGGTCGCCACCGACGATGTCATCACCGTCGAGAAGATCGAGGGCAATGAGGGCGACAAGGTCACCCTGCCGGTCATCTTCCTCAACGATGGTAAGAAGATCGTCACCGATCCCGACAAGCTGGCCAAGGCCAAGGTTACCGCTCAGATCGTTGAGCAGTTCAAGGGCGAGAAGCAGCTGGTCTTCAAGTTCCACAAGCGTAAGCGCTATCGTCGTCTGAAGGGTCACCGTCAGCAGCTCACCAAGCTGAAGATCGTGAAGGTCCAGGCTACGTCCCGCGCCAAGAAGGCTGTCAAGGCAGAGGCCGAGGCTGTTGCCGAGGCTCCCGTCGCCGAGTAGATTACACTCGTAACGAAAGAGTAGGTATACACAATGGCACACAAAAAAGGACTCGGTTCCTCCCGTAATGGCCGTGACTCCCGCGGTCAGCGCCTTGGCACGAAGCGCTATGCCGGCCAGACGGTAACCACGGGCACGATTCTCGTCCGTCAGCACGGCACTCACATCCACCCGGGTGAGAACGTTGGCCGTGGCAAGGACGACACGCTGTTCGCGCTGGTCGACGGTACCGTTGAGTTCCACAAGGGTATCAAGCACAGGGTCAGCGTACGCCCGCTCGCGAACGCGTAATTCACCCTTCATAGAGCACATATGTGGGAGGCACTTGAGTTTTAGGATTCAAGGGTCTCCCTCTTTTTGTAGGAGGCGATTCTGTTGTCACAGTTCACCGATATCAGCCGCATTAACGTGTGCGGCGGCGACGGCGGAGCCGGATGCATGTCGTTTAGGCGCGAGGCATTTGTCCCCAAGGGCGGCCCCGATGGCGGCGACGGCGGTCGTGGCGGCAATGTCGTCATCCAGGCCGATGCTCAGCTGTCTTCGTTGATCGATTACCGCTTTAAGCATCACTTTCGTGCCGAGCGCGGAACGCACGGTCAGGGCGCCCGCCGCAACGGCAAGAGCGGCGAGGACCTCATTTTGAAGGTCCCCATGGGCACCGTGGTCCGCGAGCTCGATCCCGAGACGCAGACCCCGATGTTCGAGATTGCCGACCTGGTGCACGACGGCGAGCGCGTTGTCGTGGCGCCCGGCGGTGCCGGTGGCCTGGGCAATACGCACTTTGTGACGTCGGTGCGCCGCGCGCCCGCGTTCGCTCAGCTGGGCGAACCGGCCGAGGAGCACTGGATTGAGCTTGAGATGAAGCTTATGGCCGATGCCGCACTCGTGGGCTTCCCCTCGGTGGGCAAGTCCTCGCTTATCGCGCGCATGAGTGCCGCCCGTCCCAAGATCGCCGACTATCCGTTTACCACACTCGTGCCGAACCTCGGCATGGTGCGTGCCGGTGAGTATTCTTACGTCGTTGCCGACGTTCCTGGTTTGATCGAGGGCGCGAGCGAGGGCAAGGGCCTGGGCCACCAGTTCCTGCGCCACATCGAGCGTACGGCGCTGATCATGCATGTCGTCGACATGACGGGCGGTTTTGAGGATCGCGACCCGGTTGAGGATTACCGCATCATCAACCGTGAGCTCGAGCAGTATGGCGCCGAGCTTTCGGAGCGTCCGCAGATCGTCGTCGCTAACAAGTGCGATGCGCCGGGCACGGCCGACAAGATTGCCGACCTTAAGCGTGCGGCGCTCGACGACGGGCATATGTTCTTTGCCGTGTCCGCCGTGACGGGTGCCGGCCTCAATACGCTGATGCTTGCCGTGGGCGAGCAGGTGGCTAAGCTGCGAGCCGAGCTGGCGGTCTCTGATGAGCCAGTCGATCTTCGCGACGAGGAGTGGGAGCGCCGCCGTCTGCAGCGCGAGAAGCGTTTCCGCATTGTCCAGGAAGAGCCCGGTGCCTTCCGTGTGGTTGGTCGCGCGATTGAGCGCATGGTCATCCAGACCGATTGGGAAAACGAGGAAGCCGTCATCTACCTGCAGCATAAGTTTGCTCGTATGGGAGTTGACGACGCGCTCGAGAAGGCCGGTTGCCGTGCGGGCGACGAGGTCCGCATTTGCCAGCGTGCCTTTGACTTTGAGGGCGCTGAGGACTTCTCGGAGTACGAGGAGCTCGAGGACGCTGGCGAGGACGTTGCCGTTGAGGCCATTGACGTGGCCGACGTTGCGGATGAGGGCGTCGAGGTTGTCGATGCGGCGGATGTCGCGGACGATGCCGAGACCTCGGAGGGCGAGTAAGCCATGTCGCTGCGCGGTGGAATCGGTTTGCCCGAGCTGCCCATAAAAGAGGGCAAAGAGTTCCGGCTTGGCATTATGGGCGGCACATTCGACCCGATTCATTACGGGCACCTGGTGACTGCCGAGCAGGCGCGCGAGTCGCTCGACTTGGACGCTGTGCTCTTTATGCCGGCGGGCTCTCCCGCCTTTAAGCTTGACAAGCCGGTGACGCCTGCCGAGGACCGTTATGCCATGACGGTCCTCGCCACCGCCGCGAACCCGGCCTTTTTGGCGAGCCGGTTCGAGATTGACCGTCCGGGCGTAACCTATACGGCCGATACGCTTCATGCCCTTCGCGACTTTTACCCGCCGCAGGTAAAGCTCTACTTTATTACGGGCGCCGACGCGATTATCGATATTGTGACCTGGCATGATGCCGAGCGAATTGCTGAGCTTGCTACCTTTATTGCGGCGACGCGACCGGGTTTTGATATCGATACGGCGCGTGCCCGAATCAAAGAGTCGGGGCTGCCGTTCGATGTGCGCTATATTCAGATTCCGGCGCTGGCGATCAGCTCGACGAACATTCGTAAGCGAGTTGCCCGCGGCATGAGCGTGCGCTATCTTACGAGCGAGTCTGTGCTCGGCTACATTCGCAAGCGCAGTTTGTATGTCGATCTGGGTCAAGAAGATTTTGAGTGATGGGGGCTACGTTGTCGGTAGAGGATCAGTTTGAGGGCGATGAGCGCGCGCTGCTCAAGCGCATTCAAGAGCTGCTCGATGTTCGCATGAAAGATAAGCGCAAGCGCTATGTGCATTCGCTGGGTGTTGCCGAGACCGCACTTCATCTGGCCGAGGTCTACGGCGTTGACCGCTTTGATGCGGCTGCCGCCGGCTTAATTCACGACTGGGACAAGGTTCTTTCCGATGACGAGCTCGTGGCCCGCGCGCTTCACTATGGCATCAAGGTTGCCGGCTCTCCTTCCGCCGCGACGCCGCTTTTGCATGGCCCTGTTGCCGCCTATGAGCTTCCGCAGCTTTTTCCCGAGCTGTCGCCGGCTGTTTTCCAAGCTGTCGACCGTCACACCGTGGGTGCCTGCGACATGACGCCGCTCGATATGGTGGTCTTTGTGGCAGATGCCATCGAGCCCAACCGTCACGGCGACTATGCCCATGCGCTGCGCAAGATGGTGGGGGAGTCGACGCTTGACGAGTTGTTCTTCTCCTGTTTTGCGCAGGGTCTGGTCTATGTGATCCAGTCCGGGCGCTATCTTTATCCCACGGCTATTACGATTTACAACCATTACGCCCAGCTGCGCTAGCTCGGGTGTGTCTAGAAAGAGGTATTCCATGGCCGACGAGACCATGACTGACGAGCAGATTCTTAAGGATGTGGAGCACAAGAGTTTCGTTGCCACGTCCGACCGCACCGCCGCCTCGCTGTCCGCGAGCGGTGTCGCCGC
The DNA here is from genome assembly GCA_959606405.1 of uncultured Collinsella sp. Classification (GTDB taxonomy): domain Bacteria; phylum Actinomycetota; class Coriobacteriia; order Coriobacteriales; family Coriobacteriaceae; genus Collinsella. Next base: position 14,188 of record CAUHIY010000004.1, on the reverse strand, counting down.
CGAGGATGTCGCCCGCGCCGCCGCGCAGGCCGCCTACGACAAGAAGGGCGAGGACGTTCAGGTGCTCGACCTGACCGAGCTTTCCGACGTATGCGACTACTTTGTGCTTGCCACCGGTACCAATAACCGCCAGGTCGATTCTATCGTCGACGAGATCGAGGAGAAGGTCGCCGAGGCTTGCGGCGAGCACCCGTTCTCCATCGAGGGTCGCGAGCAGAAGACCTGGATGCTCATGGACTATGGTTCGGTTGTCGTCCACGTCTTCACTCCCGAAGCCCGCGACTTCTACCGCCTCGAGAAACTCTGGGGAGACGCCCCCCAGCTCCCCCTCAACCTCCTCTAGTAGCTCATTTGAGACGGGGTTTAGCTACCCTCACGCATATCGCCGGGCAGGTGCGGTTTTCCGCACCTGCCCGGCTTTCTTTTTGCCCAAAGGCGGTTAGTCGTTGAAGCGGGATTGGCGGCCGAAGGAAAGGGCGGTGTCGCCGAATTTGTCTCGGACGGCGTCGATAGCGACCGAGAGGTCGCGACGGTCGCTCGATTGGGCTCCGCGGTCGTCGACTTCGCAGAACAGGTCAGTCTGGATGCCGCCCTGATGGTCAAAGTCGCTCATGCCGATGCCTGCTAAGCGAACGTGCATTCCTTCCTGCCAGATGTTGTCGAGCAGTTCGAGCGCAACTGCTACGAAGATGTTCTCATCGTCGGTCGGATGAGGCAGCCGGCGCTGTGCCGAGCGACCGTTTCCATACGAATACTTGAGCTTGAGCGTCACTGTGGCGCCCGTTAGTCCCTGACGGCGCAGGCGGCGTCCCACTGACTCGCCCAGCAGCGCAATCGCCGCCTCAATATCCCCACGCTCAGTCAAATCTTTCGCAAAGGTGCGTTCATTGCTGACCGACTTTACCTCGCGCTCTTCATCGAGACTCGTGACTTCGGAGATTTCGAGTCCCAGCGCACGCTGGCGCATGCGTTCGCCGTTGACGCCAAAAATAGAGGCCAAGGTGGATTCCGGTGCACGTGATAGCTCGCCGAGGGTGTAGATGCGCATACGGCGCAGTCGCTCCTCGGCCGAGCGCCCGATGCCGCTCATGGCAGATACCGGCAGCGCGGCCAAAAAGCGCTGCTCGGTTCCGGGGCGCACGATGGTCAGCCCAAACGGCTTATCCCGCTCGCTTGCGATCTTTGCAACCGTCTTGTTGCAGCCCACGCCAATGGAGCACGTCACTCCCATCGCTGCCACGCGGTCGCTTATACGCCGCGCAACCAACAGCGGGTCTTCGGGCGCAAAGCGACCCGGTGTGATATCGATAAAGGCTTCGTCGATGGATACGCGCTCCACGCGCGGCGTCTCCTCGGCAAGAATCGCCATGATCTGCGCGCTGACCTCACGATAGCGATCAAAATGCCCATGCGTCCAAATGGCCTGCGGGCACAGGCGCCGTGCCTCGGCCGAGGGCATGGCAGAGTGCACGCCAAAGCGACGCGCCTCATATGAACACGTGGACACGACGCCACGCGAATCGGCGTCTCCGCCCACGATGAGCGGCTTTCCGCGCCATTCGGGATGATCGAGCATCTCCACGCTCGCAAAAAACGCATCGAGGTCCATCAGACCCACCGCCGGGCCCGTCCAGGGAGGCGGTGTGACGCCCATGGCATCCTCATAACCGTATGTATGTTCGCGTCTTTCCATGTCATGAGTATACCGCGCAGCTCATGTGGGGTGCGTGTATGTGCTTGCAAATCCCGAATTCTTGTCTAAGATATGGATTTGCCCTCGACTACACCGAAGAAGTTGGTCTCACGGACTTCACCTGCCCGCGTCGATGGCGTATTATGTTCAACTGTTTGTTTGTAGTTGCAGCCTAAAGCTGCTTGGTTGGAGGAGTTTCCTTTGGCAGTCAAGATTCGCCTTGCTCGTCACGGCGCTAAGAAGCGTCCGTACTACCGTGTCGTCGTCGCCGATTCCCGCGCCCCGCGTGACGGTCGTATCATCGAGGAGGTTGGCCGCTACAACCCGATGACCGCCCCCAAGACCATCAACCTCGACCTCGAGAAGATCGCCGACTGGCAGTCCAAGGGCGCTCAGCTCACCGACGCCGTCGCCGCTCTGGTCAAGGCCGCCAACGAGGGCGAGAAGACCGAGACCGTCGTCAAGAAGTCCAAGAAGCAGCTCGCCAAAGAGGCCGAGGCCGCTAAGGCTGCCGCTGAGGCCGCTGAGGGCGCCGAGGAGTAAATCGTGCCTGAGGTTGACGCTGCACAGCTCGAGGGTGAGGCAATGCTCTCAGATCGCATCGCCGATCTCGTCGAATATCTCGTTGTTCAGATCGTCGACGACCCGGATTCCGTGAGCCTTGAGGTCATCGATGGTGACGACGCCTCCACGATTGAGGTTTCGGTCGCCGAGGATGACGTCGCTAAGGTCATCGGCCGTCGTGGCCGTACCATCAAGGCCATTCGCACGCTCGCCCGTGCACTGGCCGCTCGCCTCGACACTGCTGTCGAGGTAGAGGTTCTGGGCTAGGACCTTGAGGTCCCAGTACAAAAACATCGCCCGTGTGGTCAAGCCGCACGGAAGGAAGGGGGAGGTCCTCGCGCAGCCGCTGCGGGGGCTTCCTTCTGTATTAGAGCCGGGCATGCGCGTCGCCCTGACGCCGCCGGCGCTCAAGCGCGACCGCTTTTGCACGGTCGTGTCCGTCACCGATACGGGCGATGGCGATCTGGTCTCGTTTGAGGGCATTGACGACTTGACGGCCGCCGAGGGCATCACGGGATGCTATGTGCTGGCAAATCGCGACGACTTTGAGCTCGATTCGCTCGACGCTGCCTATACCGACCTGATGGGTCGCGAGGTGGTCGACGAGCGCTTCGGTTCGCTCGGCACGATCGTCGAGATCATGTCGACGCCCGCTAACGATGTTTGGGTTGTCGAGGGTGATCGGTACGGCGAGGTACTGATTCCCGTGATCGAGCAGGTCGTGCTCGATCTTCCCGATGCAGGAACAATTTCCGTCCACGTGATGGACGGCCTTATCGATATGGACAAGTAGGGAGGAAAACATGCTGATTGAGACCCTTTCGGTCTTTCCCGAGATGTTTGAGCCCGTTATGTCCACGTCGATCTTGGGCCGCGCCCGCAAGGCCGGCCTTTTTGATTTTAAGGCGTATAACCTGCGCGACTGGACGCACGACCGCCATCGTACCGTCGATGACGAGCCGTACGGCGGCGGGCAGGGCATGCTCATGAAGGTCGAGCCTATCGCAGAGGCCATCGAGGCCATTAGCGCAGAGGGTCCTAAGCCCACTGTGGTGTTCTTTACCCCCTGTGGCGAGCCTTTTACGCAGCATGTGGCCGAGCGCCTGCTCAAAAGTGAGCGCCTGCTGTTTGTGTGCAGCCGTTACGAGGGCGTCGACGAGCGCGCGTATGCGTATGCCGATGAACGTCTGTCGATCGGCGACTATGTGCTCACGGGCGGCGAGCTGCCCGCGATGGTCGTTGCCGATGCCGTCGTACGCCTCATTCCCGGCGCCCTGGGCGACGAGATGAGCAACGTGGACGAGTCGTTCTCGACCGCCGAGGACGGAGGCCTGCTCGAGTACGCGCAGTACACCCGCCCCGCCGAGTTCAACGGCGAGGGCGTTCCTCCGGTGCTCGTGAGCGGCGATCACGCCAAGGTCGATGCCTGGCGCCGCAAGAATGCCATCGATCGCACCTGTCGCTGGCGTCCCGACCTGATCGAGACTGCGCGGCTCACGCCCGAGGAGCGCGCTTACGCGCAGGAGATTCTTGACGCTTCGTATTCGCAGAGCGAGGAGTGAGTATGGTTCCTACGCAACATTCCGCGTTGAGGGGCGCTTTTGAGTGGATCGCGGTCATCGCGATCGCGCTCGTGGCCACGTTCCTGATCCGTACCTTTGTGGTCGAGCCCTTTGTGGTGCCCACCGGTTCTATGGAGGACACGATCGAGATTGGCGACCAGATCCTGGCGCAAAAGGTGAGCCTCGAGCTCGGTCAGCCCGTCAAGCAGGGCGATATCGTGGTGTTTCACAACCCCGATGGCACCTCCGAGCATGATGTTCTTGTCAAGCGTGTTATTGCCACGGCCGGCCAGACGGTCGACCTGCAGGATGGCAAGGTGGTCGTTGACGGCCAAGCGCTCGACGAGGACTATACGACGGGCATGAGCTGGCCACTTTCGGTCCAAGCGCCCGGTGCTCAGGTAAGCTATCCCTACACCGTTCCCGACGGGTGCGTGTGGGTGATGGGCGACAACCGCGAAAACTCTGCCGACTCACGCTACTTTGGTCCCGTCGATCGCTCTGATTTGATCGCCGTGGCACTCGTGCGCTACTGGCCGCTCAACCGCATCGGCGCTATCGACTAAAAACCGCTATAGTACAGTACCTAACCGTGTAATCGTTTCGACGAGGGGATATTAGAGGCATGAACGCTTCATCGCTTTCCTTCCAAGACATCATCCTGCGCCTCCAGCAGTACTGGGGCGAGCAGGGCTGCGTCATTATGCAGCCCTATGACTCCGAGGTCGGTGCCGGTACCTTCCATACCGCGACCACGCTGCGCTCGCTCGGTCCCGCCGAGTGGCGCACCTGCTATGCGCAGCCTTGCCGCCGTCCCGCCGACGGCCGCTACGGCGAGAACCCCAACCGCATGCAGCACTACTATCAGTTCCAGGTGCTCATCAAGCCCTCTCCGGTCAACGCCCAGGAGCTTTACCTGGGGTCTCTTGCCGCTATCGGTCTGGACCCCAACGACCATGACGTCCGCTTTGTCGAGGACGACTGGGAGAGCCCGACGCTCGGCGCCTGGGGCCTTGGCTGGGAGGTCTGGCTCAACGGCATGGAAGTCACGCAGTTTACGTACTTCCAGCAGGTGGGCGGTATCGAGGTCGACCCCGTTCCTGTCGAGATCACCTATGGCCTGGAACGCATCGCCATGTACGCCCAGGGCGTCAACTCGGTCTACGACCTGGTGTGGAGCTACCTGCCCGACGGCACGCCCATGACCTATGGCGACGTGTTCCTCGAGAACGAGCGCGAGTTCAGTGCCTACAACTTTGAGGTCGCCAACGTCGAGATGATGCGTCAGAAGTTTGACGACTACGAGGCCGAGTGCCATTCCTGTCTAGAGCGCAAGCTGCCGCTGCCGGCATATGACTGCGTCATGAAGTGCAGCCACGCTTTCAACCTGCTCGATGCCCGCGGCGCTCTGTCCGCAGTCGAGCGTGCCAACTACATCCTGCGCGTCCGCGCCGTCGCCAAGGCGTGCTGCGAGGCCTACATGGCCGAGGTCGCCGGAGTCAACGAGAATGCCGACCAGGAAGGCGAGGTGGCGTAAGCCATGGCAGACGCTAAGGATTTCCTGTTTGAGATCGGTACGGAGGAAATGCCCTCTGCACCGCTGAACAATGCCGTCAAGCAGCTTGGCACCATGATCGCCAAGGGTCTCGACGAGGCCGGTCTGGCCCACGGCGAGGTCCGCGTGATCTCGAGCCCGCGCCGCCTGGCTGCACTCGTTGCCGATGTCGCCACCGCGACCGACGAGGTTCACGAGGTCAAGCGTGGCCCCGCGGCCAACATTGCCTTCGACGCTGGCGGTAACGCCACCAAGGCCGCCCAGGGCTTCGCCCGCAAGTGCGGTGTGGCTGCCGAGGACCTGGTCCGTCGCGAGGACACTGACGGTCGCGAGTATGTGTTCGCCGAGAAGAATATTCCCTCCGCACCGGCTACGCCGATTCTGACCGCTCTGTGCGAGAAGACCATCGCCGGCCTGCAGTGGCCCAACTATCGCAGCCAGCGCTGGGGTCACGAGCATGCTACCTTTGTTCGTCCGGTCCGTTGGATTTGCTGCCTTCTGGGCGAGGATGTTGTGCCCGTGTCGTTTGCCGACGTGACGAGTGGCAACACCACGCGTGGTCATCGCGTACTTGGCCCCGGTGACCATGTGGTCGCCAGCCCCGCCGTCTACGAGCAAGTGCTCGAGGACGCCGGCGTGCTTTCTGCCGAGCGTCGTCGTGAGGCCATCCTCGCCGGTATCGCCGAGGTCGAGGCTGCCCGTCCCGGCTGCCATGTCGATACGCCCAAGAAGGTCTTCGAGGAGGTCATTAACCTCTGCGAGTGGCCGACGGTGCTCGTCGGTACCTTCGATGAGGAGTTCCTCAAGGTCCCGCACGAGATTATCTGCGAGTCCATGCTCACCAACCAGCGCTACTTCCCGATCTATGACGGCGAGGGCAAGCTCACGCGTGAGTTCGTGGTCGTTTCCAACAGCAAACCCGAGAATGCCGAGCGCGTGATCGACGGCAACGAGCGCGTCGTGCGCCCGCGCCTGGACGACGCTAAGTTCTTCTACGAGGAGGACCTGAAGATCTCCCTCGACGAGTTCCGCGAGCGTCTGGCCAAGGTTGCCTTCCAGGAGAAGCTCGGTAGCGTGCTCGCCAAGTCCGAGCGCATCGAGCAGCTCGCGCTCGCTATCGCCCGCGAGGCTCATCTGGGCGCCCACCTTGCCGCCGATGCCGCTCGCGCCGCGCACCTGTGCAAGGCCGACCTGGTGTCTAACGCCGTTGTCGAGTTCACGAGCCAGCAGGGCGTGATGGGCGGTTATTACGCGACCGCGATGGGGGAGAACGACGAGGTCGCTCATGCTATCCGCGATCACTATCGTCCCCGCTTTGCCGGTGACGAGCTGCCTGAGGGCACCGCTGGCTGCATCGTGGCTTGCGCCGACAAGCTCGATACCATCGCCGGTATCTTTGCCATCGGCGAGCCCCCGACCGGCTCCTCCGACCCCTACGCGCTGCGTCGTGCCGCTATCGGCATCATCAACATTCTGCGCGACCGTCTGCCGATCGACCCCACGTCGCTCATCGACTTCGCCCTCGAGCTCTACAGTGAGCAGGGCATTGAGTTCGACGCCGCCGAGGTCGCCCAGCAGGTTCGCGACTTCTTCCACGGCCGTCTGGTGAGCATGGCCCGCGACGAAAAGATCCCGGCCGATACCGTTGCCGCCGTCTCCGCGGTGCACATCATCGCCCCGTCCGTCTTCTTCGCCCGCTGCGCCGCCCTCGACGAGGCCCGCAAGAACGACGCCGAGACGTTCGATAACCTGGCGACCGCCTATGCCCGCGCCGCGCACATCTCCAAGCCCGAGCTGGGCGCGGAGTACGACCGCGCCCTGATGGGTGAGGTCGAGCTCGCGCTTGCCGATGCCTCCGAGGCTGCTCAGACCGCTGTCGACGCCGCCCTCGCTGCCGAGGATTACCCGGTCGCATTTGCCGCCCTCGCCGCCCTGCGCGCCCCCATCGACCGCTTCTTCGACGAGGTCATGGTCATGGACAAGGACGAGCAGCTTCGCGATAATCGCCTTAAGCTGCTCAACCGCTTCGAGGCCGTTTTCTCCGGCATCGCAAACATCGGTGAGCTTGCTCGCAAAAAGTAAGCCAGCCTGCGCATAAGCGCAAAAGGAGCCCCGCATGGATTGCCCGGTCACCGCTCGTCCCACCGTTATCGTTATCTCCGACTCGCTCGGTGATACCGCTTGTGAGGTGGTGCTTGCGGCGTCCGGGCAATTTGATGAAGGGGCTTTTCGCGTTTTACGCCTGCCCAAGGTGACCTCCGTGGAGCAGGTCAAGTCGTTTGTGGGTCCGCGCGTCGATGCCGATCATCGCGATATTGCCGTGTTCCACACCATTGTCGATCCGGCGCTTCGCGCCCGCGTGCTCGATTACCTGGGCATGCTGCATATCCGTTCGGTCGACCTGATCGGCCCGACGCTCGCCGTGCTGTCGTCGCTCATCGGTGTGCCGCCCAAGGGCGTTGCGGGCGTGATTCACAAGACCGATGACCGCTATTTCCATCGTATCGAGGCCATGGAGTATTTCGTTGAGCACGATGACGGGCGCGGTTGCGACGATTTGTCGGGTGCCGATATCGTGCTGCTGGGCGTATCGCGCACGTCCAAGACGCCGCTGTCGATGTATCTGGCTTATCAGGGCTACAAGGTTGCCAATGTTCCGTTGGCCCATGGCATGGAGCCGCCGAAGTCGATTTACGAGGTCGACCCGATGCGCCTGTTCGGCCTGATTTCGACCGTCGATGTGATTTCCGAAATTCGCGATAGCCGCTTGGGCGATGACTACGCTCGTGCCGTTGCCGGCTCCTATGCCGAGCCCGAGAGCGTGCACAGCGAGCTCGAGGAAGCCCGTGCGCTCATGAAGCGCCTAGGCTGCTTTGTGGTGCGTACCGACGGCAAGGCCATCGAGGAGAGCGCCTCCGAGATCATCAGCCACTTGGAGGAAATCCAAGAAGCCCGCGCCCGCCGCGCCTCCCGCCGAGCCCAGCAAAGTTAACTCATTTCGGTAGCTAAAAATGCACCGTCTCAAAAAGACTACCTAAAAATAATGCACGATATTGGTAAAGCGATTTAGCAAAGAACTTGCATTTGACCTGCAATTCTCTTGCATTGGTATCTTCATAAGGTAACCACCTTTACCTACCGTTTACCGTCACATTTACCACGTTTACCAAACCCCGCGCCCTCTACGCAAGCCCGCTCAATGCCCGCCGTATAGTACCCTCACGGCCCGCATCCGGCGGGTCGATTCGTTACCACGGTCGTGCGCGAGAGCGCATGGAAGGGGAAGTATCGTGAGCGATTGCAAGAGGGTTTACCGTTTTGGAACCGACGCCCAGGGCACCTGTGTCACCGAGGGCGACAAGTCCATGAACTTCGTGCTTGGCGGCAAGGGCGCTAACCTTGCCGAGATGAGCCGTATCGGCCTGCCGGTTCCCGGTGGCTTTACCATTACCTGCCAGACTTGTGTCGAGTACTCCGGCGCCGGTAACGTGTGGCCCGAGGGCGCACTCGATGAGATCGTTGCCGCCGAGGCAGACCTCGAGGCCCGCTGCGGCAAGAAGCTCGGTGACGATAATGATCCGCTGCTCGTGTCGGTTCGCTCGGGCGCTCCGTTCTCCATGCCCGGTATGATGGACACGGTTCTCAACTTGGGCCTCAACGACGACTCCGTTCAGGGTCTCATCGCCCAGACGCAAAATCCGCGTTTTGCCTGGGATAGCTACCGCCGCTTTATCCAGATGTTTTCCAACGTCGTCATGGGCGTTGACGCCGACCTGTTCGAGAACGCCCTGACCCAGGCCCGCCTGGTCGCCGGCGTTCGCGTCGATTCCGAGCTTTCGGCCGAGGACCTGCAGGAACTCGTCGAGACCTTTAAGGGCATCTTCTCCGAGAACGTCGATGCCTCCCTGTATCCCGAGCTCGAGGTCGCTGACGGCAAGCCCGTCTTCCCGCACGACCCGGAGCTTCAGCTACGCCTTGCAATCCAGGCCGTCTTTGGCAGCTGGATGAATGAGCGTGCCTGCATCTACCGCAAGCAGCATGGCATTTCCGACGACCTCGGTACTGCCGTCAACGTGCAGGCCATGGCCTTTGGCAACAAGGGCGAGACCTCTGCGACGGGCGTCGCCTTTACGCGTAATCCGGCCGACGGCACCAAGGAGTTCTACGGTGACTTTTTGGTTAATGCCCAGGGCGAGGACGTCGTCGCCGGTATCCGCAACACCGAGCCCATCGCCGACCTCAAGACCACCCCGGGCCTCGAGTCCGCAGGTGAGGAGCTCGAGCGCGTGTTCCTGACGCTCGAGGATCATTACCGCGATATGTGCGATATCGAGTTCACCATCGAGCAGGGCAAGCTCTGGATGCTCCAGACCCGCGTGGGCAAGCGCACCGCCACCGCCGCCCTGCGCATCGCCATCGAAATGGTCGAGGAAGGCCTGATCACACGCGAAGAGGCCGTGAGCCGTATCGATCCCGCGCAACTCGACCAGCTCCTGCACCCGCAGTTTGACGCCTCCAAGAAGTACGAGGCTCTCGCCAGCGGTCTTAATGCCAGCCCCGGTGCCGCCGTGGGCGAGGTCGTGTTCTCGAGCGACGACGCCGTCGCGCGTTCCGCCGAGGGTCGCAAGGTCATTCTGGTTCGTTGGGAGACCAACCCCGACGACCTGAAGGGCATGGTCGCCGCCGAGGGCATCCTGACCAGCCACGGTGGCAAGACGAGCCATGCCGCCGTTATCGCCCGCGGTATGGGTACGCCCTGCGTCTGCGGCGTTGAGCGCTTCCATATCGACGCCGCCGAGAAGGTCGTGCGTATCGAGGGCAGTGACCGCGTGCTGCGCGAGGGCGATGTCATCTCCATCGACGGCACCCAGGGCATCGTCGTCGACGGCGCCGTTGACCTGGTCTCCGCCGAGCTCACCGGCGATCTGGATACCATCCTGTCCTGGGCCGACGAGATTCGCCTGGACGAGACCTGTGGCCATGCCAACCATGTGCGCGTCAACGCCGACAATCCCGAGGATGCTGCACTCGCACTCGAGTTTGGCGCCGAGGCTATTGGCCTGTGCCGCACCGAGCACATGTTCCTGGGCGATCGCAAGAACATCATCCAGAGCTTTATCCTTTCTGACGATGAGGCCGTGAAGCAGCAGGCCCTGGCCGACCTGCTCAAGGTTCAGACCGAGGACTTCCTGGCGATGTTTAAGACCATGTCCGGTCGCGATGTGGTCGTTCGCCTGCTCGATCCGCCGCTTCATGAGTTCCTGGATAATCCTCGCGAGCTTGAGGTCGCCATCACCAAGAAGGAAGCCGCTGGCGCCAGCGAGGAAGAGCTTGCCGTCCTGCGCGCCCGCCTGCGTCGTATCGACGGCATGGTCGAGTCCAACCCGATGCTCGGCCTGCGCGGTGTGCGCCTGTCTGTCGTCTTTAGCGATCTGCCGCTCATGCAGGTTCGCGCCGTCGCCACGGCTGCTGCCCGCCTCATCAAGGAAGGCGTCGACCCGCGCCCCGAGATCATGGTTCCGCTCGTTTCCATCACGGCGGAGCATGTCCAGACCCGCGAGGTTATCGAGCGCGTGATCGCAGAGGTTTCCGACGAAGAGGGCGTCGAGCTCAATATTCCCGTGGGCACGATGCTCGAGCTGCCGCGTGCCTGCATGGTCGCCGACGAGATCGCCCATTACGCAGACTTCTTCTGCTTTGGCACCAACGACCTCACCCAGACGACCTTCGGTTTCTCGCGTGACGACGCCGAGGCTAAGTTCATCCCGCTGTATATGCATAAGAAGATCTTGGAGGACAATCCTTTCGAGACCATCGACACGGCGGTACTCGAACTGGTGCGCTTGGCCGTCGAGAAGGGCCGCGCCACCAACCCCGACATGCACTTTGGCGTGTGCGGTGAGCACGGTGGCGACCCCAAGTCCATCAAGGGCCTGTTTAACGTGGCCGACGTGGACTACGTGTCCTGCTCGCCCTACCGCGTGCCCCTCGCACGCCTGGCTGCCGCTCAGGCCAAGCTCGAGGCCAAGCGTTCCGCCTAACGTTTTGGGTTTAGACGCCTAGCGTAGTCCCCTTCATGCCGCCCGTCTCATTCGTGAGACGGGCGGTTATCATGTGCGGGTTTTGTCTTTTTGTCTGCGTAAAAAATTGTTCTTGCAGCAGAAACCCGCGCGTGTATACTCGAATACGTTTGTTCAACTACGTGCCGGCCAAGGTGGTACGGCACCTCTAGAAGAGTAAGGAATTGCACATGGATTACATCCGCGCAATCGAGCGTCAGCAGATCCGCGAGGACATTCCTCAGGTTCGCGTCGCCGACAACGTCAAGGTTCACTACCGCATTAAGGAAGGCGACCGCGAGCGCATCCAGGTCTTCCAGGGCGACGTCATCCGCATGGCCGGCGCCGGTGCCCGCGAGACCTTCACCGTCCGCAAGATGTCCTTCGGTGTCGGTGTTGAGCGTACCTTCCCGCTTCACAGCCCCAAGATCGCCAAGCTCGAGGTCGTTCGTCATGGTCGCGTCCGTCGCGCCAAGCTGTACTACCTCCGCGACAAGGTGGGCAAGGCTGCTCGCATCCCCGAGAAGCGCTAAGAAGATCGCAGCGTCTGTCCACTCGTTTGGACACAAGGGTCACCTTCGGGTGGCCCTTCTTTTTATCTGATTTGCATGCAAGGAGGGCCTGGTATGGCCAATATGACGAGCTCGGTTTCGGCATCGCAGGTTGCCGGAGAGCTGGCGAGCGCAACGTTTGAGGAGATCCCCGCCCTCGTGGAGCATTATCGCGAGGACCCGCGCCAGCAGGTGATCAAGGCTTGCGAGCGTGCTCTTAAGCGCCATGCCAAGGAACTTGCCGAGCGCGAGCGCGTCAATGACATGTACGAGCTTATGCATGAGCTTGGCGGCGATGGGGTGGTCGTTGGTGTCGACGAGGTGGGTCGCGGATCGGTGGCCGGTCCTTTGACGGTATGCGCTGTCTGCCTTCCTATGGAGCCGCGCGTCTGGGGCATCAACGATTCCAAAAAGCTCACGCCGGCGCGCCGCGAGTTGCTCTCAGTGAAGATTGCCGAGGTGGCGACGGCGATCGGTTTTTGCCATATCGCGCCTAAGGATATCGATGAGATGGGCATGGCCCGTGCTATCCGTACCGCCGTTGCGGGCGCCGTGGCCGATACGGGACTTGAACCCGACTGCGTCCTCATGGATGGCAACCCCTTGGGCGCCGTTCCTAACGAGCGCGATGTGGTGAAGGGCGATGCCAAGATCGCCTGCATCGCCGCGGCGTCCATCATGGCTAAGGTCACGCGTGACGAGATGATGGTCGAGTACGACGCTGAGTATCCCGAGTACCATCTGGCCGAGTCGAAGGGCTATGCGAGCCCCGAGCACATCGAGGCCATTCGAAAACATGGACTTTGTCCACTGCATCGTGTGAGCTTTTGCGGAAACTTTCTGCAGACTGAGCGCCTTTTCTAGGTCAATTGTGGAGACAGGGACCTCTGGGGTTTTATAAACCTGCTGGTAGCGGGCCGTATGCAACACCATTGTTGCGTACGGCCCGTTTTTTGACGGCATTTGGTCAGCTTTTGGTTAGCTTCCGGTACTTACCCGCATGAAAGGTGCCCTCATCATCGGGGCACTGCAGTGTGCGGGAAAGGAGACCCCATGAGTGCCGCAAGCAAAAAGAGCAAGACACAGCAGCTCAAGGAGCGTTGGGAAAACGGCGAGCTCGACTGCGGGGCGATGACGCCCGAGTTTATCAAGGGACTCAGTCCCCGCGAGCTGGGCATGCTGGGCGAGCTGATCACCATCGACTACTTTAACGAGCGCGGCTACACCTTGCTGGAGCAGGGTTATCGTTGCACCGAGGGCGAGGCTGATCTGGTGCTGCTCGATGAGCTCGACGATGTCGTGGTGATGGCCGAGGTCAAGACCAGACGCGTCGTACTGGATTGCAACACGCGGGTCTTTCCCGAGGAGGCCGTGGACGCCCAAAAGCAACGCCGCTACCGCCGCATCGCAAGCTGCTATCTTATGGAGCATTATCCGCTCAAGGCGATCCGCTTCGATGCCGTGGGTGTCACCATTCGCGGCGGGCATATCGCCGAGATCGAGCATCAGTACAACGCGTTCGATTGGCAGGTGTCGTGATGGCGTTCGAGACGTTTGCCGTTCACGCGGCCTGCATCCGCGGCGTCGAGGCGATTCACGTCACGGTCGAGGTCTCGCTTGCCGGCGGCGTTCCGGGCATTCAGATGCTCGGCATCCCGAGTATGGAGGTGATGGAGTCACGTGGTCGTATTCGCTGTGCGATGCGCTCCGCCGGGTTCGAGATCCCGCGCTCGGGCATTACGGTCAACCTAGCGCCCGGCGATATCCGCAAGACCGGTAGCGGCTTTGACCTGCCCATCGCCATCGCGGTTCTAGCGGCCGATGGTCAGATTCCCCGTGACAACCTCGATCGCTGCCTTATCGCCGGCGAGCTTGGCTTGGACGGTACGGTGCTTCCTGTCAAAGGCGAGGTGGCGTTTCAGCTATTGGCTCGCGACATGGGGCTGTCTTTTATCGCCGGTAGGTCCGACCAGCATGTGCCACTCGCGGGCGTGGATTGCGGCTTTATCGCGCATCTGTCTCAGCTTGCTCACGGCATGGGCGATGCCGCACGGCACTACTTGGATTCCGAGGGTGTCGAGGCGACCTTTGAGCCCGAGCTCGACTATGCAGACGTGCTGGGGCAGGAAGTCGCTAAACGCGGCATGGCGCTTGCGGCGGCAGGAGAACTCGGCTTGCTCATGATCGGGTCTCCGGGATCGGGC
>CAUHIY010000003.1:0-41147 GCA_959606405.1 uncultured Collinsella sp. | reverse complement strand
TCACTGTAGAGCGTCTTCCAGTCCGAAACCTCGACCATCTTGCCCAGATACATAACGGCAACGCGATCGGAGATATGCTGCACGACAGACAGGTCGTGGGCGATAAACAAATATGCAGTACCGAACTTGTCCTGGAGTTCCTTGAGCAGGTTCAGAACCTGGGCCTGAATGGACACATCCAGAGCGGAAACCGGCTCGTCGCAGATAATCAGCTTGGGCTTCAGCGCAAATGCACGGGCAATGCCGACACGCTGACGCTGACCGCCGGAGAACTCATGAGGATAGCGGTTAATGTGCTCGGGGTTCAGTCCGACAACGTCGAGAAGCTCGCGGACACGCTCAATGCGCTCCTCCTTGGTGCCCACGCCGTGAATGGTCATGGGCTCGGAGACGATCTCACCGATAGTCATACGAGGATTGAGCGAAGCATAAGGATCCTGGAAGATGAACTGCATCTCGCGACGCATATCCTTGATCTCGTGCTTGCTCATCTCGGCAACGTCTTTGCCCTGGAAGAACACTTTGCCGGCCGTCGGCTTGGTGAGGCGCATGATGGTACGGCCCGTGGTGGACTTACCGCAACCGGACTCGCCGACCAGACCAAAGGTCTCGCCAGGATAGATCTCGAACGAAATGTCGTTCACAGCAGAGACGACACGCTTGGAGAAGCGCTTGGCGAACATGCCGGACTCAGCGGGAAACTCCTTAGAGAGGTGCTCGACCTTCAGCAGCGGAGTACGCTCGTTGGTATCTGCCATTACGCCTCGCCTCCCTTCTTGGAATCCTTGCGCGTACGGGACGTCTCAGGAGCGTTCTTGAGGAACTCGGGGTCACCGGAGTAGTGGCACGCAGAGTAGTGACCAGACTCGGTGACAACGCGCTCGGGGCGCTGCTTGCGGCACTTATCGGTCGCATAGGGGCAACGAGGCGAGAACACGCAGCCCTCGGGCAGGTTCATGAGCGAAGGCGGGTTGCCATGAATCGGCGTAAGCGGCTTCTTCTCATCGATGGCCTGCTCCGGGATGGAGCGGATAAGGCCCCAGGTGTAGGGGTGGCGGCTCTCGTAGAAGATTTCCTCGGCAGTACCGAACTCGACGGGACGGCCGGCGTACATAACCATGATTTTGTCGGCCATATCGGCGACAACGCCCAGGTCATGGGTAATCATGATAATGGCGTTGCCGTTCTTCTGCTGCATCTCCTGCATGAGCTCGATAATCTGAGCCTGAATGGTAACGTCCAGAGCCGTCGTGGGCTCGTCGGCAATCAGGATATCGGGATCGCAGGCAAGGGCCATAGCAATCATGACGCGCTGACGCATACCGCCGGAGAACTGGTGCGGATACTCATTGACGCGCTTCTCGGGCTCGGGGATACCCACGAGGTCCAAAAGCTCGGTGGCGCGCTTGAGCGCCTCCTGCTTGGAGTAGCCACGGTGCAGACGAAGGCCCTCGCCCACCTGCTTGCCGATCTTATAGACCGGGTTCAAGGAGGTCATAGGATCCTGGAAGATCATCGCGATATCGTTACCGCGAATGTGCTGCATCTCTTCCTCGGTCATCTCGAGGATAGAACGACCGCGATAGCGAACGTCGCCGCCCTCAATCTTTCCCGGAGGCATCGAGATAAGACCCATGATGGTCATGGCGGTCACGGACTTACCGGAGCCGGACTCACCGACGACACCCAGGGTCTCGCCGCGATCGAGCGTGTAGGAAACACCGTCGACAGCGCGAACGACGCCATCCTCGGTGTGGAAATACATCTTAAGGTCATCGACCTCGAGCAGATGCTGGCCCTCGGGAACCGGCTGGTCCTTCAGGTCCACATAGTTCTTGTTCTTCTTCATCCTTATGCGTCCTTCATCTTGACGTCGAGGGCGTCGCGCAGACCGTCACCCAGCAGGGTGAAAGCGAGCACCGTCGAGAGAATTGCCAGACCGGGCATGATCATCATCCAGGGAGCAGTCAGGAGATACTGCTGACCGTCCTGAATCATGGAGCCCCACGAAGGCGTAGGCGGAATAACGCCCATGCCGAGGAAGGACAAAGCGGACTCGGTCAGAATGGCGCCACCAATGTTCATAGTCGCGTAGACGACGATGGAGGCAACGGAGTTCGGGAAGATGTGACGCACGACGATGCGAGCATCAGATGCACCCATCGCGCGCGCAGCGTCAACATAGTCGTTTTCCTTGACCGTCAGGATCGCGGATCGGAAGACGCGCGCAATCGAAGGCCAGCCGAGAATACCGATGGCGATAAAGACATTCTGAAGACCACGGCCGATAACGGCGATCATGGCGACAACGAACAGCACGTACGGGAACGCCAGGAAGATATCCGCACAGCGCATGATGATCGTATCCCAGATTCCGCCGTAGAAACCGGCCAGAGCACCCATGACCAAACCGATCACCGTGGAGATGGCGGTGGCCATAATGCCGACGGACAGCGAAACGCGTGCACCGTAGATAACGCGGACGAGAATGTCGCGGCCAAGGGCGTCGGTGCCAAACGGGTGCTCGGCACACGGAGCCAGCAGAGAAGTCTCGGCCATGGTAGTCGAGTCGGAAGCCGTCGGCGAACCGAGCCAGGGCTTAGCCCATAGATCGGCGGTCAGGGCAACCAAAACGACGATGATAATCCAGCAGACACCGATAACGGCGAGCTTGTTCTTGCGAAGACGCTTAAAAGCGTCGCCCCACAGCGTGCGGGACTTGGCGGGAGCAGATGCGGCCTTGGTGGCGGTAGCCTGCTCCTGAGACTGAGAATCAGTTTCCTGCATGAGACGTACCTCCCTTAGGCCTTATCCGACGGACCGCCAAGGCGGATGCGCGGGTCGAGGAATGCATAGCTAATGTCGACGAGCAGGTTGATCACCATGACGACGACGACGATGAGCGTAACGCCGCCCATAACGATGGGCCAGTCACGCATGCTAATGGCGCGATAGACCTCATAGCCGATACCGGGCCAGTTAAAGACAGTCTCGGTCAGGATGGCGCCCGAAAGCATGCCACCAAAGTCGACACCGATATAGGTAACGACGGGGATGAGTGCATTCTTAAGCGCATGCTTGACGATGATCGCGCGATTGGAGAGACCCTTGGCCTTTGCCGTACGGATGTAATCCTGGTTCATGACGTCAAGCAGCTGCGAGCGCATAATGCGGGCAGCATAAGCGGTCGAAACCGAAGCCAGCGTAATGGTCGGAAGCACATAGTGCATCCAATCCTGATACTGAGAGCTGGCACCGCCGGCACCCGAGATCGGCATGGAGAATGCACCGCCGGTGGCATCCTTGAGAATGACGCCAAAGAACAGCTGCAGCAACATACCGAGCCAGAAGGCCGGAACAGCAACGAGGATCGACGTGGTGAGCGTAACCAAAATATCCCAGAAGGAATAACGCTTTACCGCCGAAATGATACCCGCACCGATACCCATGATTGCCTCGAGCACGATGGCGCACGCGGCAAGTTTGACCGTATACGGATACTTCTGGGCAAAGATTTCCGTAACCGGCAGCTTGCGCTGGTACGAATTACCCAGATCGCCATGAAGCAGACCGTTCATGTAATACAGATAACGGTCTACAAGCGACGTCTGAACGGGATCGCCGTTCTCGTCAAGGATCGCGTTGCCGTCCTCGTCCGTCTGGACCAGGTGATAGCGCACGCGAAGCTGAAGCTCTACCTCGGGGGACAGAGCCTTGTCTCCACCGATCAGCTTGATCGGATCTCCCGGCACGATATTCTGGAGGGCGAACAGAATCAGCGTAACGCCCAAAAACACCGGGATGAACTGAAGCACACGTTTAACGATGTACTTACCCATACCACTCCCCTATCTAGGGATTAACCTAAATGGGATGCCGATCGCCAGACCGGCATCCCAAAATTACCATCAGCCAGTTTACCCCAGGTTAGGGAGAACTGTATGTTTCCCATGAGGTCTACGTAAATACTTGACCCTCACGGAAGCTGCAAACTCTTAGGCGAGCTCAGCGGTACCCAGCTCGGCGTGCTTCTGCGGATCGACATAGAGGTGCTTGATACGATCGGAGCCGGCGATGGTGTGCGTGTAGAACATCACCGGGATGACCGGGCAGTCGGCAGCGACAATTGCGTCGGCCTCCTGCATCTTAGCGACGCGCTCTTCGTCGTCAACCGTGGTACGAGCCTCGTTGACCTTAGCGTCGAACTCGGGGTTGTTGTAACCGGAGCGGTTGTCGCCGCCGAGGGAGTCGGAGTGGAACAGCGGATACAGGAAGTTGTCCATGATCGGGTAGTCGGCAATCCAACCCAGACGACCGAACTGATAGTTGAAGTTCTGATACTGCTCGAGCAGGGCAGACCACTCGGGGGTATCGGAAGTAGCGGTAACGCCCACCTTGGCGAGGTCGCCGATGATGGACTCCATGATCTCCTTGTGGTCACCGTCCTGGTTGTAGGAAAGGGTCACGTTAATGCCACGATCGCCGTTAGCGCCAGCGGGAGCAACCTTGTCGAGGTACTCGTTAGCCTTGTCGACGTCGTAGGCGCAGAACTCCCATGCGCCCTCCTTGTAGCCATCGATGCCCGGAGGAACAATGCCGTCGGCGGGGGTACGGGTACCCTTGAAGATGGTCTTGCAGATGGCCTCACGGTTGATGGCCAGGGAGATACCCCTACGCAGATCGGCGTTGTTGAACGGCTCGGCCGTGTTGTTGCAGGTCAGGTAGTAGGTGGAAGGCTCGGCGCCAAGCAGCATGCGCTCGCCGTCACCCATGGTGTAGCCGTCCTTGGACACGCCGCGATCCTTCTTGGCAGCGTCGATCTGAGCAACGGGAACGTCGCAGATATCGAGGTTACCGGCCTGGAACTCCTTGTAGGCGGTCTCCATGTCCTTGATGACCTGGAAGTGGATGCCATCGATCTTGGCCTTGTCGCCATAGTAATCGTCGAACTTCTTGAGGTTGATCTCCTGACCATCCTCCCACTTGCCGTCCATCATGAACGGGCCGTTACCGATCGGGGCAAGGTAGAAGCTCTTAACATCGGACTCGGCGCACTCGGGAACCGGGGACAGAGCCGGGTGAGATGCGACGAAGGGGAAGTCGGCGTAAGCGGAAGACAGCTTGACGACGAGGGTCTCATCGTCGGGGCAAGTAACACCGCTGAGCTCGGTAGCGTTACCGGCAAGCAGGTCATCATAGCCCTCGACCATGGAAAGGTGATAGGAGACCTCGGAAGGACCGTACTCGGTAGCGATGGCCGACTTGGTGTTGACCAGACGCTCCCAAGCGAGCTTGAAGGACTTGGAGGTAACGTCGTCACCGTTGTGGAACTTGGCCTTCTTGATCTTGAAGGTGAACTCGGTGGCGTCGTCGTTGGCCTCGAAGGACTCGCAAGCCAGCGGGACGATCTTGCCCTTCTCGGCGTCGTAAGAGGTCAGAGCATCGAACAGCTGGTACTCGACCTGAGTGCCCTGATCCTCCTGGACGTTGTAGGGGTCGATGCAGACCGGGTTGTTGATGTAGAAGTTCAGCGTCGAACCGGACTCAGAACCGGAAGCGTCGCCGCCCTTCTTGCCGCATGCGGCAAGAAAAGCCATGGAGCTCGCAGCAAGGGTACCGCCGACAAAGGCGCGACGACCCATAACGGGCTGGTGGAACATAGAATCAGCCATGCCATCCTCCTTATGAGATAGGACAAAGAAATGTTCAGTCGGACATATGTCGAGACAATCCGATCCGAACCATCAAAACGCCGCCCGCTGCTATGGCTGGTTATGCACAACAGGCCAACGTTTTGCAATACAGTAGCGCATTTTATTCACGATTTGGGGCTAATTCCGGTTAACGGTCGAGAATTTCTTTAGTTGGGCGAAGTATGTGGGGATATTTTGACTCTGTTACAAGTCTGTAAACAAAAAGGGCCCCGCACATGCAGGACCCTTTACAAACGTATATACGCCGATGCTTAGTAGCCGACGATGCCCTGCGGGAAGAAGAACATGCACAGAACGACACACACGGCAAAAACGACGGCCATAATTACCGTCAGGCGATCGAGGTTCTGCTCCATGACGCCCGTGGCAGAGCTGGAGTTATACAGCGAGCTAGCGATCATATCCGAAACGCCGGTGCCCTTACCGGAATGCATAAGGACGAGAATCGTCAACGCCACGGCAGAGACAGCCCAAACGACAAACAGAAGAATCTGAAACGGACCCATAGATAAGCTCCTTAATAGAACAATTCAAACTCCAGTACTGTACCACAACCCCCAGCACTCCCCCACCTGCCATTTGGGGACGGGGTAGAAATGGCAGAAATACCAAAAAGGGGGTTGTCCGGTTGTGGACAACCCCCTTACTAGAAAACGGTATTTGTTTTCTATTAGGCCTCGGTGGCGAGTACGCGACCCGTCATCTCGGCGGAAGGCTCAATGCCAGCCATGGTGAGCATGGTCGGAGCGATATCGGAAAGACGGCCGTCCTCAATACCGGTGAGCTGCGCCTTCTCATCAACGATGATGAACGGCACACGGTTGGTGGTGTGAGCCGTAAACGGATGCTTGGAACCGTCGGAAGCAACGTCAAACATGTGATCGGCGTTGCCATGGTCGGCGGTAATCAGCGCAAAGCCGCCCTTGGCGAGAATCGCCGGGACAACCTTGGACAGAGCATCGTCAACAGCCTCGACGGCCTTAACGGCGGCGTCGAATACACCGGTGTGACCAACCATGTCGCAGTTCGCGAAGTTCACGATGTAGAAATCAGCGCGATCCTCGTTGATTGCGGCGACGAGCTTCTCGGTAACCTCGGGAGCGCTCATCTCGGGCTGCAGATCGTAGGTAGCGACCTTGGGGGAAGCGACGAGCACGCGCTCCTCGCCCTCCTTGGGCTCCTCGATGCCGCCGTTGAGGAAGAACGTCACGTGAGCGTACTTCTCGGTCTCGGCGGTGTGCAGCTGCTTCAGGCCATTGGCGGCGATAACGTCGGCCAGGACGTTCTCGGGGAACGTCTTGGGGAAGGCGACCTCGACGTCAAACGTCGGATCGTACTCGGTCATCGTCACAAAGTGCGAGAGCTTAATCTGCTCGCGCTCAAAGCCATCGAACTCCTTGTCCGTGAACACGCGGGTCATCTGACGAGCGCGGTCGGGACGGAAGTTGAAGAAGATGGCCGCGTCGCCCTCGTGGATGCCCTCGTTGTGGGCCGCGAAAGGCTCGACGAACTCGTCGCCGCGCGGATCCTTCTCGTAGTAGGCCTTGATACCGGCAACGGGGTCGGTATCGGCATCGGACGCGTTGACCATGACGTCGTAGGCGCGCTGGATGCGCTCCCAACGGTTGTCGCGGTCCATGGCCCAATAGCGGCCCGAAACGGTGGCAACGCGAGCGTCGCAACCGGTCTCCTCGGAGATCTTAGCCAGGAAAGCGCAGAACTCGCTCATGTAGCCGGCACCGGACTGCGGGTCGACGTCGCGGCCATCCATGAAGGCGTGGACGCGAACGGTCTTGACGCCATGCTGGGCAGCCATCTTGACCAGAGCCTCGACGTGGTTCATGTGAGAATGAACACCGCCAGGGCTCATAAGGCCCATGAGATGCAGGGTCTTGCCTTCGGCCTTGACGTCGTCCATAGCTTTGACGAAGACCTCGTTCTTGGCGATGGAGCCGTCCTTGATGGCGTTGTTGATGCGCGAAAGCTCCTGGAACACGATGCGGCCGGCACCGATGTTGAGGTGACCTACCTCGGAGTTGCCCATCTGACCGTCGGGAAGGCCCACGTCCTCGCCCGAAGCACCGAGCGTGGTGTGAGGATACTTCTCGTACAGGCTATCAAGGAAGGGCGTCTTGGCAGCGGCGACGGCGTTCTCGCCATCGGCCGGAGCAAGGCCGCAGCCATCCATGATGATCAGGAGTGCAGGAAGATGACGCTGTGCCATATGTCCTACTCGCCTGCCTTGACGACCATAGAGGCGAAGTCGGCAGCCTTGAGCGAAGCGCCGCCCACGAGGGCGCCGTCAACGTCAGGCTTGGCGACGAGCTCGGCGATGTTGCCGGGCTTGGCAGAGCCACCATAGAGAACGCGGATGCCGTTAGCGAGCTCCTCGCCAAACATCTCCTTGAGGGTCTCACGGATAGCGCCGCAGACCTCCTGGGCGTCCTCAGCGGTAGCGGTCTTGCCGGTGCCGATGGCCCAGATGGGCTCGTAGGCGACGACGACCTGCTTGGGGCAGGTGATCTCAAGACCGGCAAGGCCAGCCTTGACCTGGTTCACGACGTGCTCGACATAGGTACCAGCCTCGCGGACCTCGAGGGACTCGCCGCAGCAGAAGACGGGAACAAGACCGGCGGCAACGAGGGCCTTGGCCTTCTTGTTCTGGTCCTCGTCGGTCTCGTGGAAGTAGTCGCGACGCTCGGAGTGGCCGATGATGCAGTAGGTGCAGCCAGCGGACTTGAGCATGTCGCAAGAGGACTCACCGGTGAAGGCACCCTTGGCCTCCCAGTACACGTTCTGTGCACCGAGGGCGATGGGGGCAGCCTGAATGCGGTCATGAACCGTGGTGATGTCAATGGTCGGAGGGCAGACGAGCACCTCGACGCCAGCCGGAACCTCGGGCAGAGCCTGAGCCAGCTCGTCGGCGAGCTTGGCGGCCTCAGCGACGTCGTTGTTCATCTTCCAGTTACCAGCGATAAGAAGGGTGCGATTAGGCATCGAGAAGCGCCTCCACTCCGGGCAGGGCCTTACCCTCGACGAGCTCCATGGAAGCGCCACCACCGGTGGAGATCCAGCTCATCTTGTCGGCCAGGTTGAACTTGTTGACAGCCGCGACAGAGTCGCCACCGCCGATGATCGAGGTGCAGTCGGCCTCGGCGACGGCCTCGGCGATAGCCTGGGTGCCGTGAGCGAAGTTGTCGAACTCGAAGACACCCATGGGGCCGTTCCAGAACACGGTCTTGGCACCCTTGACGGCCTCGGCGTAAAGTTCCTCGGTCTTGGGGCCGATGTCCATGCCCTCACGATCGTCGGGGATAGCGTCGGAAGCGACAACCTCGGGGACAGCGTCCTCGCCAAAGTGATCGGCAACGCGGTTGTCGATGGGGAGCAGGATCTTGACGCCCTTCTCCTCGGCCTTCTTGAGCATCTCGCCGGCGCGCTCGACCCAGTCCTCTTCCTTGAGGGACTGACCGACGGTCAGGCCCTGAGCCAGGAAGAAGGTGTAGGCCATGCCGCCACCGATGATCAGGGTATCAGCGGAGTCGATGAGGTGATCGAGAACGCCGATCTTGGAGGAAACCTTGGAACCGCCGACGATAGCGACGAAGGGGCGCTCGGGCTCGGCGAAGATGCCGGTCAGCGTGTCGACCTCCTTCTCGAGCAGGAAGCCGGCGACGGCAGGCAGGTAAGCGGCGGGGCCCACGACGGAACCCTGGGCGCGGTGAGCGGTACCGAAAGCATCGAGAACGAAGACGTCACCATAGGAAGCGAGCTTCTTGGCGATCTCGGGATCGTTCTTCTTCTCACGCTTGTCAAAACGGACGTTCTCGAGAACGAGGACCTTGCCCGGCTCGACGGCGGCAACAGCCTCAGCAGCCTTCTCGCCGTAGGTGTCGGCGACAAAGGCAACATCGAGACCAGAGAGCTCAGCGAGCTTCTTGGCGACAGGCTCAAGGGAGAGCTCGGGCTGGAAGCCGGTGCCATCGGGACGGCCGAGGTGGCTCATGAGGATGACGCGAGCGTTGTGCTCAACGAGGTAGTTGATGGTGGGCAGGGCAGCCTTGATGCGGGTGGTGTCGCCAACGACGCCATCCTTGATAGGCACGTTGAAGTCAACGCGGACGAGAACGCGCTTGCCGTCGACATCGATGTCGCGGACGGTCTTCTTGGTAAAGGCCATGTTTGCTTCTACCTTTCGTACGTGTCTGCCTCCCATTACGGCAGACGATTTCCTATAAAAAGGGCGCGACCCTAGGGTGTAAGCCCTATGAGGCCGCGCCCTTCTTTAGACGCTCAACGAGCTATTCGCTAAAAGCTAAATTAAGCAACGAACTTCTCGAAGTACTTGATGGTGCGGACCATCTGAGAGGTGTAGGAGTTCTCGTTGTCGTACCAAGAGGTGACCTGAACGAGGGTCTGGCCGTTGCCGAGGTCAGAGCACATGGTCTGAGTGGCGTCGAAGATGGAGCCGTGGGTCTCGCCGATGATGTCGGTGGAGACGATGTCGTCCTCGTTGTAACCGAAGGTCTCGGAGATGGTGGAAGCGTAGGCCTTCATAGCGGCGTTGACCTCGTCGACGGTGACCTTCTTGTTAACAACAGCGTAGAGGTTGGTGATGGAGCCGGTCGGCGTCGGGACGCGCTGGGCGGCACCGATGAGCTTACCGTTGAGCTCGGGGAGAACCAGGCCGATAGCCTTGGCAGCACCGGTGGTGTTGGGGACGATGTTGACGGCGCAGGCGCGGCTACGACGCTTGTTGCCCTTGCGCTGCGGGCCGTCGAGCGGCATCTGGTCGCCGGTCCAGGCGTGAATGGTGGTCATGATGCCGGACACGATGGGAGCGAAGTCGTTCAGACCCTTGGCCATCGGGGCGAGGCAGTTGGTGGTGCAGGAAGCAGCGGAGATGATGTTGTCCTCAGCGGTCAGCGTCTCGTGGTTGACGTTGTACACGATGGTGGGCAGATCGCTGCCGGCCGGAGCGGAGATGACGACCTTCTTGGCGCCAGCGTTGATGTGGGCCTGAGCCTTAGCCTTGCTGGTGTAGAAGCCGGTGCACTCGAGAACGACGTCGACGTCGAGGTCGCCCCAAGGCAGGTTGTTGGCGTCGGCCTCCTTGTAGATCTTGATCTCCTTGCCGTCAACGGTGATGGAATCCTCGCCAGCAACGACCTCGTGATCGCGAGCGTAGTTGCCCTGCGTGGAGTCGTACTTCAGCAGGTAAGCGAGCATATCGGGAGAGGTGAGGTCGTTGATAGCGACGATCTCGGAGCCCTCATGACCGAACATCTGACGGAAAGCCAGACGACCGATGCGACCGAAGCCGTTAATAGCAACCTTTACTGCCATTGTGTCTCCTTTCGTAAGGCCCCCGCAAGCTACAGCGCCCGCCGTTGAGGCCCACAAACTAACCACTCGCCTAATATACCTTTTTTTTGACTTGAATTTCACGAGAATAGTCGAAATTGAAAATCAAATTTACGTTAAAACGTTTTAAAGAATAAAATAGCAGCTAAATCCGTATATAAGTCGATACTTTAAACTACCGGTTTGCTTCAATGAGCTTTTCAAGCCTCAAAACTCGATGGTAGAGGGCCGACTTCGACAAGGGAGGGTCAGCCATCTCCCCTAAATCACGCAGCGACAGATCGGGATAGCGCTCGCGCAGGTCGCAAAAGACCGCCAAGGCATCCGGAAGCGCATCGCGAAGGCCGCGCTGCTCGAGCTCATCGATAAGCGCAAGCTGATGTTGGGCAGCACCGGCGCTTCTGGTCTGGTTGGCGAGCTCGGCGTTCACGCGACGGTTCACATCGTTCTTAACCAACTTGACCGCGCGCGCCTCCTCAATCTCGGCAACGCTGCGCTTGGCACCAATCAGCTTTAATAGATGCTCGATTTCCTCGGCGCTCTTAATGTACACGGCATATGACCCCCGCCGCGCATTAACACGAGCATGGACCCCAATCTGCCCCAACAGGTCGCAAAGTCCCCGGGCATACTGCTCGCCCTGCACCGCGATCTCCAAATGGAAATCGCCGCGTGGATCGGCCACGAAGCCGCCCGCGATGAGCGCGCCGCGGATGTAGGCAAGCCTGCAGCAGGGACGGGCAACGATGTGTCGGGGAACACCAGCGACGAGCCCTCCTCTGCGGTCTAGAATGCCCAGCAGCACCAGAGCCTTGTCCAAGTCGGGTTGATCGGGCAGGGTAATGAGATAGTTACGGACCTTATGCAAGACCGATTTACGAACGGTGAATTCCGTTTTGAGCTTAAGGATGCGATGCGTCAGCGTGATCATCGTGCGCGCGACGGCTCCCGTCTCGGTCGCGACCGTCAAACGATACCGCCCGGAGCCGGCCAACGAAAGCGTACCGCTCACACGCGTCAGGGCGGCAAGCGTCGACAAATCGCAGTATTCACATTCGGGTTCGCAGCGCGCAAGCTCGTCGCGCACCTCAGCGGTAAACGACATGCAGGCCTATGCCTTCGTGTTGGCGCGCGACAGGTCGCGGTGGGAGATGCTCACGTGATACTGGGCGCCTTCCAGGTAACGGGCCGTGGCCTCGGCAATGGCGACGCTACGGTGCTGTCCGCCCGTGCAGCCGATGGCGATAGAAAGCTGCGGCTTACCCTCCGCGATATAGCCCGGCATCACCGTATCGAGCAGCTGTGTCCAAGCCTTCCAAAACTCCTGCGTCTTGGGGTGGTCCAGAACAAAATCGGAGACCTTTTTATCGAGACCGGTCATCGTGCGCATCTCGGGATCGTAAAACGGATTGGGCAGGAAGCGGACGTCGATCATAATGTCCGCCTCGACGGGCATGCCGTGCTTAAAGCCAAACGAGAACACGTGGACGTCCATGAGCTGCTGGTCGGACAGCTCGGAAAATGCCATACGTAGCTTGTTGCGCAGCGCAGAGGTGCGCAGACGGCTCGTGTCGATAATCATATCGGCTCGGTCGCGCACGCCCTGAAGCTGAAGGCGCTCGCGCTGAATGGCATCGGCCGTAGTCTCCCCCGGCTTGGCAATGGGATGACGGCGGCGATTTTCGCTGTAGCGACGAATCAGCACCTCGTCAGAAGCCTCCAGGAACACGATGTCGCAGCTCATCTCGCGCTCTTCGAGCGCGGCGACCGCATCGAGCAGCTCATCGAACAAGCCCTGGCTACGCAAATCGCAGGTGACGGCGAGATGCCTGCCCACGCCCGTATTAATGCCGACGAGCTCGGCAAGCTGGGCGATCAGACGCGGAGGCAGGTTATCGATGCAAAAATAGCCCATGTCCTCGAACACGTGCATGGCCTGCGTGCGGCCCGATCCGGACATTCCGGTGATGATGACGATATCGGGGATGCGCTCCGAGCGCTCCGCCGCATCCATGGCATCTCCCTTTTGCATGTGCTGCCTCCCGAAAACAAGCGCGGGACCCAGCAACCCGGATCCCGCGCGGTCAATTGCCTTTATTGAGTATACCGCCCCGAGCGGATACGAGGCCTGTCTTACGCCTCAAGCGCAGCCTTGAACCAACTTGTAATACTCGTGGGGTGCGTGATGGCGGTGCCGACGACAACGGCCCAGGCGCCAGCATCGATCGCGGCGCGAGCCTCCTCGGGCGTATGCACGCGACCCTCGCAAATGATGGGAAGGCCGGGGAATTCCTCGGTCGCCTGACGCAGGAGCGGCAGGTCGGGGCCATCGGCCATGGTGCAGTCGATGGCGGCGACACCGTGAGAGAGCGTGGTAGATACCAGGTCGAAGCCCATATCAACCGCACGGCGAATGTCCTCGATGGTGGCACAATCCGCCATCAGGAGCACACCCTCCTCGTGCAGCGGGCGGAAGGTATCCTCGACCGTCTTGCCATCGGGGCGCGGACGATCGGTGGCGTCGATCGCCACGATATCGGCACCAGCAGCAACGCAGGCGCGGGCGTGACGCAGCGTCGGCGTGATGTAAACGCCCTCGTGTCCATCCTTCCATAGGCCAATAACAGGAACCTCACAGCGACCCTTAATGGCGGCAATGTCGGCAAGGCCCTGGCAGCGAATGGCGGCGGCGCCGCCGAGTTCGCAAGCGCGAGACATTTGAGCCATGGTCTCGGGCGTACGAAGCGGCTCGCCCATATACGCCTGAACGCTCACGACGAGCTTACCCTTCAGGGATTGAATCAAAGGATCGACGGTCATAAGGCTGCAACCTTTCTCAGAACAGCCTCCCGAGGCGTGTTGTCTCGGGAGGCTCCTACAGCAGATACGTTTACTTTAACGAAGCGAGAAGATGCTCGGCGGCACCGATGAGCGGAGCATCGCCCTCCAGAGACCCGATGAGAATCGGCGTGTCCTGGAGCGGATCGAGCGCCTGGCTGGCATAGCCCTCGTGCACCGAATCCTTCCACGTCTGCGAACGCCAATCGGGACCCTGATGAATTACGCCGCCCGAAAGCACGATGACCTCTGGATCCAGAATATTGGCAAGCGAGCCCAAGCTGGCGCCCAGCGCAAAGCCGGCGTCATGGATGACCTCGGTCGCCTTTGCGTCGCCAGCACGACACAGGTCGTTCACGTCGCGACCGACCGAAGGACGGCTGGGGTCAACTCGACCGAAGCGTTCGTCGTACATACGGCCAATCGAGGTGCCCGAAGCAACAGACTCAAGATGGCCGGAACGCCCGCAGGCGCAGGGAATGCCGGCGGCAG
Organism: uncultured Collinsella sp.; assembly: GCA_959606405.1. GTDB lineage: Bacteria > Actinomycetota > Coriobacteriia > Coriobacteriales > Coriobacteriaceae > Collinsella. The sequence goes on along the minus strand of CAUHIY010000003.1, from coordinate 26,739 downwards.
CCGAGCACTCGATGTGGCCCATATGACCGGCAGCACCATGGAAGCCCTGCATCACGCGGCCGTTCTCGACATATGCGCCACCGATGCCCGTACCGATTCCCAGGCACAAGACGGAGAACTTGCCCTTGCCGACGCCCCAGTGGGCCTCGCCCAGAGCATGAGCCTGCACGTCGCCCACAACGGCAACGGGAAGACCAAGGTCCTCGCGCAGACGCGGCCCCAACTGAACGCCGGACCAGCCGGGCATGATCTCATTGGCATACGCGATGGCGCCCGTCTTGGGATCGACGACGCCAGCGGCACCGATACCGACGCCAAGGACCTCGACATCGGGATTCGCCTCGAGAGCAGCCTTGATGGATGCCTCGATACGCTGGAAGACGGCCTCGCCGCCCTCTTGGGCCTCTGTGGGAACCTCGGCCTCAAAAACGGGATGGGGCACACTACCGTCAGCCGGGTACTCCATGATGGCAGTCGCGATCTTAGTTCCGCCGATATCGACAGAGCAGACGTACTTGTTCTCCATGTCGCTCTCCTTCGGAGATAAAAACAACTACAGGAAATGCGCCGTCAGGCTAGCCGTCACAGCGCAGTAAAGGTTATCCAGGTGCCCGAGATCGCCGAGAAACCGTGTGGCCATTGACCTAACGGGTCATGGCCACACGGTTGAACGGCGAGGTCGGGTGCCTGGGAAAGCTTTACAGGAGACCGTTGTCCTGGAGGACCTTCTTAATAGCCTCGACGTTCTCGCCAGTCATGGCCTTCACCGGGCGCGGCATGGTCGGGCTGTCGAAGATGCCCATGAGGTTCATAGCGGTCTTGAAGGCGCCGACGCCACCGGCATAGCCCTGGACGCCCGAGGTGACATCCCAGATGTGGGAGATCTCGTTGAGGCGATCCTGCTCGGCCTTGACGGTAGCCCAGTCACCGGCCTGAGCGGCCTTCCACTGGCGCACGTAGCCCTCGGGCTCAACGTTGGCAAGGCCCGGGACAGAACCGTCGGCGCCACCGAGGTAAGCGCCGTCGACGACAACCTCGTGACCGGTGAGGATGCTCATCGGATGGCCGTTCTTCTCGTTCTCCTGAACGAGATAGCGGAACGAGATGTCATCACCCGAGGAATCCTTGACGCCAGCAAGGACGCCCTCGGCGCCGAGCTTGGCAAGGAGCTTCCAGGGGAGCTTGGTGTGAACGCAGACGGGAATGTCATAGGCAAAGATGGGCAGGTCGAGCTCCTCGTGCAGGATGCGGAAGTGCTCCTCGACCTCGGTCATGCCCTGCAGGGCATAGAACGGGCAGGTGGCGACAAGCGCATCGGCGCCCAGCTCCTGAGCGACCTTACCGTGCTCGATCATGCGCTCGGTCTCGGTATCGATGATGCCGACCAGGACGGGCACGCGGTGGTCGACGATACGAACGGCCTCGGCGATGATCTGGCGACGACGCTCATCGGTGGAGAAAACGACCTCGCCCGAAGAGCCCAGGAAGAACAGGCCATCGACGCCGGCATCGATCATGCGGTTGATGCTGCGCTCAAAGGAGGCAACGTCGAGCTGGTGGTCTTCGGTATCGGGAACAACGACGGGAGGGATAACGCCGGTGAATTTCTGAGTTGCCACAAGAATCTCCTTAGTTGTCTGGCGGGCGGCCCTATGCCACCCACTCTTGTTGGCAGTGTCCAGGCCGTCTAGGCCAAAGAACACGGGTAGAACGTTTGGTTAAAAAAGTCGATGACTTCGTTTTCGAACGCGTTGATGCGCTCATGAGCGTATTTGGCATAGATGATATGCCTCCGGTCACACTCAAGACCGTTGAATACGGCAAACTGGCCCTTGGGATCACTCACGGCATCCATGAGCGATGTGCCCATGAGCACCGATCCACGCACCCGAGACGACAACGCCTCGAGGCCACCGGGAATTGGATTGGCAACCGCCGTGCAGGCGAGGCCCCGCTCGTCCAGAGCAGAAACCGCCAGCGCGACTCCGCCGCCAAGGCCCTCGCCCCATGCAAAGATGCGGTCGGGGTCCACGCCATCAAGATTGTGCGCCACCTTCGCCATCGCGCAACCCCAACGGACGCGCTTGACAAAAGCAGGAGAGGCAATCCCCTGCTGCAGCTCGCTGGATCCAATCGCCTCATCGTCCAGCGCAAGCACGGCATATCCCATGGCCGCAAACCTCGTCATGTGATGCCATCCCCGCACGGGTCGGTCGATGTCGTGAAACATCAGACATAGCGGCACAAGCTCGGATGCTCGGGCGCGACCGACAGGCTCGATCAAACGTGCGTGGACCACATCGCCACCAAGCTCAAAGGAAACCTCGGAGTAGCGGGCATACGGATTGGCGAAATCGATCGCCGTAATACTCGGCCCGCAAACCTCAAGGTCCGAAGCGGCTATCTCTAATTCGGAAACATCCGCAGAAGCATCACCGCGCCAATCCCGGAAATCAGCGAGCCTTGACGAGACCGTTCCGGGAATCCCCACAAGGTCGGAGACAATCAGCTCATTGACATTGCTCTCGCACTTAGGCATGAGCCTCCCCTCCCTTGCAGAAAAACGGAATGATCAGATCGTCAAAATCCTGAATCTCCTCGTGGCCAAAGCCTTCAAAGAACTCATGACGCTTTTCACAGGTCAGGTTGTTATAGACCGCAAACTGCGTCGCTGGCGGACAGACGGTATCGGCTGTGCCGGTGCCAAACAGCACGGGGCATTTGACCATAGGGGCAAAGTTCTTGGAATCGAAGTACGCCAGCTTGGCATAGGCTTCGTCGATACGAGTCGAGTCCTCGTCAAACCAGCGAGACCAATAGCGCAGGCCCTCGTAGGCAATGTCGTCGGCATCCAAATCCCAGACCAGGCGGAAATCCGACAGGAAGGGATAGAGGATGGCGGCGCGATTGATAAGCTCGCTGTTAAGTGCACAGGTCGCAATGCCCAAACCGCCGCCCTGCGACGCGCCGTTCACAAACACACGGGCAAGATCGATGCCCTCGAGCTCGCGAACGATGCGGCACAGGATGCGAATATCTTGGTGCAAGCGGACATAGTAGAGGTTGGCCGGATCGCCGTCGATACCGGCGACGATATGGCCCGCGACCGTTGTGCCCTCAAATCCACCAATGTCCTCGGAGGGACCTCCTTGGCCGGGGCAGTCGAGGGCGATGAGTGCCATGCCCATGCCCGCAAACGACGCCTGCTCAAACCAGCTGCGGCTTGCACCCGGATACCCATGGAACTGAAGTACCAATGGCACGGGCTCGTCCGAGACGGGTTTAAGGTACTTGGCATGCAGGCGAGCGCCACACATGCCGGTATACCAGAGGTCGAAAAGCTGGCAGGTCACGGCATCGGTGACCGATGCCGTCTCGATCGCATAGTCAAGCCCGACGGCGTCGGCCTCGGCCATGCGGTCCTTCCAAAAGAGATCGAAATCTGATGGACGGGGCATGGCGCCCCGATACCCACCAAATTGCTGTTGTAGCTCCTGAGCACTTGGCATGGCTCGTGAACCCAACCTTTCGAAATCGCAACGGAGGTGCGCCCGGCAAGGGAACCGGGCGCACGGGAGGGAAAGCGAGGCTACTCGCCGAGCTTGGGATGCAGCAGCGACGGCGCAGCACCGAGCAGCATCTTGGTGTAGGGGTCCTGAGGGTGCTGGAAGACCTGCTTGGCCTCGCCCTGCTCGACGATCTTGCCGCCATTCATAACGATGATGTCGTCAGAGATATAGCGGACCGTCTGGATGTCATGGCTGATGAACACCATGGCCAGGCCGAGCTCCTTCTTAAGGTCGGTCAGCAGGTTCAGAATCTGCGCGCGGACCGAAACGTCCAGAGCCGAGGTGGGCTCGTCGGCGATGATGGCATCGGGGTTCAACGACAGGGCACGGGCAATTGCGACGCGCTGGCGCTGGCCGCCCGAAAGCTGGCCGGGAAGAACCTCGGCGGCAGAGCTGGGCAGACCGGTGAGCTCCAGGAGCTCCTTGACGCGCTTCTCCTGCTCGGCCTCGGTACCCAGGTTGTGGACGCGCATGGGGTCGAGCAGCTGCTCGCGAACGACCATGCGGGGATTGAGCGCCGTAGCCGGATTCTGGAACACGACCGAGATGACACGGCCCATGTGACGACGGTCCTCGGCGGTACGCTTAGTAACGTCCTTGCCCTTAAAGTAGACCTTGCCGCTCGTTGGGGCCTGCAGGCCGCACATGACGTTAGCGGTGGTGGACTTTCCGCAACCGGACTCGCCGACGATGCCGATCGTCTGACCGGGCATGAGCTTAATCGTTACACCCTGGACGGCGTGAACCAGGTTGGGGTGCAGAATCGAGCCGGTACGGGTCCTAAAGGTGACGTGGACGTCATCAAGGAAGATGATCGGCTCGACGCCGTTGACTGCGGTCTCGCTCATCTACATCACCTCCGCGTGAGGGGTCAAACCATTTGCCTTGAGCACCTCGTCGGGGAGCTCGGAATAGAAGTGCTCGGTGCCGGGCACGCGCTTGAAGACCGGACGGGTGTCCAGGCCAATGCGCGGATGGCTCGAGCGGGGCGCGAAGCGATCGCCCTTGGGGAAATCGCGCGGGCTCGGAACGGCGCCGGGCACCTGGTGCAGACGGCCCGAACCGCTCTCGATGGACAGAACGGAGCCCAGAAGACCGCGGGTGTACTCGTGGATCGGGTTAGTGAGCAGCTCCTTGGTGGGCGCCTGCTCGATAACCTGACCGGCGTACATAACCGTGATGTTATGGGCGACCTCGGCGACCAGCGCCAGGTCATGCGAGACGAAGATCATGGCAAAGCCGAGCTTGGCCTGAAGGTCGTTGAGCAGCTTGATGACCTGCTTCTGGACGGTAACGTCCAGAGCGGTCGTGGGCTCGTCGCAGATGACCAGCTTGGGGTCGCGGGTAAGGGCCATAGCGATCAGGACACGCTGACGCTGGCCACCGGAAAGCTCATGCGGGTAGCTCTCGAGCGTACGCTTGGGGTCGAGGCCCACGAGCTCCAGGAGTTCCTCGGCGCTGCGGGTGCCGCCGCGCTTGGTGAGCTGCTTCATCTGGGCAGAGATGAGCATGGAGGGGTTGAGCGAGGACAGGGCGTCCTGATAGACCATAGCGATATCGGTACCGCGCAGGCCGAACCACTCCTTCTTGCTCATCTTGAGCAGGTCGCGGCCCTCCCAGAGGACCTCGCCGGAAAGGTGCTCGTCATCGTCGGTCAGGCCCATGATGGCCAGCGTGGTGATGGACTTACCGCAACCGGACTCGCCCACCAGGCCCATGGTCTGACCAGGACGGACGTCAAAGTTGACATGGTCGACGACGTTGATATCGCCGTGGTGTTCAAACTGAATGCAGAAGTCACGGACCGAGAGAATCGGTTCGACAGACTCGTCGGGCACATGGCGATCGTCACGCTTGAGCTCGACATCGCGCAGGGCGCCAAGGCGAGCGGAGAGGGACTGGGCCTGCTCCTTGTAGGCGCGAACGGGGTCGGAGACCAGCAGGTCGGCCTCGCGACGCTTGGAGGAATCGGTCGGATCCAGGGCGGCGGAGGGAGCAGCGGCCATGGCGTCGGTAATGCCCTCGGAGAGGATGTTGAGCGCCAGGCAGGTGATCATGATGGCCAGGCCCGGGAACAGCGCCTGCCACCAACGGCCGGCGAGCACGCCGCCGCGGGCGTCGGCGAGGATGTTGCCCCAGGTAGCGGTGGGCTCCTGGATACCAGCGCCGATGAAGGTCAGCGAGGCCTCGAAGATGATGGCGTCGGCGACCAGGGTAACGGTGAAGACCATGATCGGGGCGATGCAGTTACGCAGAACATGCTTGATCAAAATCCACGGAGCCTTGGCGCCGGAAACGATGACCGCGCGGACATAGTCCTCGCCGTACTCGGACACGATGTTGGCGCGCACGATACGGGCAATCTGCGGAGTGTACATAAAGCCGATGGCGAAGATGATCGACGGCACGGAGTTGCCCAGGATGGAGACGAAGACGGCCGCGAGGGCGATGCCCGGGATGGACATGATGATGTCCAGGATGCGCATGATCGTCTCGGAAACGGCCTTGCGCGAAACCGCCGCAAGGGCGCCCACGACCGAGCCGCAGACCAGAGCCATGGCAGTGGCGCCAAAGCCGATAATCAGCGAGTAACGACCACCGTAGAGCATGCGCGACAGAATGTCGCGACCCTTATCGTCGGTACCGAAGATAAATCCGTTGCCGGGAGCCTGGCGAGCCGTAAAAATCTCGACCGGGCTATAGGGGGCAAGAAGGGGCGCCAGAATCGCAGTCAGGGCGACCAGCACCAACACGACGGCGGCAATCTTAGAAGACAGCGTCATCTTCTTCCAGCCACCGAGCTTGAGCCCCTTGGAGGCAGCCTTCTCGAGCTGCTCGGTTTGCTTCTCTCGAATCTTTACCATAATCTACACCGTCCTGATGCGCGGGTTGATGAGCAGGTAGAGCATGTCAACCACGATGTTGATGATGATGAAGGCAAGAGCAACGACGATAACGACGCCCTGAACCAGGTTCGCCTCGTTGCCCTGAACGCCCTGCAGAATCGCGGTGCCCATGCCGGGGAGGTTGAAGATAACCTCGATGACGACGGCGCCGCCCATGAGGTAACCGATCTTAAGACCGAGGGTGGTGACCGGGGTGATCAGCGCATTGCGAAGAACGTTGATGCCGACGACGACCTTCTCGGGAACGCCGGCGCCGCGAGCCATACGGACATAATCCTTATCGAGCTCCTCGACCATGGCGGTACGCACGATACGAGTCATCTGGCCCGTCAGCGGAAATGCCAAGGCGATAGCGGGCATGATCATACGTCCCAGATAGCCAGCCGGATTCGTGGTGAAGTGAGGCAGAGCACCCGATGCCGGAAGCACCTTAAGGTAGGAAGAGAACAGCAGGATCAACAGAACGGCAAGCCAGAACGACGGGGTTGCCAAGCCGGCAATGGAAAAGACGCGGATCACTTGGTCCGGCCATTTGTCGCGATACAGTGCCGCGATGACGCCGAGTAAAAACGAAACGACCGCACCGATGGCAAGGCCGATGAAGGTCAGCTGCATCGTGACGGGCAGGGCCGTGGAGATGCGCTTGGCAACGGAGTTGCGAGCAGCACCATAGGTGCCCATGTCGCCATGGATCAAATCGCCCATATAGCGCACGTAGCGCACAGGCCAGGGGTCGTCCAGACCATACTTCTCATGGTACTCGGCAACCGCCTCGGGCGAGGCACCGTCACCCAACGCCGTGTAGGCGGGGTCGGTCTTGGAGAACGACATAAGGAAGAACACCAGGACGGTGACGCCCAATGCCATGATCGGCAGCGCCACAAGACGCCTTCCAATCAAACGTAGCAAGTTGTTCACGTTCTCTCCCCTTTCTTTTGTCGGTAGGACCAACTGGTATATGAGTACGGATACTCATTACAAGACCCGAGCGACATCGAGGTCGCCCGGGTCTTTGTTTCAACTATGAGGATACGGTCCCAACGACCGACATCCTGCATACAGACTCAAGCGAGTCTTACGCCTTGACGGTCGCAACGCCCCTGAAGGACATGCTCGTCGTGCCGATGCCCTTGAAGCCATCGAGGGCCTCGCCGTTGGGCGCAGTGGACGGATCGTCCCAGGAAGCGGAGACGGTCTTGACGTGGACAACGGGGTACAGAACGGCATTGTCGGCAATGATGTCGAAGCACTCGTTCCACTTCTTCTGCTGCTCGTCGCCCTCGGCGGCAAGAGCCTCGTCCATGAGACCGTGGAGCTTCTGCCACTCAGCGGACTCCTTCCACGGGCAACGGGTCTGCATCCAGACGTTGTCGCCGTACCACCAGTTGAGCAGCAGGTCGGGGTCGGCGCCGAAGCAGGAAGGATCGCCAGGGGCAAGGAGGATATCGTAGGCCTCGCCGCCGTCGATGGCAGCGTAGGTGGCCGGCGAGGTATCGGTCTGGATGGTCACATCGAAGCCGAGAGCGTCGAGGTCGTTCTTGACCTGGGCGGCCATACCCTTAATCTGCTCGTTGTCGGTGGTGCGCAGGGTGATGGCACCCGGGGTGATGCCAGACTCCTCGATGAGCTTCTTAGCCTTCTTGGCGTCGGTCTTGTACACCGTGGAAGCCTCATGATAGTTGGTGAAGCTCTTGGGCAGGTAGCAGCTGGCAGCGGTGGCAAGGCCGGCGAAGGTGTTGCTGACCATCTTCTCGGTGTCGAGCGCATACATGACAGCCTGACGGACCTTGACGTTGTTCCAAGGCTCCTTGGCGACGTTGAACATGATGAAGCGGGTGCCGAAACCCTGAACGTTATCGATCTTGCAGCCGGCGCTCTCGAGCTGGTCGACGGCATCAGCGGTAACGAGCTCCATAACGAGCGTGGAGCCCTCCTGCTGAGCGGTAACGCGAGCGGTGGGGTCGGTCAGGATGCTGTACTGGATCTTCTTATCCTCGGCAGCATACTCACCGTTGTACTCGGGGTTGGGAACCAGGGTGATCTCGGTATCGGAGATAGAGTCGTACATCCAGGGGCCGGAGCCGATCGGCTGCTTGGCGCGATCCTCCTCGGTCTGGGTGGCCGGGGTAACGCGGACGATGGCCAGACGATCCTTGAGCAGGGAGAAGTTGGGGACCTTGGTCTTGACCGTCACGGTGCTGGCGTCCTTGGCCTCGATGGACTCGAAGGGCTGGAAGAACGGAGCATAGGTAGCGGAAGCGGCGCAAGCGGTGTAGGAGGCAACGACATCGTCAGCGGTGACCTCGGTGCCATCGGAAAACTTGGCGCCCTTGCGGATGGTGACCTCGAAAGTGGTGTCGTCCACAGACTTGGGATCGTCGGTGGCGAGCTCGTTGAAGGTGCTGTAGTCGTGGTAATCGATGCCGTAGAGGCCCTCGACGACATGCCAGTTAGCACCCAGGCCCACAGCGGAGCCGGTGCTGGCGGGATCGAAGCTGGACGGAGCGTAAGCGGAACCAGCGGTGATCACGCCGCCGCCACGGTTGGCGGAATCGGTGGAACCGGAAGCGGAACCCTCGTCGCTAGAGCTGCCACCGCAGCCGGTGAGACCAAGCCCTGCGACAGCAGCGACGCTGCCGGTGAGGCCGAGGAACGAACGCCTGGACATACCCTTGTTGATGATGGCCATGTCTTCTCCTATCAATAGAGAATCTTACCCGGGAGCACCTAGACGTGCCCCCGCGCAACTTGCGGACGATATATACCTTACCTACCGACGAACCCAACTGAGGTGCCGCGCTCGGCGACCGATACATACATACGCTTGAACGGTATTTACTACCGTTCACCGAATTCATTGACAAACGATTCGCCAGACAGTATATATCGACGAGGTGAGATATCAGTCTTCGTCAGCCCGCAGGATAGCAGGGTTGTTCACCATGGCTAGTCAAACGTTTTAGCGTTAATTAAACCCGAAATCGGCTGGTAATCGCCGTGAAATACATGATTGAAAATCACGCAATCATGTATATCAGTTGTTTAGAGGCGTGTTTAGTTTTCGGATTGCTTTGCCGCCGCCTCGGCGCGCTCGGCATTCCATGCAACGAGCGCCTCGTGAACCGCTTTGGCGACATCGGCAGGAATGCCTCGAACTTCCGCGATCTCTTGCTCGCTCGCCGCGCGCAAACGCTTCATCGAGCCAAAATGGCGCATAAGGGCACGTTTTCTGGTGGGTCCCACGCCTGGAACGTCATCGAGTACCGAAACCGTCATGGCTTTATCGCGCAATTCGCGATGGAACGTGATGGCAAAACGGTGCGATTCATCGCGCACCTGTTTAATTAGATAGAGCGACGCGGACCCGGTCGGCAGCACGACGGGAGTCTCGTCCCAAGGCACGAAAACCTCCTCATCGGCCTTTGCCAAGCCACAAACTGGTATATCGAGCCCAAGAGCCTCAAGTTGCTTGATCGCAGCGGTCAATTGCGGCTTACCGCCATCGACAACGAGCAAATCGGGGCGCGAGCCAAAGCGCTCGTCGGCCATGCGCTCGGGAGCATAGCGTCGTCCCAAAACCTCAGACATCGACACGAAGTCGTTTGCCTCGTCCAATTCGGCCTGAATTTTAAAACGACGATACTGACTCTTGTCGGCGCGCCCGTTGGTAAACACCACCATCGAGGCGACCGTAAAGGTGCCATGCAGTGTAGAGATATCGAAGCACTCGATACGCAACGGCGGCGATGGCAGCGCCAACGCACTTTCGAGCTCCAGGAGCGCTTGATTGGTGCGGTCGTCAGCGTACCCCGTTCGCATCATGTAGCGCATGAGGGCATGGCGCGCATTTTTGGATGCCATATCGAGCAGACGGTGCTTTTCGCCACGCTGCGGCCTATGGAGATGGCAGGAACGCTCACGCTTGCCCGCAAGCCACTCCCCCAGCGCTTCCGCATCCTCAAGCTCGACGGAAAGGTTGACCTCAGCTGGAATATCAGCCGTCTCGTCGTAATAGCGCTTAAGAAAGCCCGACTGGAGCTCTTCCTCGTCAACATCAAGACCCTTGTCGAGAATGAACTCGCAGGTGCGAACTGTTCGGCCCTCGCGAACGACGAAGACGCAAGCGGCGGAGATGGTCTCCTCGCGATAGAAACCGATGACATCGATATCGACACTGGAGGGAAAAACGACTTGCTGACGATCGTCCAGACCCTTGATGACCTCCAAACGACGTTTGACGCGTGCCGCGCGCTCAAAGTCGAGCGCCTCAGCGGCATCCGTCATCTCGGAGGTCAGCTCATCGACGACATCCTTGCGATGGCCCGACAAAAAGCGCTCGACACGCTTGACGTTCTTGGCATAGTCTGCCGGGGAAATCACGCCGACACACGCACCCGGGCCGCGCCCGACATGGTAGTCAAAGCAGGGGCGCCCGTTTTGCGCGCAAATCATATTGACGATGTCTTCCTCGCCCTTGTGGGACTCGACGATACGGCGACAACGACGCCACTCCGCACAGGATGCGGAGCAGATGGGGATAACCTTGCGCAGCGTATCTATCGTCTCACGTGCCGCGCGGCTATCGGTATAAGGTCCAAAATAGCGCGTTCCCGGCTTATGACGCTCACGCGTGTATTTGATAGCGGGATACAGGTCGCCCTTTGTAATGGCGATAAAGGGGTAGCTCTTGTCATCCTTGAGGTCGACGTTAAAGTACGGATGGTACTGACCAATCAAATTGCGCTCGAGCACCAACGCCTCGTGCTCGGTCTCCACCACGATATAGTCAAAGCTCGCCACCAGCTGCATCATCAGCGGGATCTTCTGGCGCTCGTCCTGCAGCGTCACGTACTGACGCATACGGGCGCGCAGGTTTTTCGCCTTGCCCACGTAGATGACATCGCCCTTGGCGTCTTTCCAAAGGTAGCAGCCGGGCTGCGTGGGAACGCGCGAAACCTGCTCGGCAAGCGTTGGAATGTTGTCGTGACCGGCCACGCGCACCTACTTGCGACGAATCAGCGCCGAGACCTCGGGCATCTTAAGGACGACGGCAAGGCCAAAGGTAACAGCAAGCGAGACGACACCCGCAACGCAAACGTAGCCAAGAGTAATCAGAATCGAGCCGCCAAGTGCCCCGACAAAGTGCTCAAGCGCCCACATGACGCCGGCGCCTGCGGCAGCACCCAGGCCACCGAGCAAAAGGCCAAAGAAACCGCCATGCAGGATAGATTTAACCTGAAGACCACGCAGACGACGACGCAGCCACCACAGCGAGCAACCGACCAAGATCACGTAGTCGACGACATACGAAAGCGCGATTGCCGGCATGCCGAAGCCCAGCACAACGCCAAACAGCAGAACCGAGCCGGCCTGGCCGATGGCGGAATACAGGCAATAGCGGCTATAGGGCTTCATGTCGAGCAAGGCAGAGAAGCTCTTCTGCATCAGCACGACCACGCCGTAGAGCGGCAGGGAAAGTGCCAGGTAGATAAGGAACTCCGACACCAGCGCCACACCGGACTCATCGAACTTGCCAGCGCAGTAGATCATGTTGAGCGGACGCGCGAAGACAATCAAGTACAGCGCGAATGGAATCAGGAAGAACAGCATCTGGGCGACGCCACGCGAAATGCCCGTGCGGACGCTGTCGTAATCCTTCTCCTGTGCGTCGTGAGAGAGCTCGGTATAGAGCGCCGTCGAAAGCGAGGCGGCAATCAGCGCGTAGGGCAGCGTGTACCACAGGCGCGCATAGGCGATGACGGAAGGACCGGTCTCGGGCTGGACCACCAGCGCAGCAGCGTTGGTGATAGAAGTCGAGACAAACATGCACACCGTGGCGAGCAGCGTCGGGATACCGAGCGCAATCGTCTGGCGCAGTGCGGGGTCCTTAAAGTCGATATGGATATGGGGATGCACGCCGTGCTTGCCAAGCGCGGGGATCTGACATGCCATCTGAACAAAGACACCGAGGGTCGTACCGGCCGCAATCAAGATGATGCCGGCACGTTCGCCAAACTGTGCGGACACGGGCGCAAAGCCCATAAAGCTCGCAATGACGATCACATTGTTGAGGACCGGGGCAAACGTCGACCAGAAGTAGTCGCGGTGTGCGTTGAGGACGCCCGAAAACACCGAGCCCAAACCATAAAACAGAATCTGGATGGCAAAGAAACGGAACATGAACGCAGCGGTATCCATGCTGCCGCCGTCACCCGAAAGGAACGATTGCGTCCAGATAAAGCCCGGGGCGAACACGGTCCCCAGCAACGAAATGCCACCCAGCACCAATAGCAGAATACCGAGCAGGTTGCCCACGTACTCGTTAGAGGCCTCGCGACCCTGCTCACGCCTCACGCCCATGTACACGGGCAAAAACGCCGTCACGAGCATGCCGCCCATCACGAGTTCGTAGAGCATATTGGGCAGGTTGTTGGCGACCTGATAGGAAGACGAGAGCAGTGACATGCCGATAGCGGCCGCCATTGCCCACGTGCGGATAAAACCGGTGACGCGAGACACGATGGTCAGGATGGTCATAAGCCCGGCGGAACGACCAACCGTGGAGTAGTCCGACGAGCCCATGTCGTCAGTGTCATCTCGCGACGAAGAAGCTTCGGATGAGGGTGTCTGAGGCGCAGATTCTTCTGCAAAATGAGCTCCGCGCTTCAATTCTTCCTGCGGCATCGCTCAGTCCTCTCTCGTAATCGCGGCAACTGTCGCCCCGCAAAATGCAATTAAATCATCAGGTGCAAGCTCGAGCTGATAACCACGCTTGCCTCCCGAAATAAAAATGGTATCCCAAAGGACACATGTCTCATCAATGAGCGTCCTGTAGCGTTTTTTCATACCGACCGGACTGCAGCCGCCGCGAACGTAGCCAGTCGCCGCAAGCAAATCCTTCACATGCATCATGGCCAAGGACTTCTCCCCCGCGGCACGCGCGGCGGACTTTAGATCGAGCTCGTCGGCAACAGGGATGCAGCACACGACGTGGTCGTTGGACGGCGTCACGCAGACCAAGGTCTTAAATCCTTGACCGGGCTCCTCGCCAAGCGGCTCCGAAATCGCGACCCCCAGGCCCGCCGACTCATCACCATCGTCTTCGTACGTATGTAGAACATAGGAAATGCCGGCGCTTTCCAGCTCGCGCATCGCATTGGTTTTTGGCGTCTTTACAGCCTTTGCCATGACATATCCTTTCCCTCGCATTCGGACGCAAAGATTAAGTATATGTCCAATTCGGCTGCATACGTCACTTCGGCACAGCAAGCGCCATCGAATCACAAGGAGTCGATGGCGCCCATAAACTGAATCGCCTATTTATTGAGCATCAAGTTGAGCCTGACGCTCCCGGTCACGCCTGAGCAACGGCGCCAAAAACTTGCCCGTATAACTCTGCGGACAGTCCGCAACCTGCTCCGGTGTGCCCGAAACCACGACGGTTCCGCCGCCGTTACCGCCCTCGGGACCCATATCGATCAGGCGGTCGGCAACCTTGATGACATCAAGGTTGTGCTCAATCACCAGCACCGTGTTGCCCGCATCGACCAAGCGCTGCAGCACATCGAGCAGCTGGCGGACGTCCTCAAAATGAAGACCGGTCGTCGGCTCGTCCAAAATATAGAACGTCTTGCCCGTCTGGCGTCGATGAAGCTCCTTGGCGAGCTTCACACGCTGCGCCTCGCCGCCCGAGAGCGTCGTGGCGGGCTGGCCCAGGCTCACGTAGCCCAAGCCTACATCGTACAGCGTCTGGAGCTTGCGCTTAATCTGCGGGATATTCCCAAAGAAGGCCAGTGCCTCGGTGACGCTCATGTCGAGCACGTCCGAGATGGTCTTACCACGGTAGGTGACCTCGAGCGTCTCGCGGTTATAGCGTTTGCCGCCGCAGACCTCACAGGGGACATAGATATCGGGAAGGAAGTGCATCTCGATCTTAATTTGTCCGTCGCCCTTGCATGCTTCGCAGCGGCCGCCGCTCACGTTAAAGGAGAAACGTCCCGGCGAGTAGCCACGCGCCTTCGACTCCGGCGTACTCGCAAACAGTGCGCGAAGATCATCCCACAGGCCAATGTACGTAGCAGGGTTGGAACGCGGCGTGCGGCCAATCGGCGACTGGTCAATGTCGATCACCTTATCGATGCACTCGATACCCTCGAGCTTTTTGTACGGGCCCACAGGACGCGTCGAACGGTGAATGGCATTCGTAAGCGCAGGCGCAATGGTGTCGGTAACCAGGGAGCTCTTGCCCGATCCCGACACGCCGGTAACAACCGTAAGCGTACCAAACTCGATCTTGGCGGTAACGTTTTTGAGGTTGTTGGCGCGGGCGCCCGTGATCTTAAGGCAGCCGCGACCGGGCTTGCGGCGTTCATCGGGGACCCGAATCATTCGCTTGCCGGTCAGGTAGGCACCCGTCATCGAATCGGGGCACGCCATGATATCGGCAGGCGTTCCCGCGGCGACCACGTGTCCGCCGTTCACGCCCGCACCGGGGCCCATGTCGATCACATAGTCGGCAGCACGAATCGTATCCTCATCATGCTCGACGACGATGACGGTATTGCCGATATCGCGTAGGCGCTCAAGCGTCTTGATCAGGCGCTCGTTATCGCGCTGATGGAGGCCGATCGACGGCTCGTCCAAAATGTACAGCACACCCATGAGGCCGGCGCCGATCTGCGTTGCCAGGCGAATGCGCTGCGCCTCGCCTCCGGAAAGCGTCGCCGAGGCACGGTCGAGGGTCAGATAGTCGAGTCCGACATCGACCAGAAAGCGCAGGCGCTCCAGGATTTCCTTAACGATGCGCCCGCCGATAAATTGTTGGCGCTCGGTAAGCTCCAAGCCCTCAAAAAACTCGAGCGACTCGCGGCACGATAGGCAGCAGACCTCGTAAATGGACTTACCGCCTACGGTAACGGCGAGCATCTCGGGGCGCAGACGAGCACCATGGCAACTCGAGCACGGCTCCTCGCGGATGTACTTCTCCAAGCGCGCCTTGGTGTTCTCATTCGTCGTCTCGGTATAGCGCTCGTACAGGATATTGCGCACGCCCGAGAACTTGGTGTCCCACTGGCTACGGCGCCCATCGAGCTTTTGATAGTCGACCGAGATCTTCGTATCGCCCAGGCCATCCAAGAATGCACGACGCACGCGAGGGGGCAAGTCCTCCCACGGCGTATCGGCGCTCACCTTAAAGTGTTTGCAGACCGCAGCAAAAATCTGCGGATAGTAGTTCGAATTGCCAAACAGGCTACCAAAGACTCCATCGGCAATGGACTTCGAGGGATCCTCAATCAGCGCCTCGGCATCAACGGTTTTCTTAAAGCCCAGGCCGTCGCACTCAGGACATGCGCCATAGGGAGCGTTGAACGAAAAATCACGCGGCTGAAGATCGTCAATGGAGTGACCATGCTCCGGGCACGCCAAGGCCAACGAATACTCCAGCAGCTCGCCCTCGGTCCCCTCGGGAGCATCACGATCGGGCAGCAAGTATACGTTCACATTGCCGTGCGCCAGCGCAGTCGCCTGCTCAACAGACTCGGCGATACGGCCCAGAGAGTTCTCACGGATCACGATGCGATCGACCACGACCTCGATATCGTGCTTGAACTTCTTGTCCAGATCGATCGGATCGTCGAGCGAGCGCACTTCACCGTCGACACGCACGCGGCTAAAGCCCTCGGCGCGAAGGTCCTCAAACAGTTTGGTGTACTCGCCTTTTCGCCCGCGCACCACCGGTGCCAGCACAAACGCGCGGCGGCCCTCCCCCGCCGCCAAGACCTTGTCGGCAACCTGGTCGGTCGTCTGACGCTCAATGACACGGCCGCATTCGGGACAGTGCGGGGTGCCCACACGGGCGAACAGCAGGCGCAGATAGTCATAAATCTCGGTTACGGTGCCAACCGTCGAGCGAGGGTTTTTAGACGTCGTCTTTTGGTCGATCGACACCGCCGGCGAAAGGCCGTCGATTGAATCCAAGTCGGGTTTGTCCATCTGGCCCAAGAACTGGCGCGCATAACTCGAAAGGCTCTCGACGTATCGACGCTGGCCCTCGGCATAGATAGTGTCGAATGCCAGCGAACTCTTGCCCGAGCCAGAAAGACCGGTAATGACCACGAGTTGGTCACGCGGAATGGAAACATCGATATCCCGGAGGTTATGCTCACGAGCGCCGCGAATAACGATAGAAGAATCAGACATGGAAGCTCCTTGCCTCCTATTGCATCGAATCATACTGCCGATGAGTTTAGCGCACTCGACGCGCACAGATGTTCGTAATACAAGATTCGCAGACCTTTAGCTTTGCGTATCGGGCGCTTTGTTTCTCGAAATACCGTGGAAAGGTTACAGTAATCTAATACTGAACTTAATTTGCTGTACCAGAGGAACGTCCATGACCGAAGATATCCCCCTTGAAATCACTTCGAGCGACATGGCCAATCTGCCCATATTCATCGCCGTCCTTATCGTGGCCGCCGTCGTCGTGCGCGTGTATTTTTCAATCAAACGCAACGAAAAGCCACCCATTGCCCGCGTCTTTTGGTGCGCGACGCTCCTCATCCCACTCGGCGTGGTAGCTGCATGGGTTACGAATCAATTGCTCGTAAATGAGGGCAGCTCCCTATGGGTCCTTTCTTATTCGGCGCTCGGTGCTGCCGCCGTCATACTTCTTGTCGAGCCCTTGGTTTCGGGACTTATCGACCAAACCGATCTTGCGACGGGAACGGTCGCCTGTATTTGCCGTGACATCCTTGTCATCGCCGCTGTTTCAGCGCTCTCGTTCGTTTCACTCGAAATTGCCTGCAACGAAACGTTCTATCGCATTCCCGCCAACTCATTCGGGTTTTCCGTCGGGCTGCTCGCGACGGTTCTGCTCTCCCTTTATTTGCTGGGACAGCGTCATGGAGGCGTCATGGCTCTCGTGCCCGTCGTCTGCTGCATCCTTGGCATTGCCGAGCACTTCGTCATAACGTTTAAAGGCGAAGCCATCCTGCCAAGCGATATCTTGGCCCTTGGCACCGCAATGGAAGTGAGCGAGGGATACGAGTTTACCTTTACCGCCGGAATCGTAACCTCTCTCGCCCTGCTGGAGATTTCCCTGGGGCTTCTTTCGCTCATCCGACCGCGAAAGCCCCGTACGCCCACCCATGTCTTCCCCGCTATCGCCGCTAACCTCTGTGCTTTTCTGCTAGTGACCGTTGTGGGGCTCTCAGGCTTTTCCAACATCGACTTGGAGCAGGCGCTGGATTTTGGATTTGACCGTTGGCAGCCCATCACCACGTATGTGTCTCAGGGTTTTATCACTTCGTTCACCGAAATGGTCAACGAGTTGCCCATTGAGAAGCCCGAAGACTATACGCCCGATGAGGCGCAGAGCATCGAGCAGGAGCTCGCCGCCGTCTACGACAGCACATATGGCTCGAGCGAACAGCGCGCGGCGGCCGTTGCCCAGTTCAATGAAATCAAGCCGACGATTGTTGCCGTCATGAACGAGAGTTTTAGCGACCTTTCGTGCTTTGAGCAGCTCCAGGCGGCCGGGTACACCGGCCCCGCATTCTACAACTCGCTTCCCGACACACTTGTTCGCGGCACCATGCTCGCTTCGGTCGCCGGTGGCGGAACGGCGAACTCCGAATTCGAATTTTTGACCGGAGCGACAACGGCCTTTGTCGGATTAGGCAAAATCCCCTATCAGCTGTATCAGATGAATGGCGTCAACAGCCTGGCAAAGGACCTTAAAGAGCTTGGGTACGTCGCCACCGCCATGCACCCGCAAAACCCCGTCAACTACCATCGAGATAAAATCTATCAGCAGCTGGGCTTTGGAGATTTTCTTTCAATCGACGATTTTGAAGGTGCACCCTATTACCATGCCGGCGTATGCGACTACGCCACCTACGACAAGATACTCGACCTGCTCAGAGCCGACGAAGCCCCGCAGTTCATCTTTGACGTCACGATGCAAAATCACGGCGGCTACGACTATGGCACCGTTCCCGCCGAAGAGCTGACAAACTATTGGGTCGAGGGAGCCAGCGAGGGCGCCAATAGCGCGCTCAACACCTATCTCACTTGCATCAACGCATCCGACCGGGACCTCGAGTACTTTATCAACGAGCTCCGCAATATCGGCAGACCGGTTGTTCTTGTCTTTTTTGGCGACCATCAGCCGAGCGCCGCAACGACTCTCAACGACGAACTGTACCCTCAGGAAGATACGGCAAGCCACGCTTTCCGTATCTATCAGTCGACCTATTTCGTCTGGGCTAACTATGAAATCGCCGGCAATACCGAACTCAACGTCTACGACACCGTCGGAGCAAACGAGATTGCAGCCATTACCCTTAATAAGATCGGCGCCCCGCTCACCGACTACCAAAAGGCCCTGCTTGCAACAAGGTCAGATGTGCCCACCATCAATGTCGCCGGCTATCTTGGTGCCGACGGGCTGCGCTACGACTTGGAATCTGAAGACAGCCCATACGCCTCGACGGTCGACAAGCTGCAGCGCATGCAATACCTCGAGTTCGCCAGCAAAGTTCAGTAAGCCCGCCCATTCGCTTGGACCTATCGTATTGCAAGCACGCTCGGCCCAAATGCATCGCAAATGACTCCCGCTCGCAAACGAGGGTACAATGACGCTCGTGTCACATCGCGGGGCCCCGGCCCCAGCATATACAAAGGAGTCATACATGGGTTGCGAGCACGCACAGGCCGCCGGCGGACAAACAACGCCGTCGCAATTTGAAGAGAATACGCTATCGGAGGTCAAGCGCGTTATCGCCGTGCTTTCCGGCAAGGGCGGTGTCGGCAAGTCGTTTGTCACCGGCGCCATCGCAACCGAGCTTGCCCGTCACGGCCACAAGGTCGGCGTCCTCGATGCCGACATCACCGGTCCCTCTATCCCCAAGATGTTCGGTATGAGCGGACGCCACGTCCATGCCCTTGGCAACCTTATGCTGCCCGAAATCTCCGAGCACGGCGTCAAGGTCATGAGCTCCAACCTGCTGCTCCAAAACGAGACCGACCCCGTCCTTTGGCGCGGCCCGGTCATCGCCGGCGCCATCAGGCAGTTCTGGAGCGAGACCTCGTGGGGCCCCATCGACTACCTGCTGGTCGACATGCCTCCGGGAACGGGCGATGTCGCGCTCACCGTCTTCCAGTCGCTGCCCGTCGACGGCATCGTCATCGTCACGAGCCCGCAGGATCTGGTCTCGATGATCGTCGCCAAGGCGGTCAACATGGCCGAGAAGATGAACGTTCCCATTTTGGGCATTGTCGAGAACATGAGCTATATCGAATGCCCCGATTGCGGCAAGAAGATTGAGGTCTTCGGCAAGAGCAAGCTGCCCGAGGTCGCCGAGCGCTACAACCTCGATATCTTGGGTCAGCTTCCCATTAATCCGTCACTCGCCGAGGCCTGCGATAAGGGCGAGGTTGAGACCGCGCTGCCCGATGGCATGCTGCCCAAGGCCGTCTCTGCCGTCGAGGCCATTGCCCCGCACGAGACCGACGAGGCCTAAGTGAACACGAACGCCTTCTATGACGTCCTGGTAATCGGCGGCGGGGCCTCGGGTCTCGCCGCCGCCATTACGGCCGCACGCGCTGGCAAAAGCGTCTGCATCGTTGAGCGCGATGTCGCGTGCGGCCTTAAACTCCTTGCGACCGGCAACGGCCGCTGCAATCTCTCAAACGAATCGATTGATCCCCAGCGGTACAACCACCCTGCTTTCGTCGAATCCGTCATGGGCCCCCAGCCCGAACAAGAGCTTATGGGCTTCTTCTCCTCGCTGGGCATCATGACGACCTCCGAGGAAGGTCGACAGTACCCACGCTCCCTCCGCGCCGAATCGGTGCGCGACGCGCTTCTCAACGTTTGTGATCGTCTGGGCGTCACCTTAATCTGCGGAGCCAACGTTGCCATGGCGCACAAAGCTCCCGAGGGCTGGACACTCCAAATAGACCGTCCCGCACGGGCGCTTAAGGCAAAAAAGCACGGCGATCGAAAATCGGAGCTCCGCTCGCTTCGGAGGGCGCTCGCCGATACCCCGCGCAAAAACATGACCTTGCAGGCACATGCCGTAATTATCGCCACGGGAGGCAACCCCGCCGGCATCGCCGAGACGTTTAGCCTCCTCCTAACGCCGTCGCGCCCCGTTCTCTGCCCCGTGTCGGCATCGGTCGTCGGCGATCGGATGGCCCTCAAGACGCTGGATGGCCTACGCGTTCGCGCCCGCTTGACGCTCACCCGCAATCACGAGGATCTCTGGTGCGAAGACGGCGAGGTGCTGTTCCGGACCTTCGGCATCTCAGGTGTCGCCGCCTTCAACCTCTCCCGACGCATCCAGCACGGCGACACGATCCTGCTCGACGTTTTCCCCGACCTCTCCAAAGACAAGTTGCTCGATATGCTCAACCGACGCGTTGAGCTGCTCGGCCGCTTTTCGCCCCACAACCCCCGCTGGTTCGATGGTATGCTCGCTCCTCAACTCTCCCACGTCGTCTGTACAGCGTTCGAGCAGTGCCATCCAGGCTCCAACGATGTCATCCATCTGGTCTCCATCCTCAAGCACTTTAAACTGCTTGTCGAGGGAACGGCCGAGGAGCGCTCGGCACAGGTCATACGTGGCGGCATACCCATCGAGACCGTCTCGATACCCGGCCTTCGCGCGAACGGCGCAGCCTATGCCCCGCTTTACGTCTGCGGCGAAGCGCTCGATATCGACGCCGACTGCGGTGGCTTCAACCTTGCATGGGCCTGGATTTCGGGCATTCGCGCTGCCAGTAACCTATAGCTGCGCAGTCTATAATCAAAACGCATTCGGGCCGTCTGGGACACCGGGCGGCCTCTTTCTTGCATCTAAGGAGACCTCGATGATCGAAATCACCCAAGTCAATGCGTCGCTCGATGAAGCCGGCGATGAAAAAGCTTGCCTTATCGTTGGCAAGCGAGTCGTCAAACGCGTCCTGCGCTGCAAAGACTCCGAGATCAAGTCTATCGAGCTCCACCGCAAGTCCATCGATGCCCGCAAAAAACGAGACGTTCATTTTATCCTGAGCTTTCGTGTTGAGCTGACGAGCCCAGACATCGAGCAGACAGTGCTCGACAGCGTTGGTGTGCGCGACCGCTCACACGTGCGCACGATAGAAGACAATAAGCCTTCATTCCCCTCCCCCGTTTCCGGCGCGCCCAAAGAGCGCCCCGTCGTCGTCGGCGCCGGATGCGCTGGCCTTTTCGCCGCACTTACCCTCGCCGAAGCAGGTCTGAAGCCCTTGCTTATCGAACGGGGCGACCCAGCGCTTCGCCGCTCGCAGGCAATCGACCTCTTTCTGAAGGAGCGCGCCCTCGACCCCGAGAGCAATATCCAGTTTGGCTTGGGCGGTGCGGGGACTTTCTCGGATGGCAAGCTCAATACGGGAACCAAAAATCCCGCCCATCGCCTTATCCTGGACACCTTCGTCGAAGCGGGTGCACCCCGAGACATTCTATGGGATGCCAAGCCGCACATTGGCTCCGACATCCTTCCCACTGTTGTCACCAATATTTCCCAGCGCATCGAGCAGCTCGGAGGTGTCGTCCGTTATCGAACAAAGCTCGTCGACATTCGCATCGACGCGTCTGGCGCCATCACCGGTATTGATGCCCAATCGTCCCAAGACGCCGCTTGCGAGCCAATCGAGACAAAGCACCTCATCCTCGCCTGCGGGCATTCTGCTCGCGATATTTTTGAGCTCCTTAAGGACCACAACGTGGCCCTCGCACAAAAGACCTTTGCCATGGGCGTTCGCATCGAGCATCCGCAGCGCGACATCGACCGAGTCCAGTATGGAGCCTCGGCGGGACATCCTGCCCTCGGAGCAGCCCCCTACAAGCTCGTCGCCCATCTTCCCAACGGTCGCAGCGTGTTCTCGTTTTGCATGTGCCCCGGCGGACAGGTTGTCGCTGCCTCTTCCGAGCAGGGCCACCTGTGCGTCAACGGCGCCAGCCTCAACGCCCGCGCCGGCCGCAACGCAAACGCCGCCCTCCTCGTTAACGTCACGCCCGAGGACCTTCCCAACGATGACCCGCTCGCCGGCATCGAGCTCCAGCGTGCCTGCGAGGCGGCCGCCTATCGCCTGGGCGGCTCCAACTGGAACGCACCGGCACAGCTCGTCGGAGATTTCCTCGCAGGACGCGCCAGCAAGGCGCCCGGAAAGGTAAAGCCCACCTATCCGCTCGGTGTGACCTGGACGGCAATTGACGAAGCCCTGCCGCAGCATATCGTCGAGTCGCTCCGCCTGGGACTTCCCCTACTCGGAAAAAAGCTACGAGGCTACGACCGTCCCGATGCCGTTCTTACCGGCGTGGAGACTCGTTCGAGCTCACCGGTCACTGTCACCCGAGACCAAACGTGCCATGCCGTGTCGACCCCGGGCCTCTACCCTTGTGGTGAGGGAGCTGGATATGCTGGCGGCATCATGAGCGCGGCCACCGACGGCATCCGTTGTGCTGAAGCCCTGATCGCAGACCTCTAACGCACGAATTCCAGCGCGCAAAAGACATAGGCCCCGAGCTCCACAGGGAACTCGGGGCCTGTTCGCTATTTCTTAAACCGTGCACCCTGGCGTTTTCTGCCCGATGCGAACGTGGAACCCTTACGGGCCTGCGAACGTAAGCGCTCGATCGTCTCGTCCTCAGACGCACCCTCGAGCATCGCCCGAATCTGAACGACGGCATCGCGCAGGCGCGCCGCCTCCTCAAAGTCCATGGCGGCAGAAGCGTTACGCATGTCCTCTTCCATGGTTTCGACGATCCGCACAAGCTCGTCATGCGGCAGTTCTTCCAACTGCTCCGCAAGCGTCTGCTCGGGCGCCACCGTTTCCGGCACGCCGCCCTCACCCGACTCATCGGGCGTATAGAATGCGCCATGGCCAAGAGAGTCGCCCTTCGAGCGCCCCTTGGAACCCACGGTTTTTTCGGCCTCGGCAATAAAACTTGAGATGTCGTTGATGGCTTTGCGCACCGTCTTGGGCACAATGCCATGCTCTTCGTTATATTCCATCTGAATCTCGCGACGGCGCTGCGTCTCCTCGATGGCCTCTTTCATCGAATCGGTCACAACGTCCGCATACATGATGACTTCGCCATCGGCGTTACGGGCCGCGCGGCCAATCGTCTGAATCAGCGAACGGCGGTTGCGCAAGAAGCCTTCCTTATCGGCATCGAGAATTGCCACCAGTGAGACCTCGGGAAGATCCAAGCCCTCGCGAAGCAGGTTGATGCCAACGAGAACATCGATCTTGCCCTCGCGCAGCGTTCGCAAGATCTCGACACGGTCCATTGTCGCCGTATCAGAGTGCATGTAATTGACCTTAATGCCCGCATCAAGCAGATGGTCGGTCAGGTCCTCGGCCATGCGCTTGGTCAACGTGGTCACCAGCACGCGCTCCTTGCGGGCAACGCGCTCGCGAATCTCGTCCTCAAGATCGTCAATCTGCCCACGAACCGGACGCACATCGATCTTGGGATCGAGCAGACCGGTCGGACGAATAATCTGCTCAACGTCGTTCTGGCTAACCCGCAGCTCATAGTCACCCGGTGTTGCCGAAACGTAGATGAACTGGGGAATCCTCGCCTCAAACTCATCGAAACGAAGCGGGCGGTTATCGAGCGCCGAGGGCAGGCGAAAACCGTGTTCCACCAGCGTCACCTTACGCGAGCGGTCACCTTCGTGCATACCGCGAATCTGCGGCACCGTCACATGGCTCTCATCGATGATGCAGAGCATATCCTTAGGAAAGTAATCGATTAGGGTAAACGGCGGCTCACCCGGCTTGCGACCGTCCAGATGACGCGAGTAGTTCTCGATGCCGTTGCAAAAGCCCATCGTCTCGAGCATCTCAAGATCATAATCGGTGCGCTGCTGCAGACGCTGCGCCTCGAGCAACTTGTCGGTCGCCTTGAGCTCCGCCACGCGCTTCTCGCACTCTTCGCTGATCGATTTCAGAGCCGCCTTGACCTTCGGCTTCTCGGTCACGTAGTGCGATGCCGGCCATACGGGGATGGCCTCGTACTCACGAAGCATCTCACCGGTGACCTCATCGATCTCGGCAATCAGCTCGACCTCGTCGCCAAAGAACTCAAACCGCAACGGATGCTCGGCATAAGGCGGATACACGTCGACAACATCGCCGCGCACGCGGAACGTGCCGCGTGCCAGGTCATAGTCATTGCGATCATATTGAATGTCGATAAGTGCATGGATAAAGTCATCGCGCTCGAGCGGCACCTTCTTGTCGACGTTTGGAGCCAGACCCGCATAGTCCTCAGGAGAGCCAATGCCATAGATACACGAGACCGATGCGACAACGATCACATCGCGTCGAGAGAGCAGCGATGCGGTCGCCTGATGTCGCAGCATCTCAACCTCTTCGTTAATCGAGGAGTCTTTCTCGATATATGTATCGCTTTGCGGCACATACGCCTCGGGCTGATAGTAGTCGTAGTACGAGACGAAGTAGACCACAGCGTTGTTGGGAAAGAACTCTTTGAGCTCGCTCGCAAGCTGAGCGGCGAGCGTTTTATTCGGAGCCATGACCAGCGTCGGCTTTCCCAGGGCCTCGATAGTCTTTGCCATCGTGAAGGTCTTGCCCGAACCAGTCACGCCCAGCAAAACCTGATAGCGGTCTCCGTCCCTCACGCCCTGCACAAGCGACTCAATGGCCTTAGGCTGGGAACCGGCAGGCTCATAGGGAGACACGACCTTAAACGGCACGTCAGAGCCTTCAACGCCAAAGCGCTTAAGTTCACCACCAACGCGTTCTACTTCAAATTCCGCCATGGATACTCCTAACTCATATATCTGCAGTATACGCAGGCGGCAGGCATAGTCCTATACGAACCGATCGGGATAGAGGGTCTTGTAGCGAACCCAGGCATTATTGACACGAATCAGATACGCCTGCGTCTCGGGAAAGGTGATTGCATTATGAAGCGACGTACTCTGCTGCGCCCATCCGTCGACATTGCCCATGCCGGCGTTATAGGCGGCAATGGCACTGTCAGTCGACCCGTTAAAATACGCTAGAAGATACGAGAGATACGCACAGCCAAACTCGATATTCGTAGCCGGATCGTTAAGGTTGTCGGCCGAATACTCGCCACCGTCGACAAGGCCCTTGGCGATCATATCCTGGGCAGTCTCGGGCATCAGCTGCATCAATCCCTGAGCACCCTGATTCGACTCGGCCTCGGGATCCCAATTCGATTCAGACTTAATGACAGCGCACACCAGATACGGATCCAGATTATGCGAAATACTGGATTGCTTTACATACGCCTCGTAGTCAATCGGATACAGCGGCTTAAAGAAAGCGGCAGGAGCATACGAGTAAACGAATGAGATAAGGCCGAAGGCAAAAACGGCAACCAGCGGTATAAGGCGATACCACGTAAGGAAACGTGTCTTAGGCATCGGCCTCCTCCTTATCCACTACATCCCCGAACCCATGGCGCGAAAGCCATGCGTCCAGTTGTTCAAAGAGCGAGTTATCGTCTGCCGCATTGTCAATCACAGTTGTAGCGAGATTGCACAGCGCAGACTCTTCGGGCTGGCAAGCAGAACGGGCATCGAAATCAGATGGCTCCATGCCACGTTGAATAGCGCGCTCGCGACGAACTGACAAAGGGGCGCTGATGACCAGAATTTCATCAGCCAAGCCAAATGCATCCTCAAAACCAGTCGGAGCAGAAACCTCGACCACTGCAAAGCGATAACGAGGAGATGAAACCGTACAAC
The DNA here is from genome assembly GCA_959606405.1 of uncultured Collinsella sp. Lineage (GTDB taxonomy): Bacteria > Actinomycetota > Coriobacteriia > Coriobacteriales > Coriobacteriaceae > Collinsella. The sequence goes on along the minus strand of CAUHIY010000003.1, from coordinate 486 downwards.
AAACCGGATCGAGAATCCTAAGCGAAAGCTGTTCAATGAGAACGGGATGCACAATGCCATTGAGCCGTGCGACCGAATCAGGAGAAGCAAAAGCTCGAGAAGCGAGGATGTTGCGGCGAATGCCGCCATCCTCATCCAAAATGTCCCAACCGAATTCATCCGCGAGAGCATTGACGATATCAGAGCCCGGCACATACAGCGATTTTGCAAGCTCATCCAGATCGATTAGCATAGCGCCACGAGATTCGAAATAGCGGCAGGCAGTCGACTTACCCGAAGCAATATTGCCCAAGACAAATACGGTAAACATCAAGCCCTCCCTAACGCCAATGCGAGTAATTATCGCTCAAATACACTAGAAGAACTCAAAATACAGCCAAACAGTAAGAGCGAATACGGGGGAGCTAGGTCCCAAAGTACAACGTGTATATAACGCAAAAAGGGGGAGGCCGCGAGGCCTCCCCCTTCTCAGTTCAAGCGTACGGC
>CAUHIY010000002.1:0-42728 GCA_959606405.1 uncultured Collinsella sp. | reverse complement strand
CATACTGGAAGTAGGCCTGGACGTACTTGTCGGTGTGGTCGCCGATGATCTTGATCGAGTTCTTGTTGGCGCCGACGGTACCGTCGCCACCCAGACCCCAGAACTTGCACTCGATGGTGCCGGGGGCTGCGGTGTTGGGCGCATCCTCGGCCTCGGGCAGGCTCAGGTTGGTCACATCATCGACAATGCCGATGGTGAACTCGCGCTTGGGCTCGTCCTTCTTGAGCTCCTCGAAGACAGCGAACGCGGACGCGGGAGGCGTGTCCTTGCTGCCCAGGCCATAACGGCCGCCGACGACCTTGATGCCCGTCTTGCCAGCCTCGTAGAGAGCGGAGACGACATCCTGGTAGAGCGGCTCGCCGATGGAACCCGGCTCCTTGGTACGGTCCATGACGGCGATCTTCTGGACGGTCTCGGGGAGAACGTCGACGAAGTGCTTGATGGAGAACGGACGGAACAGACGAACCTTGACCAGGCCGACCTTCTCGCCGTGAGCGTTGAGGTAGTCGATGACTTCCTCGAGCACGTCGCAGAAGGAGCCCATGCACACGACGACGCGGTCGGCATCGGGAGCGCCGTAGTAGTTGAACAGGCCGTAATCGGTGCCGAGCTTCTCGTTGATCTTCTTCATGTAGCCCTCGACGACGGCGGGGAGCTCGTCGTAGACCTTGTTGCAGGCCTCACGGTTCTGGAAGAAGATATCGCCGTTCTCGTGGCTGCCGCGGGTGTGCGGGTGCTCAGGGTTGAGCGCGTGGTCGCGGAAAGCCTGGACGGCGTCCATGTCGCACATCTCGGCCAGATCCTTGTAGTCCCACATGGCGACCTTCTGGATCTCATGGCTGGTGCGGAAGCCGTCGAAGAAGTTAAGGAACGGGGTCTTACCCTCGATGGCGGCAAGGTGAGCCACCGGCGAGAGGTCCATGACCTCCTGGACGTTGCCCTCGGCGAGCATGGCGAAGCCGGTCTGACGGCAGGCCATGACGTCGGAGTGATCGCCAAAAATGTTCAGGGCGTGGGAAGCGACGCAACGCGCGGAGACGTGGAAGACGCCCGGGAGCTGCTCGCCCGCGATCTTGTACATGTTCGGGATCATCAGGAGCAGACCCTGAGAAGCCGTGTAGGTGGTGGTCAGAGCACCGGCGCCCAGCGAACCGTGAACGGTACCGGCTGCACCTGCCTCGGACTCCATCTCGACGACCTTGACCGGGGTGCCGAAGATGTTCTTGCGACCCTGGGCCGCCCACTGGTCGACATGGTCGGCCATCGGGCTGGACGGCGTAATGGGATAGATTCCCGCTACCTCGGTGTACGCATACGAAACATATGCGGCCGCCTCGTTGCCGTCCATAGACTTAAACTTACGCGCCATATACCCCTCTCCTCTCATATAGGTATACAGGCCCCGGCGATCGCCGGGATGTTGGCGTGATGGGATTTACGCTGTTGCTTCCAATCATCTGGCAGGCAGGCTCAGCAGCAGGTACGTGGCGTGGAGAGAAGACATGCCGAGGCGAGGGACAGCTGATGCGCCCCACAGACCCGACCGCCCGTCTTGCACATGACCGAGCGCCGCAAAGGCCGCATGCCGGATGCTCCCGGGCACGCCCCGGCGATGGGAAGCGCCCGCAACGGAAATCCGCATGCGGGTTTATTGTACCCCGCCGTCAAGTGTAATTTCGGCAAATATAGGCGTGCGGTAAAGGTTTACCTTGGGTGACTGCCAAGGGCCAAAATGGCCTCTCCATCCCCAGGCGACCGGCTCTGGCGCGCCGAGGAGTGTCCCCAAGTGCCGGCAGAAAAGGAACGTCCCTAACTGCCGGCTAGAGGGCACCGAAGAGGATGGCATAGGTAGTGGATTCGCCGAGCTTGAGCTCGTCGCCGGGATTGAGTTGGGCGGAACGGCCGGGCTCGACCTGAATGCAGACGCGCGTGGCCCCGTTTACCACCACGGTTCCGTTGGTGGATGACAAGTCCTCGACAAACCATGTGCCAGAATCGTCGCACCAGATATGGGCATGGCGGGCCGAGACGTCGTCGCCGACGTCGGTGATGTCGCCCTCGCCAGTGGCCAGCGCGCCAATCTCAACACCCTGCTCACTCGGCTGAATCCAGCGCGGGGCGCTCACGACAAAACTGTTTTGTACGCGCAGCAAGCCCAAGGGGTGCGCCGGGGCGGGTTCGCGTTCGCCCGCGGTCATCGACATGCCAAGCGAACGCGGCGTGGATGTGCCTCCGCCACAGGTCGCGTGTGCGTAGTCGATGGCATAGTTCACCGAGGACCGCACATCCGCCGAACAACCGACGGCGACAAACAGCACCAGCACGGCCTCGGCGCGCTCGGCGGGCATGAGTTCCGCCGCCTGGGACAGGCGATCGAGCGCGTTGCGATAGAGATTCGTGTCCTGGTGGCATTCTTCGAGCGCGTGTACCATCGGTTCACCTGCAGGACCGCACACCATATTGATCACAGCCGTGGAGTCCATGGGATTGCGCTGGCGCAGGGCCAGTTGCGACATAATACGCGCAGCCGAGGTACCGTATTCGGCAAAGTAGCGATGCTGAAGCGTGCCGACCGGCGCGCGAACGATAAAGCGGGAAACCCAAGAGCGATCGGCGGCTCGGCTCTGTGGGCTGCGGCCGTCGGCGAGCGGACGGGACGAAAGCACCAAGCCGCACAGCTCGATATGGCTCAGATGCGCCGCGCGCTTAAAGATGTCAAACATGGCCCCGCATGGGGTGAGCTCAACTTGAGATGCCATGACCTAGGCCTCCTTAGTCGTAGAAATAGAATCGGACGATACTTCGACAGGTCCGCCAAAAGTACGGGCAGCTGCGGCTCCACCGGCAAGCGGAGTCGCCATCTGGGCTTTTGTGCGTCGCGGTGCCGAAACGGGAAGTTCAAAGGCAAAGCCCATCGCAAGCAAAAACCACGTAAGCGTATAGGTTGCAACCAGAGCGGCAACAAGGCCGCCCATCACGGCGCGTTGGGAAAATACGCTACATGCAGCCACAACCAGCACCGGAACCTCGCAGGCAGAAAGCGCAAGCACACCCTGCAGGAAGCCCGAGCGCCGATCGCGCGCAAGCGCCCCCGCGGCAACGCCGGCTATGCCTGGCAGCGCCAACGCCAGTGCGGCAATAATACCCGGTAGCGACCCAGACCACACGAGCGATCCCAAAGTCGCCGTCACGCGAGCGCCCGACGCCAGCAGCGCGGCCGAAACCACGACCACAGCCCAAACCACGCCACAGACGACCGTCGTGCCGACCATCAGCGCGCGACGAACCGCGCGGCCAGACGCATCCATGGGGCACGGCGTGAGCGGCTCGCCGCGGAGCGAACGGCCGACATTTTGCGCATAGTGGTCACAAAACGCCGAGAGCGCCGCCTCGACCGCCGCCGGCTCGGGACGATCTTTTTGATGGCTGGACAGACAGGCCATCACCACGTCGAACAGCTGGGCATCGACAAACGCCAGCGCATCGCGTAGCTCTTCGGAATCCGGCTCAAGCCCTAGCTGCTGGGCCTGCTCGGCCGCGGCGAGCGCCACATCGGGCTCACGACGAAGCAGCTGAGTCAAATCACAACCGGGCGCATGGGCACCAATGGGATAGTCGGGCCGCGTGTCCATCTTGAGACGGTAGGGGCTCGCGATGTCGCGCGTCCTTTTGCGCGAACCCGAGGTGCCCGAAGTGCTCGGCGCGGCTTCGTATGGCGCGACGCCGGCAATGAGCTCGTAAACCGTGCTTGCCGCGGCATAGACGTCGATCGCCGGCGACATACGCAAAGCGCGCAGATCGGGAATATCGTCGGTGAGCATCTCGGGCGGGGCATAGGCAACCGTCGCGCGACGCAGCGTGGCATAGCGCTCGGTAAAGGATGCCTTGCCGCCGGTACCGGCCACGGCCGACGCAGGCTCAAGCGCCAGCGACGAGCCAAAGTCGATCAGGCACAGGTCAAAGGTGCCCTCGGCAAGCTGCCGGTCAAGCGGTAGACGCGCCGTGCGCACCATAATATTAGCGGGCGAGATATCGCGATGGACAAAGCCCTCACCCACCAGGCTCATACGGCAGAGCAGATCGAACAGGTCGCGACCCAGACGCGCCGCCACAAGCGGCGACAGGCGTCCGGCATCGTCCACGGCGAGTCGCGAACGCAAGCGGGCGAGCGTCTCGCCCTCGACCCATTCCATGACAATTGCAGGCACACCATCAACCTCGCCCCAGCCATAGAGGCGGGGAAAGCCCTTGAGGCCCGAAAGGGCGCGATGGCATTCGTATTCCTCGCGAAACGCTGCCTTGAACTTGGCGACCAGCGCCTCGTGAGCGGCATCGTCGTCGAACTCATCGCGCGCCGGCAAGATGAGCTGCTTGAGTGCCACGGCCTCGCCTTGGGCGTTGACAGCACGCGTCACGCGGCCGATACCGCCACGGCGCATGGTGGCATCGTCGGCAAACAGTATCGTAAAACGACGCAGATAGGCAGGCAGTTCGTCCTGACCGAGCGCAATGGCCGGCTCAAACCCGTCGACACGCGCCAGGCGCAGGCCGACCATGGGATCGCGACCGAGCGATTGTGGTGTGGTGGATGCAAGATCGGTCATCATAGGGCAAGCGCCGCCACGTTATTGTTGAAGTTACCGAGCGCGACGTCATCATCGCCGTAATGGCCGACCCATTGACATAGGTTGGTGTAACAGCCCCACAGATTGGCATACTGCTGATACCACCTTGACCGGGGCGAGAATGTCTGACGACCGAACTCGGCTCGAATGACAAACATCTCCCCGACCAGGCTGTCGCACGGCCTGGGATCTCCCGTAGAGTTATAGGTCGAGACCACGTCATTGGCACGAGAAACATAGCCGTCGAGCATGTTGTACTTGGTCACAAGCCAACTGTGAATGCTCTCTTCCTCAGCAGCGGAAAGGCCGCCGGAGTTTGCATCGTTGTCAGTGTTGCCGCCCGTCGAGCCGCCGTTTCCAGGCCCTCCGGTAGAGGAACCCGACCCAGAGCCGCCGCCCGAACTCGATGAATCCGAGCCGGAGCCAGAAGTATCCGAGCTACCGGGCTTTCCGGACTGCTGGGCGTCCTGCTCCTTTTGCTGCTCGACCTTATTCACCGTTGCCGCCACGCTATTGTTGGACAATCGATCGATGATCTTGGTGTTGGTGAGCACGATGGTTTTGCCATTGGCAAGCGTGACTTCGTTGTCCGGGGCCTCGGCGCCGTCCGCATCGTCGGTGCCAAACACAATATGCCCGACCACACTTGCCCAAGCATATCCAGTCGTGGTGCCCAGATCGCTTTTGACCTCATGCCCCACGCGCGGTTCGCGTGCGGCATGCGCCTGCATCATGGACGGCACGGTCATGCCATAGGCAGAAACGCCAGCTATGACCAGCACCAGCGAGCACGATAGCAGTGCGTACGCCCGCGGCGCCAAGCCCAGTCGGCGTCGTATGCGCACCGCGGCGCCGCGCTTTGTCTGAGTGCCACCGGGCCGCATGCGTTCTCCTCCAACAAAAACACGCCGCTCGGGAGCGGCGCATTCATTCGAATCCATATTTGAGTGTATCAGCGAACCAAAAAGGTTGCGCAACGAATGGACAAATTAAGGATGCGAGCGGAAGCATCCATGCGATAAGCGGATACGAAGCATCTTTGTTGCACAACAAACTCACAGTCGCACGGGGAAATTATGACTACCCCGTGCGTCGCGAGGAAAACATACGGCAGGAGCAGGCTCGCCACCTAAATCGCGCGGCGGGCCTCGATGGCGCGGCCAAGCGTAAGCTCGTCGGCATACTCCAAGTCGCCGCCCACGGGAAGGCCGCTTGCCAGACGCGACACCTCGACGCCCAACGGCTTGATGGTACGGGCCAGATAGCTCGCCGTGGTCTCGCCCTCAATATTGGGGTTGGTGGCGATGATGACCTCGTGGATGTCCTCGTGGCCCAAGCGTGCCAGCAGCTCTCGAATGTGCAGCTGCTCGGGGCCAATCTTGTCCATGGGACTGATCACGCCGCCCAATACGTGGTAGAGGCCGTGGTAGCTGCCCGTGCGCTCGATCGCCTGGACATCGCGCGGCTCGCCCACCACGCAAATGCGAGTGGTATCGCGCATCGGGTCCTGGCAGATGGAGCACTCGTCGGCCGTGGCGTAGTTAAAGCAGCGGCTGCAAAAGTGGACCTCCTGCTTGACCTCCAGGATGGCCTCGGCCAGGCGGCGCGCCTCCTCGGCGTCGGCCTCCAACAGGTAATAGGCGATGCGCTGGGCCGACTTGGGACCAATGCCCGGCAGACGGCCCAGCTCATCGAGCAGTTTTTGCAGACTGTGGTTGGCACTCATATATATGCGTGTCTTAGAACGGCATGCCCGGGATGTTGAGGCCGCCGGTGATGGCGCCCATCTGCTTGTTGGCGAGCTCGTTGACGCCGCGGACGGCCTCGTTGACGGCAGCCATGATCATATCCTGCAGCATATCGACGTCCTCGGGATCGAGCGCATCGGGATCGATGGTGAGGTTGACGAGCTCCATCTCGCCGTTAACGGTCACCTTGACCATGCCGCCGCCGGCAGAGGCGTCGACGGTCTGGGACTTGAGGTTCTCCTGCGCGGCGGCAAGCTGCTCCTGCATCTTGCGAGCCTGCTTCATCATCTGCTGCATGTTCATACCGGCCATGATGGCTCCTTTACGTGCGGCCGCACGCCGAGCTGCAAGGGCAGCCGGAGCACGGCGGGACTTTCAAACTCAAAAATCGTACCACGGCGCGCGGCGAGAGAGCGGGGCGGACGTGTTACCTCAGTCGATATACATGTCCTCCAATACAAACCGCACTCAAAGATTATGCAAGGTCGAATTATGCAAGGTTGCATAATATCGCACACTCAATCTAGTAGAGCCGAATCCGGCATTTCATGTGCGCCACTAAATAGCTAAATGCCGAACCGCTGCTCGAGGCGGCGCACATGGCGGCAGGGTATAATTTGATTGCCATAGATAGTAATTTGGAGGTGCCCCATGAATGCCCCCAACGCGCTCCAAAACATCCGCTCAAAACACCCCGTTGCATATGTGGTTCTCTATCTCTTTGTCGGCTGGGCATTGCTGGTTGTCATCACCCATGCCATAGCTTTTGGAGCAGAACTGCTGATAGCCAGCTCGGACCAGCCCGTCGTCAAATGGGAGACGACCGATGAGTGCACCGACGGAACCCGAACCGTCTACTACAACAGCCCGTCCCTCTATCAAGAGTTCAAGGTCAAGATAAAGGACTTCAAGATTGTCGATGCCGAGCTAGGCGTTTATTTGGCAATCGGAGCAACCATTAACGCCGAGCAAGTCGAGTACACGGACAGCCATGCGACGTATCGTATCGACCTCAGCATCCTAGGCCGACCGTCACGCACCTGTCTGCTCAAATGCGACATACGCGGCACCACAATACACATGTCCGAAATACAGATGCGCCCGGACAAGGGGTCCTCTTCTTGAGCAGTATACCCGCCTGCGCAGCTACTCCACCGGCTTGAAGATGGTGGCCTGGCCAAAGACGCTGCGGATGAGGGCCTTGGCCTCGTCCTCGGTCTGCGGGATGCTCGGGGCTGCGCCCTGATGGCCGAAGGGGCTGCCAGCACCGGGATTGGATTCCCAGGGAGCGGCGGGGACGTCGTCGTTTGCAGAGGCTGCGGGTGCCACAGCAGCGGCCTTGGTCGCGGACGCCGCACCCGGCACGTCGAACGGGGGCAGATCGTCCCCGCCGGCATCGGCAGCAAAACCACCGACCATAGCATCGTCGTAGGGCACCTGCTCGGATTCCCATGGCGCAGCCTGCGCAGGCGGCTGAGCCATGGGGACGGACGCGCGCTCGGGCGCTCGGGGCGCGGGCTCGGTCGGGAGCTTGCCCGTGGCAGGAGCACCGGCAGGGTTGTCGGAGCGCAGCCAGGGGGCTTTGCCCAGGTCAGACGACTTGGGCGCGGGCGAGACGGGCTTGAGCGCGGGTGTCGGAGCAGCCGGTTTGGGCGCTGCGGGCTTAGGCGCCAACGGGGTCGATGCCGCTACCGGCGCCGCTTGCTGCTGCGGCGCGCTGGCGCTCGAGGATACAGGGGCCGCCGAGGACACGGGTTGCGGGTCCGCAGATGCCGCAGCCCGTGCAGATGGAGAATGCTCCTCATGTTGAGGAGCCGGCGTGCCACCCCCATCCAGGACATAGTCGACGGTACGACGACCGAAGACCGCGCAGACCGTCGGCAGGACCACCGATTGCGTGTCAGCGCGGCCGAGCATCTTGATGGCAAAGGTCGAACCCGCGGGGAACGAGACGGTGAGCTTGGAGCCGTCGTCGGCCGTGGCGCGGGCGTTGAGCAAAAGCCCTGCGTAGGAAGCCTGACGCGCCTTGACACGCTCGACGACCTCGGCCCATTTGCGCTGCAGCTCTCCGGCATCCTCGACCGCGGGCGTCTCGGCAGCACCGGCGGCGGCAACCTGGGCGGCATTGTTGGACTGGGGCTTAGGTGCCGGAGCGGTGGCAGGCGCGGGGGCAGCAACGGGCTGAGGCGTCGAAGCCGGCGCAGGCTGAGGTGCAGGCGCTGCAGACTTGGAAGCTGACACGGACGCAGAACGGGGAGCAGGCTGGGCAGCCGGAACAGCAGCGCCGCGGTCCCAAGGCATGCCACCCTGATGCGCGGACGTAGCAGCGGGGGCAGCGGATGCCGCCGGAGCGGCAGCACGGGCGCCCGAAATGAGCGTCGGCTGTTGGGCAGCAGCGGGTACGGATGCTGCAGGCGCGGCGGCCTGAGCAGCAGCCACGCTCGCCGGCACGGCGGCATTGGCAACCATGGCCTCCAGGCGTGCCACGCGCTCGGCCAATGCCTCAATCGTTATATCAGCCTCGGGACGTGCCAGACGCGTGCAGGCAATCTCGAGCACCAGGCGCACGTCGCTCGCGCCCCTCATCTCCAGTGCGGCATCGTCAAGCACTGTCAGCACACGGGCCAGGCGGTCGGCAGGATGCTCGCCAAAGGCAGCGGCCTCGGCAGCAAGCGCCTCGGCCTGCTCGGAGCCGCCCTCAAACAACTCGGCACGGGCACCGGCAACGCAGGCAACATACACGTCGCGCACGTGCGCCACCAGGTCGCGCGTCAGCTCCAGCAGATCGTTACCTTCCTCGACCTGCGCGCGAATAAGTCCATACAGCTCGGCAACATCGCGATCGGCAATGGCGCGGGAAAACTCGCCCAGAATCTGGTCCGAAACCTCGCCTAAAAGCGAGCGGGCGTCGTCCGCATGCACAGAACCGTTGCCAAAGACGCTCAGCTGCTCCAGCGTGGACAACGCGTCGCGCATGCCGCCCTTTGCATGGCGCGCCACGATAGCCAGCGCCTCGTCGTCGTAATCGAAGCCCTCCTGCTCGCACACGTATGCCAGGCGATGCTCGATATCCTCGTTGCCGATGCGGTGGAAATCGAAGCGCTGGCAGCGCGAGAGGATGGTCTCCAGAATCTTTTGCGGGTCGGTGGTGCACAGCACAAAAATCACGTGCGCCGGCGGCTCCTCGAGCGTCTTGAGCAGCGCGTTGAACGCCGCCGTCGTGAGCATGTGGACCTCGTCGATGATATAGATCTTGTACTTGCCGCGCACCGGGGCAAAGTTGACGGAGTTGATGATCTCCTCGCGCACGTTGTCCACGCCGGTACGGCTTGCAGCATCGAGCTCGTAGACATCCGGGTGGTTGCCCTCGGCGATGAGCTCGCACTCCTCGCAAGTGCCGTCGGGCATGCAGCCGCTTGCACCCTCGGCGCGCGCCGCCTCGGCATTGCGGCACAGCAGCGCCTTGGCAAGGATGCGCGCCATGGTGGTCTTGCCCGTGCCGCGCGGTCCGCAGAACAGGTAGGCGTGGGACAGGCGCCCCTCGGTGATGGCGTGCTCGAGCGTCGAGACGATATGCTGCTGGCCCACCACGGAGTCGAAGGTGAGCGGGCGATACTTTCGGTACAACGATTCCATGGGTGCTCCCCCGGGTATACTGAGTCTTGTTGCCGCGGCGGCCATGCGGTCGCACGGCATACTGCATTCCATAATAACCCGTACGGCGAGCCCGCCGCGATAGGAGTCCAAAGAGCATGGCAGACGCAGAGAGCAACCTCGTTCCCTCCGAAGCAGCCGACCAGGTCGAGGTCGCGCTCGAGGAGCAGGCCGCAGCCGACGACGGCATCCTGTACCTCAACGAGTACCAGTACGAAAACGACCTCGTCACCGACTTCGCCCGCCTGGTCGCCTCGCCCAGGCGCCGTGGCTCGCTGTATGTCGCCGCCGCGATTGCCGCGCTCATCGGCATCGGCATGTTGGTGGCCGGCGGCAACTGGATCAAGTTCGGCGTCGTCCTGATCGTATTCGGCGCCTTTTTGGCCTGGTGGAGCAAAAACCTGCACCACACCCTCGCCCGCGACTTTATCGACGCCGTCGAGGCCGACGAGTCCATGGGTGGCCGCTATCGCCGCGTCGCCGCCAACGAGGATGGCCTGATGGTTTGGGGCAAGAGCGGCAAGTCGCAGTTCTTCCCGTTTGAAAAGCTCGACCACGTGCTCGACGGCGAGCGCATCTTTGTGGCCATGTTCGCCGACCAGGGCGTGACGATCCCCAAGGACACCTTTGTCCGTGGCGATGCCGAACAGTTCGGTCCCTTCCTCAAGGCCCGTATCAACAAAAAACTCCGCATCGAGACCAAACGCAAGAAGATGAAGGCAGAAAAGGCCGCTGCCGAAGCCAAACAGGGCGACAAGCCCCAGGAGACCAAGGGCAAGCAGCGCAAGCAGAAGAAGAACAAGAAGAAGCGCTAAGGCCAAGCCAGACAGGCAGCCTCGCATCCCGCTATCCTCCCCATGCACCCGAGCGTGCTACACTAGCAGCATCTATGCCACCGCGAACGGCTCGGCTCGGCGCCCGCCGCTCGCAAACGAACTTTAAACGCACGAGGGTTGGCCATGCCGCTTTTCTCGCAACATACCGCCCGGTTCTCGCCGGACGTTCCCTTGGAGGGCACCAGCTCTCGCGAGCTGCTCAAGCGGTACCAGCCGCTCGAGACACTTGCGACCGGCGGTTTTGGCTCCATCGAGATCTGCCGCGACACGCACCTGCGCCGCCGCGTCGCCATTAAGCGCATCCCCCTTATCAACGGCGCCGGCATGCCCGCCAGCGACATCATGGATGTCCTGCGCGAGGCGCACACTGCCGCCATGCTTCAACATCCCAACATCGTGCAGGTCATCGACTTTACGCACGACACAGCCTATGCCTACCTGGTTATGGAATATGTCGATGGCATGTCGCTGGCCGAGTTTTTGCACCGCGTGGACGGCCACTCACTTACCTTTGACGAGGCCGCGGCCATTGCCGACGCGCTGGGGCAGGCGCTCACCTTCGCCCATAGTAATGGCGTACTCCACCTGGACATTAAGCCCGCCAACGTGCTCATCGACCACTCGGGCAATGTAAAGCTCACCGACTTTGGCATGGCGCGACTGTCGTCCGCCGGTGGCTTTGGCGGCTCACGCGGCGGCACCATCGGCTACATGCCGCCCGAGCAGCTCAATATCGAGACCGGCACGGTCGACGAGCGCGCCGATGTCTTTGCCCTCGCCTGTGTGATCTACGAGGGCCTGTGCGGCAGCGCTCCCTTTATGGCGGCCACGCCCGCCGACTCGCTCGACCGCATCATCGGCGGCGCCACCTATCCCAGCGAGCTGATACCACACTTTCCCCCGGGAGCCGAGACCGCGCTCATGAGCGCGCTCTCCCCCATGCCGCAGGACCGCCCCAACAGCATCGAGGCATTTTGCGACCAGCTCCTTGCCGGTCTGGGCAGCGTGCGCGAGGGCCGTCGCAGCCTGGAGCAAATGGTTGGCGAGCTTTCGGATGACGAGCAGGAACTCGACGATATCGAGCCGTCGCACTACGAGGACGACGCCATCGAGGTCGACCCCGCACTCGGCTGGGCGGGCACGCGCTGGAGCCATGCGCGCGACTACACCATGCGCACTATCTCGGCGCTAACGTGCGGCACCTTTAGCTTTTTACTGATGCAAACGGCCGGGGTCGCGGCGCTTCCCGGCCTGGTCATTGCGGCCATCGCGATCGGAGCGGCGGCTGGCCTGGCCCCCCAGATTGGCTCGGCCATCTCGGCTGTGGGCTTTTTGGTGCTCATGGCCAACGCCACCATGCAGGCACAAGGCATCCTGTCGATGCTGCCCGTCGCGGTGATCTTTGCCGCCGCCATGTCCGGTTGGTGGATCGCCTGGGGTCGCACCGAGACTGCCGCGAGCGCCACGCTCACCTGTGCACTCGCGCTTGGCTGTCTGACCGGCAATACCTTCCTGGCAGCTGGGGTCGCCGCCGGCGTCGCGTCATTTTGGCTCGGCCCGGCAAGCGCCGCCGCGGCAACGGGCATGGGCGCGCTTTTTGCCCGTCTGGCCACGGTCGCGCTTTCAGCCGGAGGCGTGCTGGGGCTCGGTAACGTTGCCGCAGCGCTGGGAGACCCGCTCCTTTGGGCTGCCTTTGTGCTGGTCGCGGCAACTGCCGCAGCGTCATCCGCGCTGCTCAATGCCCATGCCAAGCGTGCCGATCAGGGCTCAAACCTTGCCGCAATCGCCGCCATCGCTGTCACCGGCATCGGCTGCGCAGCGGCGTCCTGTCTTGCACACCATATGGAAATTGCCAGCCTTGCAGCCGCGGTCGTCGCCAAGGCGGCGGTTGCGGGAACCCTATCCTCTATAATCGTTGGGATATGCCTATATTTGCTCGGATACCAAAGAACCTATACGGAGAGTGATCTTTCGTGAACTTCCTGAACATCTTCGAGGACCACGTGGCCGGCATCTTCGGTGCCACCCGTGCCCCGTTCTCCTTTAAGAAGCTTGCCAAGCAGGCCGCTCGCGACATGGAGGATCAGACTCTGGTGATTAACGGCGTCAACACGGCGCCGGCACTCTATACCATCCTTATCGCCGCCGACGACGATCCCATGCTCGCCCCGTTCTACCCCGAGCTTTCGCGCGAGGTCCGCGAGTTTGTGAAGGCGCAGGCCGAAAAGCGCCGCTATGTCTTTGTCGGCGAGCCCCTCGTGCGCTTTATGATCGATCCGCAGCTGCGCGCCGGCAAGTTCTCGGTCTTTGCCGAGAACGTCGATGCCCCCACGCTCGGCCGCCTGTACGAAGAAGAGCGCGCCTATCAAAACGGCCTGGGCCAGAACAACTCCGCGGCAAGCCGTGCCGCCAGCGCCCCGCGCGCCGGCCAGCAGCAGTTTGCTGCCCCGCAGCAGCAGCGCCCCGCCGCCATGCCCCAGCAGCAGCCGACGCCTCGCGCCGCCGCTCCCGACCCGCTTGCCGTGGCAGATCCCTTCGCGCCTAGCGTCCCCGACCCCGCCGCTCCTATCCCGGTGCCGCAGACCGTCTCGCGCGACGCGCTTGCCGGCATGGGCGGAGCCGCCGCGACCGGTGCCGCCGTGGGCCTAGGTGCCGCAGCCGGCATCGCCTCCAACATGGCGAGCACTCGTGCCCCGCAGCGCCCGCTCGCCCAGCTCGTCGACGTCGTGAGCGGCGAGAGCCATAGCATCACCTCCGCACAGGTGACCATCGGTCGCGAGCGCTCAGTTTCCGACATTGCCCTGCGCGACCCCAACGTGTCGCGCCGCCACGCCCAGCTCACCTTTACGGGCTCGGATTGGTCGATCGAGGACCTCAATTCCACCAACGGCACGCTCGTCAACAACCGCCGCATTACGCGCTGCCCGCTGCGCAACGGCGATCTGCTGACGTTTGGCCTGAGCACCTTTGAATTTAGGGGATAGTCGCTTATGAACATCGATATCGTCCTTTTTGCAGGCCGCATCGTCCTGGTCGCCCTGCTCTATATCTTCCTGTTCGCCGTCATGAAGACCGGCGTGGGACTTGTGCGCGGGCAGCGCCGCGACTCGGCTATCTGGACGATTGATGTGGACAAGGGTCCGCGCGGTATCCGCGGCATCCACGTAGACATGCTCGGCCCCGTCATCGTCGGTCGCTCGCCATCTTCGGACATCTGCATCAACGAACCGTTCGTCTCGGCCTCACATGCGCGCTTTTCGCTGCAGGGCCCGGCGCTCATCATCGAGGACCTCAACTCGCTTAACGGCACGCTCGTCAACGGCCGCCAGCTTGTTGAGCCCGCAACGCTGCGCGAGGGCGACGAAGTCCAGATTGGCGACGTGGTCATGAAGGTGAACCGTCGATGATCGACGAGGAGAACAAGTCCGCAACTATGACCGAGGCACCGGCCGCCGCCACAGCTGCGCCGGCCCACGCCGCTCCGGCGGGCTCCGCACCCGTGGAGCCCGAGGACACCGTGTTCTCCCTGCCTCTTTCGCATGTAACGCATGATATTTCGGATCTCGCCGATAACGAGGACGAAGAGGATGCCGTAGCGGCGCCCATCGGCGCACATGCTGCGGAACAGCCCACAGCGCCCGAAGCAACCCCGGCGCCGGCTCACTTTGCAGAGCCCGTCGCCGCGGCAATCAACGAGAGCGCTGCGGTGTTTGCGGCACCCGAGCCCGCCGCGCCGGCGTTTCCCATAGCCCCGGCATCCGAGGTTGCGCCCGCGTCTACGCCGGCGCCCGAGCCTATAGACGTCAGCCCGCAAGACGACGAGTCGACCGCCCGCGTGTCCGAGGAGCCCGACTCCCCGGACACCGACAATTCCGAATCAAACGCCGAGACCGACACCGTCTCTCCCGGTGACACCGCCGAGATCGACGTTGCTGCCGTTGAGGCCAAGCTCAAAGACCCCGGCTCGACCATGAGCTTTGAGCCCCTGACCGAGGAGCGCATCGAGACCGACTCGACCTATGATGCCGGTACCACCACGCAACTCATGTGGGGCGCCCGCTCCGACGTTGGCTGTGTGCGCCCGCACAATGAGGATTCCTACCTGGTGCAGTCGCCGCTCTTTTGCGTATGCGACGGCATGGGTGGTCACGCCGCCGGCGAGGTAGCCTCTTCTATCGCTGTCGAGACTATAGCCAAGACGGCCCCACAGTCCGCCGACGCAGCACGCCTGGCCGCAGCCGTCGAGGCAGCCAACGCCGCCGTAATCGAGGCGGCCCTGAACGGCCTGGGCAAGCCCGGCATGGGCTGCACAGCCACCTGCGCCTATATCGAAAACGATACGCTCGCCATCGCCCACGTGGGCGACTCGCGCGCCTACCTGCTCCACGAGGGCACGCTCATCCGCGTGACCCGCGACCACTCCTACGTGGAGGAGCTCGTGGACGCCGGCGAGATCACGGCAGACGAGGCTCGCGTCCACCCCAACCGTTCGGTCATCACCCGCGCACTGGGCTCGGACCCCGCCATGTATGCCGACCACTTCACTCTGCATATCGAGGAAGGCGACCGCCTGATCCTGTGCTCCGACGGCCTTTCGAGCATGATTCCCGATAGCGATATCGAGAACATCGCCACGCAGTCCTCAACCGCGCAAATCTGCGTCGACAACCTAGTGGACGCGGCGCTTGCCGCCGGCGGCCACGACAACGTGACCGTAGTAGTCGTTGACCTGGTTGACGATGGCGTCATGCGCGAGGCGCAACGCGTGCGTCGCCGCAACGTTACTATCGCCGCCATCCTGGCCCTCGTCTTTGTGCTGGCAGCTGGCATCTGGGCCTACACGGGTGTCACCGGCTCGTACTACCTGGGTACCTACCAGGGCAATGTCGCCGTCTGGCGCGGCCTGCCCGGCAAGCCACTCGGACTCAAGCTCCACTGGCTCGAAAGCGAAACCAGCATCAAGCTGTCCGACCTGCCCGAAGACACGCAAAACCGCCTCAAGGCGGGCATTCCGCAAACAAGTGTCGACGATGCGCAGGACACGATATCCAAGTACCGCCACCAGATCGACGAGGAGCAGACCCGCCAGGTGATCGACGCGCAAACGATTCGCGACAACACCAATCAGGGATCGACCTCCGAATCAGATTCCGAGAAAACCGCCGAACAGTCCGCCGAGGCCGAAGCCTCCGATAAGAATTAGAAAGGGAGTGCCGCTTATGAGTCGCCGCAACACCGAGCTGCTCTTGCTCATCGCCTCGGCGTTCCCCGTCATCCTGCTGTATGCGATGTACGTCCTCACCGCGGGCGCTGCCATCTCCTTTGAGACGCTCGCCGTACCGATCGGCCTCTTTGCCGCCTTTGCCGCGGCCCACATTGCCGTGCGCATCTTGGCGCCCGGTGCCGACCCCGCCATCCTGCCCATCGTATTTATACTTTCGGGCATCGGCATCACGTTCGTGACGCGTCTCGCCCCCGCTCTCGCCATCTCACAGCTCATCATCCTGTTTGTCTCGGTGGCGCTCATGGTGGGAACGCTTGCACTAGTCAAAAACCTCGACGTGGTCATGCGCTACAAGTACACCTTTGGCATCATCGGCATCATTCTGCTGATGCTGCCTATCTTTATCGGCACCACGATCTCGGGCTCCAAGCTGTGGATTCGCATCGCGGGCTTTACCATCCAGCCTGGCGAGTTCGCCAAGGTCTTTATCGTGCTGTTCCTGGCCGGGTACCTGGCCGAGAACCGCGAGCTACTCTCCATCTCCAACCGCAAGATCCTGGGCTTTAAGATCCCTCGCCTGCGACTGCTGCTGCCGCTGTTTGCCGTGTGGGGTGTGTGCCTGCTCGTCGTCGTCTTCGAACGCGACCTGGGTTCGGCCGTGCTGTTCTACACCATCTTCTTGCTGATGCTCTACGTTGCCACGGGGCGCTTTTCGTATGTCGTTATCGGCCTTGCGCTCTTAGCCGTTGGAGCCGTGGGCGCCTACAAGTTCCTGTCGCACGTTCAGGTGCGTTTCCAGGTTTGGGTCGATCCGTTTAAGGACGCCCAGGGCCAGGGCTACCAGATCGTCCAGTCGCTCTTCTCGCTTGCCGACGGCGGTCTGGTTGGCGTTGGCATCGGCAACGGGATGGCCAACAACATCCCCGTCGTCGAGTCCGACTTTATCTTCTCGGCCATCGGCGAGGAGATGGGTCTTTTGGGCGGCGGCGCCGTGCTCATCCTGTTTATGCTCTTTGCCGTGCGTGGCCTCACCACGGCTGCCCGCGCTAAATCCGACCTCGCCGCCTTTAGCGCCACGGGCCTTACGGCCGCCATCAGCTTCCAGGCCTTCTTGATCGTTGGCGGCGTTACCCGCCTGATCCCGCTGACCGGCGTCACCTTGCCCTTTATGAGCCAGGGCGGCTCCTCGCTGCTGGCGAGCTTTATCATCGTCGCGCTCCTGCTGCGCGCCGGTGACGAGGCGACCGGACGCGAGGCCGAGCTTACCGGCACCGGCACCATGGCCGCCATCACCGATGATCAGGTCGCATCTGCCGCCGCCCCGACGGGCACGCGCTTTGCCACCTCGTCTTCCTACGGCAGCGGCAGCCATTCCGTCGGCTCGCGCATGCGCCGTCGCCTGCTCGACACACCTGAATCCGGTGTGCTCGGCCGCGTGGCGCTCGCCAACCGTCTAACCCGCGCGGTGCTCGCCTTTACGGCGCTGTTCGCCATCCTTATCGGCAACCTCACCTATGTCCAGGTCATCAAGGCCAAGGACTATCAGGACATGCCGACCAACAACCACACCATCGCCCGCTCCAAGTACATCCAGCGCGGTTCCATCATCACGTCCGACGGCGTGACGCTGGCCGAGTCGCTGCAACAGGAGGACGGCACCTACGTACGCTCCTACCCCAACGGTAACCTGGCAGCGCACGTGGTTGGCTACGTGAGCCAGCAGTATGGCACCACCGCCATCGAGAGCGTCATGAACGACACGCTCACCGGCTCTAAGGATTACTCCAGCTGGAACAACGCCATCGCGTCGCTCGCGGGCCAGACCCAGCCGGGCAACACCGCCAAGCTCACCATCGACTCGCGCATCCAGACGGCTGCCGAGCAGGCACTCAAGGGCTTTAAGGGCGCTGTAGTGGTCATCGACCCGCGTACCGGCGCGGTGCTCGCATGTGCCAGCTCGCCCACCTACGACAACACCAACATCGATGCCCTGCTGCAGACGGGCGGCGGCGAGGACGGCTCCATGTACAATCGCGCCATGGACGCGCTGTACACGCCGGGCTCAACGTTTAAGGTCGTTACGCTTTCCGCGGCACTCGAGACCGGTGCCGCCAGCCTTACCAGCACCTACCAGGCGCCCGGCTCCATGGACATCGGCAACGCACCGGTCACCAACTATGCCAACGAGAGCTACGGCACCATCAGCCTGCAGCAGGCCTTTGCCGTGTCCTCCAACGTCGTCTTTGGCCAGGTGGCAAACGAAGTTGGCGCAAACACGCTCGTACAGTTTGCCAACGCCTTTGGCTACGGCCAAAAGCTCGGCCAGGACCTGACCTCCGCGGCCTCCATCATGGCCGACCCGTCGCTCATGACCGAGTGGGAGACCGCCTGGGCCGGCGCCGGCCAGCCTGTCGGCATGGACCACACGCCCGGCCCGCAGACCACCGTCATGCAAAACGCCGTGATTGCCGCCGCCATCGCTAACAGCGGCGTGGTCATGGACCCGTACTTTGTAGCCCAGGTACTCGCCCCGGACGGAACCGTGGTCAAGACCACGCAGTCCCGCTCGCTGGGTCAGGCCGTCAGCTCCGCCACGGCCGACCAGGTCAAGCAGGCCATGCTTGCCGTCGTCCAGTCCGGCACCGGCACCGATGCCCAGATCCCCGGCGTCAAGGTCGCCGGCAAGACCGGCTCGGCCGAGACCGGCGGCACCAACGTCAACTCGATGTTCGTTGGCTTTGCACCTTACGATTCACCCACGGTCGCCATCTCGGTGGCCTTGGAGGATTTCGACAAGCATGACGTCAAGGCCGCCAAGATCGCCGGTATCGTCCTGACCGCGGCGCTTGCCGCACAGGGAGCGTGATGCCCATGATCGAATCGGACACCCGAGGCGCGCCGCGGCCGAAGAGTTAGCGGCAACGCGCCACACGGCCCCAGCGGCCACATCGTAGGTACTACACACATCGTTGAGCGAATAGTTATGTTAGGAGCAGGAATGGAACAGAGGGTCCTCGGGGGAAGATACCTCCTCAAGGATAAGGTGGGAACAGGCGGCATGGCGACCGTCTACCGTGCACAGGACCAGGTCCTCGACCGCACGGTTGCCGTCAAGATCATGCTGCCGCAGTATGCTGGCGACGCAACCTTCGCCGCACGCTTTAAGCAGGAGGCCCAGGCAGCAGCCGGTCTCTCCTCCCCCTATATCGTGGGCGTCTACGATTGGGGCAAGGACGGCGACACCTATTACATCGTCATGGAGTACCTGCGCGGCACCGACCTTAAGAGCGGCATCAAGAGCCACGGCGCCCTCGACCCCAAGAAGGTCGCCCAGATCGGCTCGCAGATCAGCTCCGCGCTTTCGGTCGCCCACAAGCACGAGATCATCCACCGCGACATTAAGCCGCAGAACATCATGGTGCTGCCCGACGGCAACATCAAGGTGATGGACTTTGGCATCGCGCGCGCCAAGAACAGCCACCTCACGCAAGACAACAACGTGCTGGGAACCGCCCACTACGTCAGCCCCGAGCAGACCCGCGGTCAGGACCTCGGCCCCACCTCGGATATCTACTCGCTGGGCGTCGTGATGTACGAGTGCGCCACCGGCCGCGTTCCCTTTGACGGTGACGACGCCATCTCGGTCGCACTCAAGCAAGTCAACGAGCTGCCTATTCCGCCGAGCCAGATCAACTCCGGTGTCGACGCCGACCTTGAGCGCATCATCCTCAAGTGCATGGAGAAGGACCCGGCAAACCGCTTCCAGACCGCCGACGAGCTTCGTCAGGTGCTCAACAGCTACCTGTCGGGCCGTGCCGTCAACGTCTCGGAGCCCACGCGCATCATCGGTGCCCCCGGTGAGCTGGGCGCCACCAAGACTCGCGAGCTTTCCGATCAGACGCGCGCCATGGTGCGTCCCGTCTCGGGCGTGAGCGGCCAGAATACCGCCCGTAGCTCGGTTTCGGGCTCCACCGGCTCCTACGAGGTCGAAAAGCCCAAATCCAACAAGAACAAGATCATCGCCGCCGTGGTGGCAGCCGTTGCCGTCATCGGCATCGTGGTGGCCTTTGCCACAGGACTCTTTGGCGGCGAGCAGGTCACCGTGCCCGATGTGCTGGGCAAGGACCAGCAGACTGCCGTCGAGCTGATCAAGGAAGCCGGCCTCGAGGTCGGCACCATCGACCAAAGCTACAACGACGATGTCGACGAGGGCAAGGTCGCCGAGCAGACGCCCAACGGCAACACCAAGAAGGCCAAGGGCACCAAGGTGAACCTGGTAATCTCCAAGGGTCCCAAGCCCTCCGAGAAGGTTGAGGTTCCCCGGCTTGTCGGCCTGACCAAGGACCAGGCCGAGGCCGCGCTGGCAAGCGTTGGCCTGAAGGGCAACGCCTCCGAGGAGGCCAACGAGGCCGATGAGGGCCAGGTCTTTGAGCAGGGCACCGAAGCCGGTAAGGAAGTCGCGAAGGGCACGACCATCTCGTACAAGGTCTCGAGCGGCCCGGATACCACGTCCGTCCCCGATCTGACCGACATGACCGAGGCCCAGGCGCGCAACGCCCTCGATATGGCAGGCTTTGGCGTCGACGTTAGCTACCAGGAGAACGACTCGGTTACCGAGGGCACCGTGATCAGCTGGAACCCCAGTGGCAAGCAGAAGCCCGGCGCCACGATTACCGTCGTCATTGCCAAGAAGTCCGGCAAGGCCAGTGTTCCGGGCAACCTGTACGGCAAGAGCATCTCCGCCGCCGTCACCGCGCTCAACAACGCCGGTTTCTATAACATCGGCTTCTGTGACCAGAACGGCAATCCCGTAAGCGGTAACGAGGATGCCACCGTTACGGGCGTCTCCCCCACTGGCAAGCAGTCCACCGACAGCACGATTACGCTGACGGTCGCACTTTCTGGCTCGGGTTCGGGCTCTGGCTCGGGCACGGGTGACGATTCCGGTACGACCAACTAGTCGCCACCCCACCGCTCATCACGGCTCTCGCCGCAAACATATTCGCTCACAGGCGCCCGCTTGCTCCCCCAGCAAGCGGGCGCTTCGTTTTTGACATGGCATTAAACCAGAAGAACCCGGCACCGTAGCGGTACCGGGCTCGATATTCCTCTGGTGCCCCCGGGCGGATTCGAAAACTCCCCCCCGCGGGGAAATGAGTGACGCGGGTGTCGACGGTCCGAATCCGGCCTTTAGACCAGAAGAGCCCGGCACCGTAGTGGTACCGGGCTCGGCAAATTTCTGGTGCCCCCGGGCGGATTCGAACCGTCGACACCCGCTTTAGGAGAGCGGTGCTCTATCCCCTGAGCTACGGAGGCATGTTGTACTAGTGTAGCAGATTTACTGCATCGCAATACGTCGCATGACTAGACTTCGAAGTTGCGGTGGAATAGTTCCTGTCTGAAGCATCTAAAGCCGTATTTAGGAACTATTTCACCGCAACTTATGAGGAGCTAGTTACCTTTGTGGAAGAGGTTTTTGATAACGGAGGGGATGCTCTTGGCGCCCTTGGCCGTCACATCGATAAAGTCGGGCGAACGCACAAGCTTATCCTCGTCGACGTACTTGCGGACAGCACGAAGCGTCTCTTTGTCGTCGCGCGTCGAAAACGTAAAGTGACCGTTGTCCTTGGTGAAGATGGCAAAACGCGTGATCTTCTTGGTGCCGCGTAAAACCTCGGCGGCAATATAGTCGACCTCATCCCACGGGATTTGAATATAATCCTCGGGATTGCGCTCGTTGTAATACTCGAACGCCTTATTGCCCACCATCACGTTGCCGTGGCTGGTAAGCCCCATCAGGCAGGTTGCCGGCGTTGCCAGATCGACCGTGCTGTTCTGAGATTGCGCCATGCGCGCCTCGCCCTCCAAATAAAACAATCGGACCGCATCCAGTGTACCCACCGGGTGCGGTCCGTTTCAATGGCTCAAAAGCCCTTGCCTAGCAATTCTCGGTCTTAAGCCGAAACGTGCTTACATGAAGCCGCAGACGCGACCGATGATGCCGATGGCGAAGAGAGCCAGGATGATGACGATCGGGCTGACCTTCTTCTTGAGGAGCTTGCAGACCAGCAGGGTCAGGCACACGGCGGCAAGGCCGGGGATGAGCTGATCGAGGTTGGCCTGAAGCGTGGTGACCTTCACCTGATCAAGGGCGTTAGCACCGATGGAGTTATACATCGTCAGTGCTTCCTTGACACCCTCAGAACCGGAGGGCAGGTTAGCCCAGTCGATAAAGGCGCCAGCAGACTGCGTGACCTTGGAGACGACCGGGGTGAAGGAGATGGACACCCAGCGCTCGACCAGGGCGCCGATGATGAACATACCCAGGATGGAAGCGCCCTCGGTGACCTTGCCCATCAGACCGCCGGAGAGGTCCTTGGCGATGGAGGAGCCGACCTTGTAGCCAAACTCCTGCGTGTACCACAGGAAGGCGTAACGGATGATGTTCCACGCGAAGAAGAACAGCAGCGGACCGGCGATGCTGCCGGACAGGGCCAGGGAAGCGCCCAGAGCACCCAGAATCGGGCGAAGGGTGAACCAGAAGGCGGGGTCGCCGACACCGGCGAGCGGGCCCATCATACCGACCTTGACGCCCTGAATGGCGACGTCGTCAATCGGGGCACCGTTGGCGCGCTCCTCCTCGAGAGCGAGGGTAACGCCAATGACGGGGGCGGAAACATAGGGGTGGGTGTTATAGAACTCCAGGTGGCGCTTAAGAGCGGCAATCTGGTCATCCTTGCTGGTGTAGAGCTTCTTGATCGCAGGGATCATTGCGAAGCACCAGCCGCCGTTCTGCATACGCTCGTAGTTCCACGAGCCCTGAAGGAACTGATGACGGAAGCAAACCTTCTTGCGGTCAGCCTTGGTGAGCTGAATCTTGTTCTCTGCCATATGTATCACTCCCCTCCTACTCGTAATCGTTCAGAATGTCGCCGAGCGGGTCGCCGGAGCCACCGCCCATGCCGCCACCCTGCTTGGCCAGATCCTTAAGGCCAAGGTAGATGAGGGCAAGGGAGATGCCGATGAGGCCAAGGGCGATCAGCGTGAGCTGAGGGATGGCAGCAAGGACAAAGCCGAGGATGAAGAACGGCCAGGTCTCCTTGGTGGCCATCATGTTGATGACCATGGCGTAACCGACGGAAGCGACCATGCCGCCGCCGACAGCCATGCCGCCGGACAGCCAGTCGGGCATAGCGTTAAGCGCGTTGGTAACGGCCTCGGCCGGGATGATGCACAGAAGTACTGCCGGGATGGCGATACGAAGGCCCTGCATGAGGATGGCAGCGTACTGCCAGCGCTCGATGCCGGAGAAGTCGCCCTTCTCGGCGCAACCGTCCATGGCGTGAGCGATAGCGGTAGCAATGGTACGGCAGATCATGGTCAGGAACAGACCAGCGACCGACAGCGGGACGGCGACGGCGATGGCCGCGGTAACGGCCTTGGCCGAATCAGTGGCGCCGCCGTTGAGGGCGAGCACCATGATGATCGAAGAAGCGACCGAGGCCAGAGCGGCGTCAGGCGCGACGGCGGCGCCGACGTTAGCCCAGCCAAGGGCCATCATCTGGAGCGAACCGCCTAGGAGGATGCCCTCCTGAAGGTGACCGGTTACGAGACCGATAAGCGTGCATGCCACGAGCGGCTGATGGAACTGGAACTCATCCAGAATGCCTTCCATACCGGCAAGCAACGCGACAATCGCAACAAGCAGAATAGTGATTGCAGACATGTATCGGACCCTCCTTTACTATGCTTGAGCGGCCAGTTCGGCCTTAGCTTTCTTCAACATGGCGTCGAGATCCTCGGAAGCATCCGAAGGAACCTTGCGGACCTCGAACTTGACGCCCTTGGCCTTGAGGGCCTCGAGGGTCTTAACGTCGTCATCGCCCATAGCGACGGCGTTGGTGACGACGACCTTGCCCTTGGAGTGAGCCATGGAACCGATGTTGACTTCCTTGATGTCGACGCCGGCCTCGATGGCCTTGAGCAGATCCTGCGGGTTCTCGAAGAGCAGCATGGCCTTGGTGTCACCAAAACGCGTGTCCTTGACGACCTCGGCCATCTTCTTGATGGGCACGACGTTGGCATGGACTCCCGGAGGGGCAGCCTGCTCGATCATCGTCTTGCGAAGCTCGTCGTGAGCAACGCCGTCGGAAACCACGATGATGCGGTTGGGGTTAATCTGCTTGGTCCACGTGGTGGCCACCTGACCATGCAGCAGACGGGTGTCGATACGGACGTGGGCGATCTTGATGTGCCCGTCGCCGATGACCGTTCCCGGAGGGATGGCGCCTGCAGGAGCAGCGGCGGCCGTAGCCGGCTTCTTCTCCTCGGGCTCCAGAGACTCGGGCTTGACGCGCACGCCAGCCTTAGCCTCAGTCACGAGATGTTTTGCGATCGCATGTGCAGTGTTCTTTGCGTCAAAGCGCTGCGAATATGCCTCGATGAGCATAGGCAGGTTGACACCGGTGACGATAGCCCAGGAATCGTGGCCCTCGATGAGCCCGCTGATCTGGTTGAACGGCGTGCCGCCCCACAGATCAACGAGGAAGAGCACCTGCTCCTGGTCCTCGAAGGAAGCGACTGCTTCCTCGACCTTGGCACGGAAGTCGTCGGGGCCCATGCTCGGCTCGAGCGAGACCACGGCAACAGACGGCTGATCGCCAAAGACCATCGAGCCCGTCTGCTTGATTCCAGCTGCCAAGTCCCCGTGGCTAGCAAGAACAATACTTACCATCACATAACCTCCTTTTTGTCTACGTATTTCCTACACGACATGAAAGGAGTATACCTGTTTGGATTGTGGAATTATAGCTAAATCCGCAAAAGGTTGGATTATTTGTTTAAACGTCTAGGTTTGTTACAAGTTGATTACGTTACTGCTTTTTGACTCATTACACGACAAGGCGTCGCTCATCAAGCTATGTATTTTATAGATACAAGCAAGCTGTTCATTAATATCGATATTAAGCAAGTGCGAATGTGCTCGTACTGTCACTATTTTGTTTAAACAGACATGGCTTGACTATTTGCACGACTTATGCTCAACAAAACTACTCAAAAAAGTTGCGGTGAAATAGTTCTTGTTTAAGAGCCAGAAGGCTGGATTTAGGAACTATTTCACCGCAACTTATAGGGGATCCTAGACGATGTGGAGTGGGTTGGCGGCGTCGACGGCATCGGGCGCGTCGGAAGGGCCGTCGGGGGCAGCGCCTGCCGGATCCTCTTCGGGGGTCTCGATCTGTTTGATCATTACCTCTTGGCCCTGCAGCAAATAGGTCTCGCCGCTACCGCAATGGGGACAGGCCTTGCCGTGCTCGACCGTCGCGTAGTCGCAGCCACACGCCTCGCAATGTGTCACGGCCTCAACGGGCTCCACGATAAGCTCCGCACCCTCGGTGATGGGCTTTTTATCTGCCGCCCAGCGCCAAGCGTCGAGTAGCAAGTCGGGAACGACGCCCGAGACCTCGCCCAGCAGCAGCGTGACGCTCGAAACGCGACGCACGCCATTGGCGCGCGCCACGTTCTCGACATCGCGAATGATGTGATAGACGATTCCCAATTCATGCAAGGCGAAACCCTTTCTGCAGAGGTTGATTCGATGCAAACTCAAAGCAAGGGGACGACGAGATCTAGTCTGCGCCGTCCCCTTACCCGCCATGGCTACCTATTTACGACCAAATTTAATCTTGATGGCACGCTTTAGAGCGTACTTGCCGAGGCTTGGGAGCTTTTGCTCGTATTTGACCATCGTGGAGCACTCGGGGCGGTCGCGATCCAGATGGATGGCGTCGAACGCGCACTTGGTGGTGCACAGGCCGCAGCCGATGCACTTGTTGGGGTCGACGATCGAGGCACCGCAACCCAGGCAACGGGCGGTCTCGGCGCGCACCTGCTCTTCGGTAAAGGTCTCGACGTACTCGCTAAACGGCGCAGCCTTCTCGCGCTCGCGGTCCACGTGGGCAACCTCGCGGCTCGCGTTGTCGTAGCTCTCGAGCACAACGTCGTCGCGGTCGAGCGCGGTGTAGCGGCGCTGATTGCGGCCGATGGTGAGCGCGGAGCCCGGCTGCACAAAGCGATGGATGGACACCGCGGCCTCGTGGCCGGCGGCGATAGCGTCGATGGCAAAGCTGGGGCCAGTGTAGACGTCACCACCCACAAAGATGTCGGGTTCGGCGGTCTGGTAAGTCTGGGGATCGGCAAGGGCGCCCTGGCCGCGGCCGAGCTCCACCTTGGAGCCAGCCAGCAGGTCGCCCCACACAATGGACTGGCCAATCGACATGACGACACGGTCGGCATCGACACGGCGCAGATCGTTCTCGTCGTACTCGGGCGCAAAACGGCCCTCGTCGTCAAAGACACGCGTGCAGCGCTTGAAGGTGATACCGCACACACGACCGGCCTCGTCCAGGTGAATCTCCTTGGGGCCCCAGCCGCAGCTGATGTGAGCGCCGTCCTCAACGGCCTCGCGACGTTCTTCCTCGCTGGCGGGCATCTGGACCTCGCTCTCCAGGCAGAACATCTCAACGTGCCCAGAGCCCAGACGGCAGGCGTTGCGGGCAACGTCGATGGCCACGTTGCCGCCGCCCACCACAATGGTGCGGCCGGACAGGGTATCGATCTTGCCGCTGTTAACCTCGCGAAGGAAGTCGACGGCCACGGTCACGTCCACGGCATCCTCGCCCGGAATACCGGCAAGGCGGCCGCCCTGGCAGCCGATGGCCACGTAAAAGGCCTTAAAGCCCTGCGCGCGCAGCTCGTCGAGCGTCACATCACGACCGACCTCCACGCCATAGCGGAACTCGGCACCCATCAGGCGAATGATCTCGACCTCGGCCTCAATGACGTCCTTCTGCAGCTTAAAGCTGGGAATGCCGTAGGTGAGCATGCCGCCCGGGCGCTCGTTTTTCTCGAAGACGACGGGCTTGTAGCCCTTCTCGGCCAGATAGAAAGCGCAGGACAGGCCGGCCGGACCGGCACCGATGATGGCGATCTTCTGATCAAAGCCGCCAGCGCGCGTCGGCGTCACCACGGGCGGGACGTAGCGGGTCGCGGCATCCAGATCGCGCTGGGCGATGAACTTCTTGACCTCGTCGATGGCCACGGCGGCGTCCACACGGCCGCGGGTGCAGGCGTCCTCGCAGCGGCGGTTGCACACACGGCCGCAGATAGCGGGCAGCGGGTTCTCGCGCTTAATGAGTGCCAGCGCCTCGTCATAGCGACCCTGAGCCGCGAGCTTCAAATAGCCCTGAACGGCAACGTGCGCGGGGCAGGCCGTCTTGCAGGGAGCGGTGCCGGACTCATGCGTCTCGATGCGGTTGTCGTTGCGGTAGTTAGGCGACCACTTGGTGTGGTCCCACTTGGTGGCATCGGGCAGCTCCTGGCGCGGATACTCGGGCACCTGTCCGCCGGCCTTTTTGCTGCAGAGCTTCTGGCCCAGCTTGGCGGCGCCGGCCGGACACACCTCGACGCAGCGACCGCAGGCCACGCACTTGTCCTTCTCGACCTTAGCGACATAGGCCGAGCGCGACAGGTTGGGCGTGTTGAACAGCTGCGAGGTGCGCAGGGCGTAGCACACGTTGACGTTGCAGTTGCAGATGGCGAAGATCTTGTTCTCGCCGTCGATATTGGTGATCTGGTGCACAAAGCCGTTGTCCTCGGCCTGGCGCAAGATGTCGTAAACCTCGTCGCGGGTCACGTAATGGCCACGATCGGTCTCAACCACGTAGTCGGCCATATCGCCCACGGCGATGCACCAATCGGCCGGGTCGTCGGCGCAGCCCTCACCCATCACGCGACGGCTCGCGCGGCAGCTGCAGGTGCTGGCGGCATATTTGCCATCGTATTTGTCGAGCCAATGCTCGATATGCTCGATCGGCACCGAGGTGCTCGCGGCGTCGATGGCCTTCTCGACCGGAATGACGTGCATGCCGATGCCGGCGCCTCCGGGCGGCACCATCGGCGTGGCCTTGGACAGCGGTCCCTTGGACGCCTGCTCAAAGAACTTGGCATAGACCGGGTGCTCCTCGAGCTGGCTCACGCGCATGTTGAGGAACTCGGCAGAACCCGGCACCAGCATGGGCAACACCCATTGCTTGGCGCGCTCGGGGTTTTCCCAGTTGTACTCGAGCAGACCCGTGTAGCTCATGTCGTCGAGCATCTTCTCGATATCGGCTTCGGGCATGCCGGTGAGCTTGACCATCTCGGGCAGCGTATAGGGACGGCGCATCTTCATCTTGCAGAGCACTTCGGCCTGCTCGTCGGTTGCGGCCTCGGCAAACGACCAGTACTCGTAGCCCAGCAGCTCGTCGCGATGCAGCAGACGGTTGGTGCAGTGCTCGCACAGCTTGACGATGGCCTCGCGCGGATGCTCCGGCAGCGGCGGCACGAACTCCGAACCGATGTCGGGCTCGGTGTAACTAATCCCCGGTCCGTTGAGAATCATGGTTGTCCCTTCTCTTGCCGCAGCCCGGCGGGACCGCAGCGCCCCTCTTTTTTTGCAGGCCGGACATGCCCCCATGCCGTTCACCCGCCATTGTTGACATTGTGTCAAAAATAGTATTGACGAACCGTCAACAATATTCAAGACTGTTAGGCGAACGGTCAGGCAAAAGAGGATGAAAGGCGGCAAAACATGGGCAATAACACAGCAGGTACCTCTGTGGTCGATGCCGTCCCCGCATCCGATAGCGCGGCAAAGCGCCTGACGGGCGACGAACGCCGTCGCGAGATCCTCGATGCCGTGCGCACCGTAAGCTCCGAGCTGGGCGTGTCCCACCTATCGGTATCGGCCGTGACCAAGCGAGCCGGCTGCACGCGTTCATTGTTCTACCACTACTTCGCCGACATGGACGCCGCCGTCACCGCTGTTATGGACGAGGCGATCGACGACTTTATCTCCGAACTCGAGCGGTGGAACGCCGACCGCACCGTCGGTGATATCGAGGGCGCGCTCGACACCGTCGCCCCGCTCTTTAAGCGCCTGGTCGCCAGCGGCCACGAGCTGCCGAGCACGCTTACCTCGAGCAGCGGCGCGCTCTACGGCGGCTTTTTGCACAACGTGGTCCAGCGCGTGGCGCAGTATATCTGCGACACCACCGTAGTGGATTTTGTCGCCCATCATGAGCTACGCATCGACCATGTCTACGAGACGTTCTACACCCTCATCATGGGCCTTTTGATGTATATCCGCACGCACCCCGATGTGCCCGACGAAACGGTCAAGGAAATCATCGCCTCGACACTCCACATCGAGGGCTATACCGCCAAGTATCCGGAGCGCAAGCCCCAGAACTGACGACATTTGGCCAAACTGCCCGCGATCAGAAGAGGGGCCGCGGGCGTGTGAAAGGAGAGCAGCATGCTGTTCGATGTTTGGGGTAGCGATACCCTTATCCACTGGGCCGGCTGGGCCATGGTCTTTATTGGCCTGATCGTGCTCAACGAAGTCGGCCGCCGCACCAAGCTGGGCGCGGCAATCATCTTTGGCGTGGCTCCGCTGGCCATGACCATCTACTGCGTCGCCATCGCCGTGGGCGTTTCGCAAGGCGCCGAGTGGGCGCTCACCAACCCCACCCATGTGTACCAGAACGGCTGGTTCCACTACGCCAAGGTATACGCGGCGCTCGCCGGTTGCTGGGGCTTCATTGCCATTAAGTACCAGTGGGGAAAGATCGGCAAGGCGCATTGGTTCCGCGCATGGCCGTTTGTGATCGTCGCCATCAACATCATGATCGCCGTCGTATCCGACTTTGAGAGCGCCTATCACTTCTTTGTCCTGGGCGAGTCCACCTGGGTCACCTCCGAAGGTGCTACGCAGCTGGCCGGCTGGAACAACGTGTTCAACGGCATCGCCGGTCTCATCAACATCTTCTGCATGACCGGTTGGTGGAGCGTCTACGCCTCCGAGGATCAGACCGATATGCTGTGGCCCGACATGACCTGGGTCTACATCATCGCCTACGATATCTGGAACTTCTGCTACACCTACAACTGCCTGCCCACCCACTCCTGGTTCTGCGGCTTTGCGCTGCTGCTGGCGCCCACCGTCGCCGCCTTTATCTGGAACAAGGGCGGCTGGATCCAGAACCGCGCCTTTACGCTGGCTATTTGGTGCATGTTTGCCCAGGTATTCCCCTACTTCCAGGAGGAGTCCATCTTTGTGACCCACTCCACGCTCGACCCCGGCGCCGCTACCGCGGTCTCGATCGCCGCACTGGTCGCCAACGTCGCCGCGATCATCTACATCGCCTACCGCGCCAAGAAGCTCGGCCGCAATCCCTACAAGCAGGATGTCTTTGAGGGCACCAGCGATTGGGAGAAGGCTACCGCTCGCCGCGCCAAGGTGGATTACGCACACGCCGAGTAACGCGCCCGGCGCAGACATCGCTTGAACACGAAGCAGCATAGCCGGCTCCGCGCAACTCAACGCATTGTAGAGCCCCCGGAATGTGATTCGTTCGCGTTCCGGGGGCCTTTTGCCGCCGCGAGGATGCGGCCGAACGATGCGCTCAGGTTAAATCGGATCTTATATTTCGCACGCGCTTTATATGGCTCCATTTTTGGGTACAGTGTTGTCCCGATATTGAGCTTGGGGGATGTATGAATGATGAGACGATGGGCCAAGAGGATGCGGCCCAAGATGCAGAAGCTTGCGCTGAGGCCTTGGAGAGCTTAGACCGGATTTCACTCGATGAGATTGCGTTTGACGATTCGGGCGTTGATGTGCAGGATGAGCCGGAAACCGAGGCGCAATCCGATAATCAGGATGCAGGCGACGTTGAGCCTGCCGAGGATGAGGCAGATCACGAAGGCACCGAAAGCGAGGCCGGCAACCAGCCCGAATCCGACACGGGCGAGGAAACCGTCTTGCTCGACAGCTTGCCGGCCGAGGATTCGCTGACTCGCGAGCTTCCTGGCCTGGGTTCCGCACCAGCCGTGGACGAGACCATCGCCATGGGCGATATACCCCTGCCGTCCGTTCCCTCGGCACGCGAGGCCGAGGTCCGCCATCGCAAGATGTCGCCCAAGCGCCGCAATCTGATGGTCGCCGGTGTCGTGGCCGTCGCGCTCGTCGCCGGCGGTGCAGGCTATGCTGCCTGGAACGGATATCAGCAAGAGCAGGCTGCCGCTGTCGCCGCCAATGCCCACACGATGATGTCGGTGCAGATTGGCATGCATGCCGCGGGCCTCGACTGTTCCACTGGCTCCAAGATTCCCGTACAGGTGAGCGGTCAGGATTCTGACGGCTCCTCCGTGAGCGAAACGCTCTATGTTGACGAGCACGGCCGCGGCATCAAACTGCTGCCCGGCGATTACACGCTCTCCATCGCTGCCTCCCCCATCGCGGCCGACGGCACCATCTATACCGTCCCGACCACCAAGACGCAGGTCACCGTTAAGAGCGATGGACAGGATTTAAGTGCCCAGGCCACCTTTAAGCTCAAGGTGCCTTCGGCCGACACGGTGACTGACGACCAGATCGATGCCGCCGCCAAGTATGCCGAGGAGGGCGGTGCGAGCTCCGCCGCGGCTGCCAAAGTGCTCCAGCAGGCAGCAACCGCGCGGCGCGACGCCGCCGTCAATGCCGTGAGCGCGCAAAAGGCACAGGCGTCCCGTGATGCTGACGCTCGCCACAAGGCAACCGACCTCTACCAGCTCGATATTCCCGTCGAGTGGTACGGCAAGGTCGCAACTTGGCAAAACGGAAGCACGCTATGCATCTATCTGGGCGACGACGCCAATACGCCGCTCGTGACGCTCGTCGCGGTGCGCGAGGGCGAGAGCTTTACGCCCGATGAAGGCGATACGGTTTTGGGTGCGGCCAATCTAGGCAACGGTTATACCGTCTACGCCAGCGGCCCCGTCTATCCGTACGTGGTGCCCCAGACCATCAACGGGCGGACGCAGAATCCCGTGTCGACCTACCCCATGGATACGGCCATTGAGCTTGTCGAGCTGACGACCGGCAACCGCTATACGTATAGCCAGATCAAGAACGACCTGGTGGGTAAAGACGGCAAGGCCGATGGTGCCACTAAGCTCGAAACCGACTACCTCGCGCAGATCCTGCTGCCGAGTATCAAAGCCCAGGACTAGCCTGGCGCAGCAAGGTGCTCCCCAACCGTGATGAAGGAGCCAGGAGGTCCTGACCCCACAGGCCCATAGATGATTAGGCAAGGAGCCACTTCCATGCGGGCATAACGTGTACCACACCGTGCTCGCATGGAATATCGGTCTGTTCATCCATGGTAACGATTGCCGACTCGCCAAGATCAAACTGGGCCATCGAGGCATCAAGCGCGGCGATTTCGCGCTCGCGCGTTTTCTCACTTGCCATATCCGCACTCACCTGAATCAGGCTATAAGCCCGCATGAGAAGCGCATCCCCAGCCACAAAGTCCACCTCATGGCTTTTGCTCTTCTCTTTGATTAGCAGGCGGCAGACCGAGCCGGTCCTCACCGCGGGAGTCCTTCTTCTTAGCGCATTGAACACTGCGGTCTCGAGCCTCTGGCCCTGGTCCAATGCCGATGCGGGAGAGAATGCTCCAAACATCGCAGGGTCGACAGCGTAGACCTTAGACGCAGACCGCATGTTATTTGCCAGTGAACGCGTGAACTCCGGCACAGAAAATAACAGGTAGGCGTCCTCATAATACTCAAGTAAGTCGCTGAGCGAATTACGACTGACGGGTATCTGTCTGCTCTTGAACTCGTTGTACACTTTGTTCACTGACAGCTCTCGTCCCGAAGATGCCATACACCGCGTCAAGAACAGCGATGCCAGGCGAGGGTTCTTGACGTCGTAACGTTCAACGACGTCCATGGCGACCGTTCGCGAAGCATATTCCTGTAGCAGCTGAATCGCGTCTGCAGGCGTCTGCTCAAGTGTCGCGATGAATCCCCCTCGTTCAAGATACCCGATCAGATGATGTCGAAGCAGCGCTGCATCGCTCGGGGAAAAGGTCGCATCTGACTCGAGAACGCTCCCCGTCTTATATCGAACGTATTCCGAAAAACTCAACGGAAAAAGCTCTCGCACAAGAGAACGACCCCTGAACTCGCTCTTAAGTTCTGAGGACAGCATCTTAGAAGAAGATCCCGTCACATAGACGGTCGCTTTCTCCGTATCGACTACACGCCGCAGAAACGCACCCCATTCGGGAATTTCCTGGATCTCGTCAAAGAAAATGTAAGCGCCCTCGGTTCGAGCAACAGGATACAGCGCATAGAACGTGTCGAGCACGTCCGCCAGCAGCGATGGCTCATACGGGCGCAAGCGCTCATCCTCAAAATTGAAGTAAAGCATCCGGTCAAGCTCGACGCCCCGGCTCTGAAGCCGCCGCATCTCCTGATACAGGCGATACGTCTTTCCACAACGGCGGGCCCCCACAATCACATTTACGATGTTGTCGCGCTTTGGCTCCTGTGGGTTTCCTAGATCAAGGTCTCGCTCAAAGACCTGCGGAACCCCCTGCTGTTCAAAGTCCTTTATTTTCTGGGCGATCAAGTCGTTGAATGCCATGATTCTCCAATCTTGCTCTCTAGCTAATCAAAATTATAGCGATTCTTGATTAATTAGAGATCAAGATTATGTCTGACTTGATTAACACTTAAGCAAGTTTTTTCACTATTACTGCTCGAAGGATGCCGAGTGGCTGAGAGGGCAACCAAGCTCGAATGCGACTCCCTGGACAGTCGATTTGGGACGGGACTTTTTTGACTACCCCGTCCCAGGAAATCATCGCCAAATTAGCTACTTGATGCAACTAGCGCCACGGGTCCGCTTCGAACAGCGGCTCGCGCTCGGGGCGGCGATCGCTGTAGGGATCGTAGCCGTCATCGTCCTCGTTCTCGGCACGGATGTAGGGGTCGCGCGGCTTGGGCGCCGGCTTAGGCACAGGCTTGGGTGCGGCGGGTGCGGCATCGGTCGCCGGCGCGCTTGTCTTGATCTCGTCTTTCATCTGCATAGCTCCTCGCATCGCATCCGTTCAATATCATCGATTGTCGCACGAAAAAGGGCGGCGGACCCAATTGGATCCGCCGCCCTTGGCGTTT
The DNA here is from genome assembly GCA_959606405.1 of uncultured Collinsella sp. GTDB lineage: Bacteria > Actinomycetota > Coriobacteriia > Coriobacteriales > Coriobacteriaceae > Collinsella. The sequence goes on along the minus strand of CAUHIY010000002.1, from coordinate 8,587 downwards.
AGAGACGGCTGGTAGATTTTAAGGCATGGCCCAAAACCTACTCGGCGTCGGGGACCTCGTAGGTGGCCGCCGGCGTGTTGTCGCACACGACGGTAAAGCCGCCGTCCTTGTCGGCATCGACCGTCACCTGATCGCCCTCGCGCACCGTGCCGTCGATGATAGCGGCGGCGATGGCATCCACGACCTCGCGCTGAACCAGGCGCTTGAGCGGACGGGCACCGAACACGGGGTCCAGGCCACCCACGGCGAGCATCTGCTTGGCCGCCGGGGTGATGGCAAGCGTCATGCGCTCCTTGGCCAGGCGTGCGCGAACGTCGGCAAGCTGGATGTCGACAATCTTCTCGATCTGCGCCATGCCGAGCGGATGGAACACCACGATATCGTCGATACGGTTGAGGAACTCGGGGCGGAAGGTCTGAGCCATGGCGGCGTCGACCTGATGGCGCATCTCCTCCTCGTCCTTACCGGACAGATCGGCGATGGCCTTGGAGCCCACGTTGGACGTCATGATGATAATCGTGTTCTTGAAGGACACCTGGCGACCCTGGCCATCGGTCAGACGGCCGTCGTCGAGCACCTGCAGCAGCACGTTGAAGACATCAGGATGAGCCTTCTCCATCTCGTCGAGCAAGATCACGGAGTACGGACGACGGCGCACGGCCTCAGTGAGCTGGCCGCCCTCGTCGTAACCCACGTATCCTGGGGGCGCACCGATCAGACGCTGGACGCTGAACTTCTCCATGTACTCGGACATGTCGATACGCACGAGCGCGCGCTCGTCGTCGAACAGGCACTCGGCAAGTGCCTTGGCGAGCTCGGTCTTGCCCACGCCGGTGGGGCCCAGGAAGAAGAAGCTGCCGATGGGCTTGTCCGGATCGGAGAGGCCCGCACGGCTGCGGCGCACAGCCGCGGCGACGGCGGAGACGGCCTCGTCCTGGCCGATGACGCGCTTATGCAGCTCACCCTCCAGGCCCTTCAGCTTGTCGAGCTCGCCCTGCATCATCTTGGACACGGGCACGCCGGTCCAGGCACTCACGACCTCGGCGATCTCATCGGAGGTCACCTGCTCGTTGAGACCCTCGCCGTCCTTCTGCTTTTGTGCCTCGAGCGCAGCCTCGGAATCCTGAATCTGCTGCTGCAGACCCGGAATCACGGAGTAGCGCAGCTCGGACGCACGGCCCAGGTCGCCGTTGCGCGTCGCGCGCTCCTCTTCGCTTCTGGCCTCGTCGAGCTGTCCCTTAAGCTCCTGCACGTGGTCGATGGCGTTCTTCTGGTTGAGCCAGCCGGCCTTTTGCACGTTGAGCTTTTCTTGGACCTCGGCGATCTCTTGGCGCAGGGCCTCCAGACGCTCCTTGGAGGCGTCGTCGGTCTCCTTCATGAGCGCCTGCTCCTCGATCTGCAGCTGGGTGAGCTGACGCGTGGTGGCGTCAATCTCGACCGGCATGCTGTCGAGTTCCATGCGCAGGCGGCTTGCGGCCTCATCGACCAGGTCGATGGCCTTGTCGGGCAGAAAGCGGTCGGCGATATAGCGATCGGAGAGGTCAGCAGCGGCCACGAGCGCGCTATCGGTGATGTGCACACCGTGGAAGATCTCGTACTTCTCCTTGAGGCCACGCAGGATCGAGATGGTGTCCTCGACGGTAGGCTCGCTCACCATAACGGTCTGGAAACGACGGGCGAGCGCCGCGTCCTTCTCGATGTACTTGCGATACTCGTCGAGCGTGGTCGCGCCGATCGCGTGCAAGTCGCCACGGGCAAGCGCCGGCTTGAGGATGTTGCCGGCGTCCATGGAGCCCTCGGTGGCACCAGCGCCCACGATGGTGTGGAGCTCATCGATGAACAGGATGACCTTGCCTTCGGACTTCTGTACCTCCTTGAGCACAGCCTTCAAGCGGTCCTCGAACTCGCCGCGGTACTTAGCGCCGGCGACCAGCGCGCTCATGTCGAGCTCGATAAGGTCGCGGTCGCGCAGGGTACTCGGCACGTCGCCGGCCACGATACGCTGGGCGATGCCCTCGACGATGGCCGTCTTGCCGACACCCGGCTCGCCGATGAGCACGGGGTTGTTCTTGGTGCGGCGGGACAGGACCTGAATGGTGCGACGGATCTCGTCGGTACGGCCAATGACCGGGTCGAGCTTGCCGGCGCGGGCAAGGTCGCAGATATTGCGGCCGTACTGTTCCAGCGCCTCAAACTGGGTCTTGTCCTCGGCGGACGTCACGCGGTCATCGCCGCGCAGCTCCTCGTAGACCTGCTCGATGCGCTCCTTGGTGACGCCGGCGTCGCGCAGCACACGGCCCGCCTCGCCCTTGTCCTCGGCAAGCGCCATCAGCAGATGCTCGGTCACCACAAAGCTGTCGCCCATCTTGGTGGCCTTCTTCTCGGCCTTCTCGATGACGCGGACGAGCTCGTTGGACAGGCCCATCTGCTGACCCTCGCCCGAAACCTTGGGCGCGCGGTCGACGGCATCCTGCGTGGAGCGTGCGAGCTGGGCCGGATCAGCGCCGATGCGCTCGATGATCACGGAGATATTGCGCTCGCCGGCACCGAGCAGGGCAGACAGCAGGTGAATCGGCTCCACCGCGCCGGCCTGCGCATCGGCAGCCGTGCTCATGGCGGTCTGCAACGCCTCGCGCGACGTCATTGCTAGCTTATCGATTCTCATGGAATCACCTCTCTTGGGGCGGCCGCCCTACGGGGCGGCTTCACGTTGTTCGAGAAGTATTGTTGCCAGCTTTGTGCGATCTTATACATAAATCTAAGTCTCTATATATAAGATTTTCTGAGTGTTCCCACGACATGCAAACCACCACAAAGGGGACAGACACCTTTGTGGTGGTCGCGGTCTCTACTCCTTCGCCGGACCCGTACTTCCCGATTCGACGGTCCAGGGCATCTCATCCTCGAACAGCCATGTACGGGCAGACCCACTATCGCGTGCAGCCTGCGGGTCAGGCAAGCAGGTCTGTTTATAGGCATCTTGGATACACTGGCCCATAAAATCGTTGAGCTCGGTCTGGTCGCCCTCCATGACATAGGCGACATCGCCGTCCATGATGTAGATGCCCGGACCCTCATTGTCCTCGTAGCCCGGATCGTACGAGACATCACATAACTTTGCGCCGTTTGCAGTGTCCAGCTCGATGGAAGAGTGGCATCCGCCAACCATGTCGTTCGCTTTTGCCCGATAGGACGCATATCCATACCAGCGCTTAAAGATTTTGCCCTTGAGCAGCTCGGACGCCCTGTCGATCAGACCAGAATCCGTGGTATAGCGCATAGCCCCAAGCTGAATGCGTGGATAATTACTAATGCCCAGCGCAGCCGGTTGCTCATCAAAATCAACGGTAATGGTCTCAGGCTTGTCGTCGCCGGTCAGAAGTTCGACAGATTGAGTCACAGGCTTGACCACCGGCTCCGTCACCGCAGCAGGTAGAAATGCCATACCGACAGCGCCCGCGCCAACCACAGCGATCGCAAGCGCCAAGACAATCAATCCAATACGGGCAGAACGGCTCACGGCAAAACACCCCACAATGCAAACCTTCGCCACCTGCACTAATGATACCGCCAGCTAACACTATTACCAAAAGAAGCCGCGCGCTCCTCACCACCACAAAGGGGACAGGCACCTTTGTGGTGGTTTTCGACGCTAACGGTCGACCATCTCACGCCATGAGATTAAACTTGAATTGTTCTCTGAACATATCCATTTCTGCCTATCCTCAACAGCTCTTTGTCTCGAGGAGCGCATATGAAGCCGTCTCATTCCACCGGTCGCAACGTCATCGCCATTCTCGCCATACCCATCGTGATGCTCTTCCTTATCGTCATCACGCCCTTTTCTTTTGGTATCGCCTCGCCCTTCGATCTTTGCGGGATGATCGACGCCGGCTCGCGTGCCACCTCGCTCTCCTTTGTCTGCCGTGGCGTGTTCTACGAATATGCAATTCCCACCGGAAGTTGGCAGTCCAAGTTACCGTTGCTCGGCAAGGTCGACGGATGCTCTCCTTATTTCTGCCTCGAACCTCAGACAATGAATTATCTGATCGACGACCAGCCCCTTGACTCCATCACCCTCGCCTACGACTACGCACCAAACACCGATGAGCGCCACATGAACCAAGTCCTCGACAAGCTGCTTGGACAGTGCGGGCTCACCGCGGAAGCCGGTCGAACCATCTATAGCAACCAGAAATTAAAGCGAACAGAACTCCGCCGTGTCGGAAAAATCAAAGGGCGAAACGGGGCCGCCTACTGGGATGCCTGGGCAACACGCGACAAGGGCGAATTCGGACACAGCACCTATATGGTCACTGTCTACACCAAAGACGGAATTAAGGACAATGTTGACGATTTCGCGTCATCCAAACTCGGCATCCCCAAAACAACCAAACCCGCCAGCCCAGATGAAATTCTGTAGAGGTGCCCATTAACATGCCGCTCAACGATCACAACAACATCGAGCTCGTCCCCACCGCCACAAAGGTGCCTGTCCCCTTTGTGGCGGTTTTCGACAAAAAGAAGCCGCCCCGATAACAGAGGCGGCATCAAGCAAGCCTATTTATTAGCGTCCCTCAAGACCCAACGAAAACGCAGCGATGGAATCGAGAACCGACAATAGCCCGTTCGCACAGATAGAGGCGGAGATTCAAGGTCAGAGTCCGGCTTAAACGGCTTAGCTATCGCACGTCACAACGTTCTCGTCGTCCTCCCTATCGTATTTATAGTGCTTACTGTGAAAATAGTGAGTTTAGTGAGAATAGTATCGCTCAAGACTCGTGAACTGAATTATTGACCTCTCGCCCAGAATGAGTGGGGCAAATATTCCTATTAGAGGTCAAATCGAAGCCCAATAGGGCCTTTTCGCCCCGTCATTTCGACCGATCGCTTTCTTTTGAATATTGTCGTAAGCTGGTATCACTTATCTTAATGAATGCATACTGTTTGCGAGGTACCCGCCGTGAAACGCTCCACCTATATCGGCCTGCTCGTCTTAGCGTTTGCGATTACCGCAGTCGGCGTAGGAATTATCTATCTCGCATTTCTCCCTGCCTCGGCAACGCAGGCGGCGGTTGAAACCGTAAGCTACCCCATCGAAATCCTCACCGATATCGTCAAACCCGATTCGATCACCGTCGATTTCGACGGTACGCCCGCAGCGCTTGGGGTCAGTAACTATCCCCGAATCGAACTTGGAGCCACGCGCTATACCCAAGATGAGCAGCTTATCGGTAAGGCAACCAGTTTACTCAAAGGCAAGACGTTTAAGCGGTGGTACGGCGCCGCAACATATCGAGCCAAGAACGGCCAAATGGTTGGCGGGTATCATTCGACCCTTGAGCTCGATGCGGCAAACGGGAGCAAATTGTGCAACGTCTCATACGACCCCGGCTGCGTGGACAATGAAGGACCGGGGGTCTATATCTCGGATGGCGACGTAATCTACGTCATGGAGGGCGACCAGACGGCAGTCGTCGATTTTATGGATCGGTGTACCGAGGATGCCTACGAACAAACCTGCGAGCCCGATCCGCAGACAGCGCGCAACAGTGGCTCGGCACGCACTTGGCTATTTGACGATGAAATAACCTGGACCCCATCGAAATAAGGACCCGCCGGGCAGGCACCTTTGTGGTGGTTTCGGCTCCGATGTTCCACTGTCTCGATCTGTAACATCTAGCGGCCCTTTTCGATCCTAGATGTTACAGATTGAGATGAAATGATCGGCGGCGATCGTTTGTCTCAATCTGTAACAACCGCTCGTCAAATAGGGGCCCAGATGTTACAGGTCGAGACAAACGGAACCACCGCAAAGGCGCCTACCCCTTCATGGTGGTTTTCGACAAAAGAAGCCGCCCCGATAACAGAGGCGGCATCAAGCAAGTCTATTTATTAGCGTCCCTCAAGACCCAACGAGAACGCAGAAATGTAGCCCGGGGCTTACCCTTTCCCGAACGCGACCCTCGCGAAGCGCGTGAGCGGGCGGGAAAGGGTAAGCCCCGGGCGGACAATTAAGTGCGTTACTCGGCAGCGGCCTTGAACTTGTTGTAGTTGATCAGGCAGCCGGCCTTGACGATGGCACGCTCCTCTGCCGTCATATCGGCAATGTAGAGCTCAATCTGCTCGACCGCGCCGTCGGCGCGCACTACGTAGGCGGCGATGTCCTTTAGGTCACTATCGAGCACGGCACGAATCCCCGGCACAAAGACGTAGTCGCCCACCTCAAAGTTGGGCTCCGCCTCCATCTGGAAGGGCACCATGCCCCAGTTCATCACGTTGGAGCGATAGCGCTTGGTGGCGTACTCGTGAACGATGTTGGCCAGGCCGCCAATTACGCGCTGGCAGCTCGCGGCCTGCTCGCGGGCAGAACCGTCACCGGGCTTCTTGGCATAGAGCATGGAGCCGTACTCGGTCGCCTTGGCATCGGCCGCGACACCCGCGCCGACCAGCGCCTCAAACACGCCGGCAAGCTCGGCATCGAGCGCCGCCAGGTCGCCTGCCGCTTCGCCGGCAACGCGGCGCTTTTCCACCGCGTCAACCTCCTTGGAACGGCCCACGTAGGCCGGATCGCGGCGGCTGAGCGTAAACTCGGCCAGGCCCAGCGGGTTGGAGCGGAAGGAGCTCGTCTCGCCCGAAGGAATGAGCTCGTCAGTCGTGGTGACCGGGTCCATGATCTTGGAGCACACCTTGAGCAGGATGTCGTCGCCGAGGGGCTCCATCGCGGGCCACGGCTTGATGTTGGGGCCTTCGACCAGCTCGTCGGCAGGCTTCGCCTTGCCAAAGCCCCAGTACACGCGCTTTTTGTACGGCGCGTCGTCGAAGGTGTACTCGCAGGTCTCGTCCCAAGTCTCCTCGGGCAGGTCGGTCGCCGGCGTCAGGACGCCGCCGTTGGCAGCCGTCGCCGCAATGGACCGGGCGTCCATCAGGGCCACGGCGCTCAGCTGGCCATTGCCCGGCTTGGAACCCTCGCGGTTGGGGAAGTTGCGCGTGGTGTGGCGGATGGACAGGCCGTTGTTGGCGGGCGTGTCGCCGGCGCCAAAGCACGGACCGCAGAACGCCGTGCGCACGATCGCACCGGCCTCCATGAGGTCGTAGATATAGCCGCGGCGTGTAAGCTCGAGTGCCACGGGCTGGCTTGTGGGATAGACCGACAGCGAAAACTCGCCGCAGCCGGTGTTGGCGCCCTTGAGCACGCGGGCAGCCTGGACCACGGAGTCGTAGTTGCCGCCCGAGCAGCCGGCGATAACGCCCTGCTGCACGTGCAGCTTGCCGTCGACGATCTTGTCGAGCAGGCTAAAGTGCGTCTTGCCCTCGCCGATCTTGGCGGCCTCGAGCTCGACCTCATGCAGGATGTCCTCGAGGTTCTCGTTGAGCTCCTCGATCTCAAAGCCGTTGGAAGGATGGAACGGCAGCGCGATCATGGGCTTGATGCTCGACAGGTCTACCTCGACGCAGCCGTCGTAGTAGGCAACATCGGCGGGCTTGAGCTCGCGGTAGTCGTCGCCGCGGCCGTGCATGGTCAAAAACGCGTGCGTGTCCTCGTCGGTAGCCCAGATGCTCGACAGGCAGGTGGTCTCGGTGGTCATGACGTCAACGCCGTTGCGGTAATCGGTCGTCATGCTCGCGATGCCCGGGCCCACAAACTCCATGACCTTGTTCTTGACGTAGCCCTTGGCAAAGACGGCGCGGATGATGGCGAGCGCCACATCGTGCGGGCCGACGCCGGGACGCGGGGCGCCCGTGAGGTAGATGGCAACGACGCCGGGATAGGCAACGTCGTAGGTGTCGCGCAGCAGCTGCTTGGCCAGCTCGCCGCCGCCCTCGCCCACAGCCATGGTGCCCAGAGCACCGTAGCGGGTATGCGAGTCGGAACCCAGGATCATCTTGCCGCAACCGGCGAAGTTCTCGCGCATAAAGGAGTGGATGACGGCGATGTGCGGCGGGACGAAGATGCCACCGTACTTCTTAGCAGCGGAAAGGCCAAAGACGTGGTCGTCCTCGTTGATGGTGCCGCCCACGGCGCACAGCGAGTTGTGGCAGTTGGTGAGCACGTAGGGCAGCGGGAACTGCTCCATGCCCGAGGCGCGCGCCGTCTGGATGATGCCAACAAAGGTGATGTCGTGGCTCGCCATGGCGTCGAAGCGAATCTTGAGCGCCTCTGGGTCGCCAGACGTATTGTGCGCCTGAAGGATCGAATACGCGATGGTGCCACGCTTGGCGTCCTCGGGTGTCTGCGTAATACCGCGCTCGGCAGCCTCGGCCGCAGGCACAACCTCGCTGCCGCCGCGCAGGTAGATGCCGTCCTCGTACAGCTTGACCATACTGTCTCCCACTCTGCCCAAAAGATTTGGGCGCATAGCATACATTCGTTCAATATCGTGCCATAGAACGGTTGCGAGTGGGTTACGAATCTGCGCGTTCACTTTATCTCGGTAAAGTAAAGGGCAAGCCCGGTGCGGTCCGGCAAATTTGGTGCAAGAGCGTCCCTTTCGACTAGTCATTTAAGAACGTCCCCAATGACCACCCATAACAACGCCGATGTTTTGGCGCGGACAGACACTATGACCCAATCCGAGGGCACTAA
>CAUHIY010000001.1:0-48939 GCA_959606405.1 uncultured Collinsella sp. | reverse complement strand
TCCTGGTTGGCATGGGCAAGTGCGCCACGCACACCAACCAAAATGCCGGCATGCTGCACCAGATGATCGGCAAAGTAGAGCTTGGCGCCCACCACGCCCGCATCGGGACGCTGCAGGTACCCCATCATCTCTTCAATAAAGTCAGGGCTTATGACCTCGGTATCGTTGTTGAGCAGCAGCAGGTAATCGCCCTTGGCATGCTCAACACCAAAGTTGATGATCTGGGAGTAATTGAACTCGCCCGGCCAGTACACAACGCGTGCGATGCCCTTGCCTTCGGATGCTGCAGCCACGCGCTCCGGCAGGGTTTCGTAATACGCAAACGTCTCCGGGACTTCGCTGTTGTTCTCCACCAAAACGATCTCGTAATTGTCATACGTTGCCTTCCGGGCGATCGACATCACACAGGCGTCGAGCGTCTCAATGTGATCCTTGGTGGGAATCACTATGCTCACCAGCGGCGCAGACTCCGGCAGCATATAGCGCATGCGATAGACAAACGGCGTCTCGGTCTCCTCGACCGTTCCGCAAATGCCCAGCGCGTTAAAGTGGCGCTGGAGCGCAAGGCGCCCGGCTTCAATAGCATACGGCTTGCTATCGGCAGAGCCATTGGCGGTCGATCCAGGATGCACGCGCCAGTGATACAGCACATGCGCAATGTGCTCAAAGCGCGCGCCGGCTGCAAGGCAGCGAAGCGTCAGGTCGTAATCCTGAGCGCCCGCGACGTCTTCTGGCGACATGCCAATACGATCGATGAGCGCCTTCTCCACCATCAGGAAATGCGTCACGCAGTTATGGCTATAGAGCAGGTCGACGTTGAGCTTGGTCTTAAAGACCGGCTGGCCCCACTCCCCCGTTTTCTGGAACATGTCCTCGTCGCAGAACAAGACCTGGGGACGCTCGCCCTCGGCAGCCTTATTCAGCGCGAAAACATAGTGGAATAATGCGTCCGGTTCCAGAATGTCGTCATGGTCCAAGAACGCGATGTAGTCGCCCGTCGCTTGCTCAATACCAGCGTTGGTGTTGACCACAATGCCGCCGTTGCCGGGAAGACCGATGCGACGGATGCGCTCGTCATTGGCATCCGCCGCAAGATTGGCCACCGCATCCCATTCGGGTGAGGCGTCCATGAGCAGCAGTTCCCAGTTGTCATAGCTCTGGGCTAGCACCGATTCCAGCAGCTCGCGCAGGTAGACCCGATCAGTCTTGTAGCACGGCACCACAATGCTCACGAGCGGTCTATAGGCAAAGGCCGCCGAAGCGACACGCTGGCACGCCAAATCGGCCGGCTTTGCGCGATGCTGTTCAAACCAACGTCGATAAGCTGCGTCGTCTGCACGCGCGTCCTTCATGCGGTTCCAGCTGTCGTCGACCATGCCGTTGTACAGGCGACCATCCATGGCGCAAAAACCGCTCTGGATTAGGCCCGTGGGATCAGCCGCAATCGCGACAAAATCACGTATATCCTGGGGCATCTCAACGCTCAAATACGTTTTATTGACGCGGCATCCGTTCTGCTGCGGCACATCGATCTGCGATTCAAACACATGCACGGTGACATCGATGGCATTCATATGCGCATCGAAAATCTGGAGCTCAGGGGTGCACTTGGAGTCCCCCACCCACGTAACCTCATAGCGCCACACCGCGCCGGCGTCTGCCGGCAAATAGCGAATGGCATCGATCTCGTAGCGGCCGCAGTGTTCGCCACGCTGCGCATCGCGGATAAGCGCACACAGCGCAGACTTTGCTTTGTAGTTAATCTTGGATTCCAGCTTGGCCACGCGGCTATCGAGGCGAATGGAGCCAAGCTTTTGGCCACCGGACGCAAATGCGACGTCGATTGAGGAACCATCCAAAAACGGAAGCACCAAGACGGCGAGCTCGCGCTCGTAATCGGAAACGGAAGGGCAAAGCGCCAACACACGGCCATGATCGACCGGGAGCACCAGCGACGGCACACAAGAACCGCTCGTCGTCGCATGGGCAAACGCTTGAGAGCCCTCCCGCTCAATAAGCGCGGCGACATCCTGACCGACATAGCGAAGCAGCACAAACAGACGGCCCTGACTGCGGCAAAGTGCCAAACGCTTGATACTCATCTACACTTCTCGCTTTCCCAGGGCGTTCGCCGCCATGCGCTTGCAGGCACCCAGGCGCCCAAACCTCAAGACGTCGTAATCGAACATGAGCTTTTTACATGCACGGGCATTGGGGGCCTTGCTGGTAAGCGCCGCACGCACCATAGCAGAAACAGAAGGAGTGCATTGTGCGAGCACAGCATCGCTGCCCACGGCAGAACCGGCAAGAGCCGCGGCGACGGCAGCAAACACCTTGCCGCAGTCCGAGCCCAGCAACCTGAGCGCGTCGTACAGCACCAGATCACACAGGAAATATGCCAGGTCATCGGCATGCCGGACATCGAGATCGTCGCGCTGCCAGTCAGCCAGCACCGCGGAGTAAATCTTCACGTGCTCCAGCAGACGTGTCTCGTCGTCGTAGCGCATGGTGTCCATGAGAGAACCATTGCGCGCCACGCGGTAGTCATACAGTTTGTTGGAGATAAGCGCGGTTTTGCGCGAGCGACCATACACGGCAAAGTCAAAGACCTGATCCTCGCCATACTTGACGTTCTCATCAAACACAATCCCGTTGTCCAACAAGAACGCGCGCTTGCAGGCAGTGCGCCACGCAAACGGGCGAGATGCTTCCTTAAACAGCAGGTCGGAGCTATAACCCTCAAACGACACATCGCGTGGGCTCAGCACATAGTTAAGCCACGGATACCCCGCCTCGAGCGGATATGGATTCGCCCCAAATGTCAAAACGTCGCAGCCCTCACGCTCAAAGGCGCCGACGATCACACGGCACGCATCGGGTGTAAAGCGATCGTCGGAGTCCAAGAACGCAACAACCGGCGCCATGGATGCAGCGATGCCCGCGTTGCGCGCGCTCGACAGGCCCCCGTTGGGCTTATCGACCAGCGTAAAGCGTGCATCCTTTTCGCAATAGGCAGCAGCGATATCGCGCGAGCCGTCCGGCGAGCCATCGTTGACCAGCACGCCCTCCCAGTCGGGCATGTCCTGGTCAAGCAGAGAGTCCAGGCACCAAGCCAGGCACTCCTCTACCTTATAGATGGGAACAACGACGGAAATCTTAGGGATAGCCATAGTCACGCGCTCCTACTGTGCGGCCGGCACGTCGTCGGGATGCGGGTTGTCGCCGTAGGTACGCTGATACGTCAGCACGCGCCAGACCAGCGGCAAGCCGCCGATCTTAAAGTAGTGCTTAAACGTATTAAGCTTGCCTGGCTTTTTAAAGTCAAAGCGTGAATAGATATAGGCGCGGGGCGACTTGACCATCAGGCGCAAGTCGGTCTCGCCGCGCGGATCAAACAGCGACAGATCAAAGCGGCCGGCAACCCAGTCGGCCTTAAGCTCGGGCGATGCCTTCTCCCAAAATTGCTCGCGCAGCTCCTCGACCAGGCGTTCGTCGTTCCAACGGTAGGTATCGACCTTCATGCGCATTAAAATGCCCTGTAGCTGAGCCTTGAGTTCGGGTCGCTCATCCAAAAAGCGCTGCATCTCAGCATATTCGTCGCACACACAAAACACCTTGTTGGGCGAATTAACGGAGCTCTTCTCGTTGTCCTGTCGATAGCACAAGATGGGATCCGAGATAAATGCGGCGCGCTCGGCGCACGCCCAGACCTTAAAGTTAAAGCCCGCGTCCTGATACGATGCCCCCGGCGTGGGGAGGAACCGAATCTGATTGTCGTTAAGAAACGTGCGACGATAGATGGCTGACCAGATGGAAGGCTTGCGGTAGAAAATGCCAGGATGGTCGACAGGACGATACGCCGCGCCCGTCATGTACTCATCGATGATTCCAAAGGGTTCGCGGCGCTCGCTAGGCGTAGACCAATACAGGTAAAAATCGCCCTTTACGACATCGGCATGCTCGGCATCGGCCTTGGCGACCAGCTTTTGGAGCGAATCCTCAAACATAAAGTCATCGGACTCCAGAATGCCCACGTACTCGCCGCGAGCCATATCCAGGCCGCGGTTCATCGAATCGCCGTAGCCACTATTGGCCTTGTCGATCATCTTCACACGAGAATCGCGCTCCATGTACTCGCGGATAATATCCGGCGAGCTATCGGTCGAGCCGTCGTTGATGCAAATGATCTCGATGTCCTCGAGCGTCTGCGCCACGGCGGAATCGAGGCACTCGCGCAGGTAGCGTTCGACATTGCAGATGGGGATAAGCAGCGAAACTTTGGGGGTATCAGAGTTCTGCAAGAGAACCTCCTGTTGGATAGCGTGTAACAGGGTTATTTTAGCAGCCGAGTTGCGGCGAGCGGCAGCGCTTGGAATTAGATAAAGCGCTCCAGGCAGGCTTTGAGACCGCGAGTCGAAAGATAGAACAGCGTGGCATCTGCCATCGAAACGCCCGAGGTCGCCGCAACGAGCTTGTGGGCAACACGGCAAACGGCGCCCTTAGCAGGCATATCCGCCCACTCCGTTCCCAAAAACGTCGTGAGGTCCAAGTTGACGCGAGCCGCCACGCGATGGAAGTCATCGGCATCCAAGCGCGCCAGGTCGAACACAATGAGGTCCAAAAACCAAGTTATCAGCTCGCCGGGACACAGGTCCAAAAGACCGTAGGCCGCCCAGTCCTCCAAGACCTCCTCGAGCATCCTCATGTGGGCGTTAAGCTTTTTGGCGCGAGCCCCGGCACTGTTGAACTCGTGCGTCGCCGATTCGCTATCCATCACGTAGTGGTAGAACTTGTCCGGCATGACGACGGTCTTGCGGGCAAGCGCGTAAGCCGCAAATTGGAAGACGACGTCCTCGCCCAAAGCCAAACCGGGGGCGAAGCGAATGCCTTCGCGATTGAGCAGCTCGCGCGAAAAAGCCGCACGGCAGGCATAGGGCTGCGCATTCGAATGGAACAGCAGTTGGGAATCACGGGCGCCGAAGGTACCAGCTTTGGGGCTCATGAGTTGCTGGACGCGTTTGGGGGCAGCATCGGCAGGTTCACAGACGCCGCCAAAGACAGCGGCCTCGGCATCTGCAGACTCCATGGCATGCAGCACGCGCTCGACCGTCTGGACATCGATGTAATCGTCGGCGTCCACAAAAAAGACGGTCTCGCCCTCGGCGGCATCGATACCGGCATTTCGAGCACATGAGACACCCGCGTTTTCCTGATCAATCACCAATACGCGATCGTCGGCCTGCGCGATCTGGCGCAACACGTCCAACGAATCATCGGTCGAACCGTCGTTGACGCAGACAACCTGAATCGAGCGCTCGGACTGAGCCAGCAGCGAATCGAGGCATCGCTGAATGGAGCGCGCAGAGTTGTAAACGGGGACGACAATGGTAGCTTTAGGACACGAGACCTCTCCCATGCCGACCTACCCCCTCAGCGATTCGATGAGGAAGGCTGCGACCACGCCTGGGCCTCCAACCGAGGCGTAATACTTAGCACGCCCCAAGGCGCCATCCGTCGCAAAACTCGGATGCTCGTCAACCCAGCCCTCAGGATCTTTGAGGATGGCAGCGAGATTCGCGCGCTTCCACGGCTTGAGGTCGTCAAGCGAAAACTCCCCCGCGTCCAAGGCCGCCTGAAACTCCTTGGCCATCTGAACCAGGAACTCCTTATAGAACTTAGGCGCCAGGCGCACGTAGTTCCACATATACGAATCGTACTTAATGAGTTGATTGAACTTGAGCATGCGCGCGACATCGCCGTTTGCGTGGTCGCGGGCATAATCCTCTCGAATCCAACGCTCAATCTCGGCATATTCGGTATTGACGCAAAAGACCTTAGCCGAAGAATTGACCGAGGAATTCTCGTTGTCCTGGCGATACGACAACACGGCATCATGCAGGTAAACAGCCTTATCGGCGCACGCGATCACCTTAAAGGCGAATGACGTGTCCTGAAAGGATGCCCCCGGAGTCGGCAGGAACGTAATGCCGTTACGCTTAAGAAAATCGCGACGATACACAGCCGACCAAATCGATGGCTTTTGCTTAAAGAACTGCGTCGTATCGCTCGGATGCACCGGCTTGCCGCAATCCTGAGGTCTAAACATCTCGTGCAGCGAACGGCGCTCCTCGGGCTTAGACCAGTAGAAATCAAAGTTCGCCTTCGCAAAGTCGGCATTATTGGTATCGGCGGCCGAGACAAGCTTTTCGAGTGCGTCGGGCGCCATAAAGTCATCGGACTCCAAGATGCCAACGTACTTGCCACGCGCCATCTCCAGACCGCGGTTCATCGAGTCGCCGTAGCCGCTGTTGGCCTTGTCGATCATCTTGACGCGCCCATCGCGCTCCATATACTCGCGGATAATCGCCGGCGAGTTGTCGGTCGACCCGTCGTTGATGCAGATGATCTCAATATCCTTGAGCGTCTGCGCCAGGGCGGAATCGAGACACTCGCGCAGGTAGCGCTGAACATTGTAAATGGGGATAAGCAGCGACAGAACAGGGCTGCCAGAGGCGTTAGTAGACAAATGTGCTCCTTAGGAAATACCTGTCGTTTCATGGTATCAAAGGGTCAGCGCGCCAGCGGACGTTTATATAATCTATGGAGCCTCTTGCGGGCAAAGTAGCCGCACGTCATGCGGCGGGCCCGTGGCAGGTTCCTGCGTTTTATTCAAAGCTTGCCGTCAAGGTGCGCCGAGCCTTTACAATAGGACAGTCCCAAGGACGTATTCGATAGCTTCCGCGCAGCGCTCGCGCGCCGCGCGTGAAAGGATATATTGCCCCATGCCTTCAACCCTTCCCGCCCCCATCGATAAGCTCGCCATCGTTGTCGTCACGTACAAGCGCCAGGAACTCCTGGCCAACTTGTTCGACTCCATGACCGAGCTCACGGCAACGCCCTGGCGCATCGTGATTGTCGATAACGAGAATTCGCGCGAGACCGAGGCCATGTGCACCGCATTTAACGAGCGCCTCGCCAACCTGTGGGGCATCGACACCGACCAGCCCGATTCACAGGGTGGCACCGACCGCGTTATATACGCGCCGCAGCTTGAAAACGGTGGCGGCGCGGGTGGCTTCTCCGCCGGCACCAAATGCGCCTACGACCTGGGCGCCCAGTGGTTCTGGGTGATGGACGACGACGTGCTCGTCATCCCCGAAGGCATCGAGCGCTTGGCCAAGTGGACCGACTGTTACGACGTCATTCAGGGTTCGCGCCTGGACTTTGACGGCGGCGCCTTCTTTTGGCAGTACCAGCTCATCCTTTCGCTCGGCATCCCTAACCCCATCGCCAAGTGGGATTTGGGACCCGAGGGCTACCGCACCATGAACCAACTGTGCTTTGAGGGCGGCATGTTCTCGCGCCGCGTGGTCGACAAGATTGGCCTGCCCGACGCGCGCTTCTTTATCTACGGCGACGATGCCTGCTACGGCTACGTGGCCAGCCAGCACTTCCCCGCCGCCGTGGTTGCCGACGTGGTGCTCAAGCGCGCCCGCGCCGTCTCTAACTGGGATATCGCCGGCAAGCGCCAGCTCAACTCCACGAGCGACACCAACCGCTACTACATCATGCGCAACCGCGGTTATCTGGCACGCTACATGCAGATCTACGGCGACTACCACCCCGTGCTGTTCCGTCTGGGCAATGCCGCGACCTTCTGCAAGGAGTTCATTCGTCTGGCAGCAGTCGACAAATGCTTTAAGACCGGTATTCCGGCGCTGCGCCGTGGCATGAAGGACGCACGCAAGATTATCAAGGACCCCGACTGGGAGCCCATGCCGCCCATGAAGGACGCAGAGTAACGGAAGCCGGAAACACCTCAGCGCTTAAAGCCGCTGGCACACCGTAGCCACATGCTGCCCATCAAAACCGAACCCCCAGCGCATGCGACCCACGCCGGGGCGCGGCACACGGATATCGTCGATGCCGTCGCGCTCTATGTCGAGTAGCGACTGCACGGCCAGCAATTCCAACCCCAGCGCATCCACATCGGGGTCATACATCATATTGATCGTTATAAGCGGGCGCTCGTCCAGCATGCCAATCGTGTCTGCTACGTCGAGCACAGTGCCCGTAGGGAAAACCTGGATGTCCCAGCGACTCGCGCCACACTTTCGCCTCGAGGCAGGATTGGCATAGCCCGGCAAGCCAAAGCAGAGCCCCTGCAAGAGCAGATGATATGGCAGCGGCGTATCTGGGTCGGTCTCACCGATTCCCGCATCCCCCAGGATGCGACTTAGCGCCCGCCTCACGGTATCCTCGTTCCCACGGCACAGCCCGTCGCGAAACGCATCGACGTCTCGAATGTCTTCGGCAGCGCACTCAAACCACTCAACAATCACTAGACGCAAGGCCTGGCGAAGCTCGTTATTGGGCAATCGCAAAGCACGGAGCCGATCGCCATGCTCTGGCTCCTCAGTCATATCCGTCGTGAGAAAACCGGACAGATACAGCGCTGTCCACATGCCATCGTCAGGCGAGACATCTGGCTCTGCAGTGCCCAAACAAAGCGGGACCTCAGCACACCCATGGGCCTCGAGCAAATCAAACAAGACCGAAAGGCGGTCGAGATTCCACCCGGCAACTACCCTACTCAGGCAATCTGCATACCCATACAGATCGGCGCGCACAGGCGCCGTGCAACCTCGGTCCAGAAAACCGATCACACGCGCTGGACTCGAGCAATAGGCCCTACCAAACCGATATCCCTCGAGCCATTCACGCGCATCATCAAGGTATTCCTCGCGCCATTCACGCGCATCATCAAGGTATTCCTCGCGCCCAGCATGATTCAACAGAGCCTGGACCTCGGCATCCGAAAAGCCGAACCAACGGTCACACCACGTCGAAAGCGGCGTCGACAGACAATACGAACAACTGCGCGAAGAAAGCGCCGCTTCGGCAGGACCGGGACACTCCCCCATCAGACACGTCAGCCGCAACGAATCGCGCGCAGTGGCAATGGCGTCGAACAGCACGCGATCGAATAGCCCTGCCGGATCGGCGTCGGAAGCGTCCCTCGCGCTCGCACGGCGAGACCACGCCGCATCGTACCCATCAACGAGCAATACAACCTGCTCATCGCAGGCCATCTCCAGCAGCTCAATGAGCACACCGAGCACCGAGTCAACCTCGTCCGCGCTCGCCACGCCACGCGCAACACGTTCGATGTGACGCACCTTATCTCGAGCTAAATCAGGAGCCTCCAAGAGCGCCAACAAGCGAGCGCACTCGCCCGAAAGGGCATCGCGCACGACGTCGGCAATAGCGGCACCACGCCTCGCAGCGCCAGAAAAGTCCAGCGATATCACCGGATAGCAAGCATATTCATCCCGATAGCGCCCACCGTCTGCATCCCAAATCTGAGCATTGGCAAACAAACGCTGATCAGCGCGACCAACCGCTGGACGCTCCAGAAAAGCCCTGAGCGTCGACAAGTTCATGCTTTTGCCAAAACCCTCGGGTCGACAGCACACCACAACGGACGCGTCGCAGTCCAACACATCGGCAATAAACATGGTCTTGTCGACCAGCGTGCAGCAACCAAGAGCCTCCGCATAGTCGTGCATGCCAATGGGCAAAGCCGCATCGTCGGCACAGCCGATCAAACGCACGCCAAAGCCAGCAGCACAATCAACATTTGCCTGTTCAGACACCAAAACGTTCCCCCTAAATCGCAGCACGATGCCAATTGTAATGACCGCATCGCATGTACCGATGTCGCCGCGCAAACATATCGGGCAACGGTAGTAACAAGAGGTGTGAGGGGGCACAATTAATCGTTGCACAACAAAACGGGGCCCGATACATTCGCACCGGACCCCGTCCCGACTATTTAGTTATCTGGCAACTGAGAGCCTACTCCCCCGAGTCGTCCTCCCCAGAAGCCTTCTTCTGCTGATCGAGCTTATGCTTACCACTTACGATAGACGTAGCGCCCAGCGTGGCCAAGCTCGCGCTGGCAAGGCTCGCCATAACGATAAGGTCGCCCGTCTTGGGCATGTTACCGCCCGAAGTCTTAGTCGTTGTAGTGGTGGTTGTAGTGGTCACCGTCTTGGAGTCATTTTGCTCTTGGTTCTGGTTGTCGGTGTTGCCCTTACTGCTGTCCTCGCCCTGCTGCTTTCCGTCCTCGGTCTTGTCCTTGTTCTTGTCCTTCTCCTCAGATTCAGACTTCTTGTCCTCGTCCTTCTTCTGAGCGGACTTGTCGTCCTTCTCATCAGAGCTAGAACCCTTATCGGATTCAACCTTCTCGGAAGCCTTATCCTTGGAGTCGCCCTTTGCGGCTTCGGTCTTTTCCGTGGAAGCCTGATCAGAGTTGTCCTTGTTCTGGGCCGAGCCGTTATTGACGCCAGCCATCAGCGAAGAACCCAGCGTAGAACCAAGCTGCTCGGAGAAAGAAGGCTTCTTGTCCGGCGAAGCAACGGGAGCGTCCGGCGCCTTATTCGAGTCGTCCTTGGAAGCATCGGAATCAGGGGTTGCGTCAGAGCCAGAGCCGTTGTTAGAGCCGGTGTCAACGGACGAATCGCTCGAGCCGGTGGATGAGTTAGAGGTGTCAGCGTCGGTCGAACCAGAAGCGTCGCTGTCCGTATTGCCGGCAGAGCTTGAAGACGAATCGCCCGCAGCAGAGCCGTTCGAATTGGAGCCGTTCGAGGTAGAGCCGTCGTTGGTAGTGCCACCAGCAGAGCCATTACCGTCAGCATCGGTCGAGGGCGCATCCATCCTGTCATCGTTGGCATCGTCACTCGAGTCGTCATTCGAATCAGGTGTCGGCGAGGGCGCCGGTGTAGGCTCGGGCTGCACGGGCGTCGCAGCGGCAGCGGCCTCGTCCTCGGCGATATAAGCCAAGCAGTCCTTCAGCTCATTCTTATAACGGTTCTTCCAGCCCTCATGATACTGGGGCTGGCTCGAATACTTGGTGGCGACATTGTTGACCACGCTATTGGAGAGCGCCGTCACAAACTCACGGTCAGTCATATCATTAGAAAGATTCGCCCAGCGGAAGAAGTCCCTGCAGCCACCGGTGCCGCACATGTTGGTAATGCTCCACACCATGCCCTTGACGCAATCGGCACGGCCCGAAATATCAATACCAAGGCCGCTCTTGAGCCACGCCTCGGTCACCGCATAGTACGAGTTGTACGCATAGGCATCTTGAAGTGCTGAGAACTCAACAGGATCGGTGTTGTACGCACCTTGGAAGGCATCCTGAGCGATACGGCCCAACTCGGTGAGCTGGCCGTTCTCGTACATGGCATTGCTCGTGTTGGAAATCTCGCTGCCGCGATCAATCGCATCCTTGAGCATGCTGTATTTTTCAGGGTTGTAGTTGTAGGCCTGCTTCATAAACGGGATGAGCGACCAACGGCGGTCGAACTGGTAATAGCCCAGCGCGTTATAACCGTCGCCATACGAAAAGCCCTGGTTATAGTTGCCATGGCTCTCATATTTGGTGAAGTACTTCATCTCGGGAGTCACGTTGACAAACGAGACACCCTGGACCGACCTCAGCACGCCCGAGAAAGACTGCTGGGTGTAGAGACCCTTATCGATATCGGTGGCATCCGAGGCAACGCCTGGCGTGGGCTCCTCGGCAGCGGCGGGTGCCGGCGCGGAAACGGCGCCAAACGAAAGCGCCAGCGTCAGGCCCGCGACAATCGCAGAATGCTTGGGCTGCATAAGATCCTCCCTGCATTGGTGTAGTTAAAGTTCAGTTTGCAAAGATAAAAATAAGTATTGCAGCTCGCCCGTTGTTGCACAACAACCCCTCGGTAAACGGCAACAACCCTCCGCGAAATCTTAAGGAATTAAACAAACTGGTCGTCGGGCGCCATCAGAAGCTCGCCGTATCGCTCCATCAGCCCGTCCCTCAACTGACAGAAAGCGGGAATATAGACGTTCAAGATGCGCTGAATCAAATCTTGAGCGAGCTTGTTGTCATAGATATGGACGTTCGTATTGCGGTCTCTGAGCATATCTAGCCAGGCCGCCTCATCAATAAAGTCATAGAATCGGTACGACTCCTTCAAGATGGCACGAGGAGACCCCGACGCGGCAAGCGTGGCACCCTCATACTCGAGCAGACGCTTAAGGAGCTTCCAGCTCAGTTCAAATTGAAGATTGAACTTATTAATCAATCCACTCTGAACAAAATCATTGTTGAGATCCTGATTGGGCGCATCCTCAAGATTCGCCAAGGCACTGGCAAAGTTCTCATATTTTTTCATACAGAATCACACCATCCCTGGCAATTTCATCGAGCAATTGCTGCGACAAGGACTCGTCGAGATTGACGACATCTACATCTAAAAGAGTATCAAGACGCTCCTCGATCAAATATGAGAAACGGCCGAAATCCCGACAACCTGCTACGGCGATGTCAATATCGCTCTTGGGTAAGTTGTCGCCTCGAGCACGAGAACCAAACAGCACAACCTTCTCGGCGTCACATTCCCGAGCAAAAACTTCGATTTGTTTGCACACCTTGTCGAGAGATGCCATTTGCAGCCCTACAGCTTAATGTCAAAGTTGATTTCGGGAACGGCGGCCAGGTCGGCCAACGTCACGCCGTCGACGTACTTTTCGATCACGTCGTCCAGGCCGCGCCAGAACTTGACGGTCGAGCACAAATCGCTACGGGTGCAGCTGTTGTCGATGCCATCGCACGCCACCGGAGCCGTGCTGCCCTCGACGGCGCGCAGGATGTCGCCGGCACGCACCTCGGCTGGATCCTTGGCCATCATGTAGCCACCGCCCTTGCCGCGCACGCTCTTAAGCAGGCCCGCCTTCATAAGCGGACGAACCAGCTGCTCCAAATACTTTTGTGAGATATGCTCGCGGTCGGCAACCTCGCGCAGGGCAATCTTGCCCTCGGCGTCGCCCAGCGCCGCGATATAGATCATCAGCCGGAGGGCATAGCGGCCCTTGGAAGAAATGAGCATACCTACCCTCCCATCGCATCTGGGACAATATAACCAGCTTTGTTTGTCCCAAATCTTAAGTAAATGAGACAAACACAACAGGTTATTTTGTCCCAGAATTTGAAAAGTCGAGTGGATTAGTCGGGTTTTCCCTTGACTAACGCCGAACCCATAGTAACTTTATTCCGAGAAGATTCCTAGGGTTTAGTACGCCTATGAGTACACCATATACAGAGAGGGACAGCATGAGCGCAAATCCGCTGCTTTCCATCGAAGGTCTGACCGCCTCCGTGGACGAGAAGACCATCCTCCACAACGTCAACCTCAACGTCGCCGCCGGCGAGACCCACGTGCTGATGGGACCCAACGGCGCCGGCAAGTCCACCCTCGGCCACCTGGTCATGGGCGACCCCATCTACACGGTCAACGACGGCCGCATCGTCTTTGATGGCCAGGACATCACCGAGCTCACCACCGACAAGCGCTCGCGCGCCGGCCTGTTCCTGAGCTTCCAGGCCCCGGTCGAGATTCCGGGCGTGCCGCTGTCGAGCTTTTTGCGCGCCAGCATCGCCGGCCGCCCCGGCCTGGAGATGAAGGGTAAGGAGTTCCGCCGCCGCGTGAAGGAGCTCGCGGCCGAGCTCAACATGGATACCGCCTATCTCAACCGCGAGCTGGGCGTGGGCTTCTCGGGCGGCGAGAAGAAGAAGGTCGAGATGCTCCAGCTTTTGCTGTTGCAGCCCAAGCTCGCCATCCTGGACGAAACCGACTCCGGCCTGGACGTCGACGCCCTTTCCACCGTCAGCCATGGCATGGACGCCTACCGCAAGAGCTGCGACGGCTCCATGCTCATCATCACGCACAACACGCGCATCCTGGAGCACCTGGATGTCGACCGCGTCCACGTTATGGTCAAGGGCCACATCGTGCGCGAGGACGACGCCTCGCTCATCCCCTGGATCGACAAGAACGGCTTTGAGACCTTCGAGCGCGAGGCCGAGGAGCAGCGCGCCCAGGCCGAGGCCGCCGCTGCCGAGCAGCAGGCGTAAAGGGGCAACGCAATGACCAAGAACCGCACCGAGGTCGCGGACATCGACCGCAGCCTCTACGACTTCACCTATGGCGAGGAGGGATTCGAGCGCCTCGACGCCGGCATCACGCCCGACATCGTGCGCGAGATCAGCGCCAAGAAGGACGAGCCGCAGTGGATGCTCGACCTGCGCCTCAAGTCCCTCGAGATCTTCAACCGCTTCCCCGACCCGACGTGGGGTCCCTCCATCGAGGGCCTGGACATGGACAACATCGTCACCTACGTCAAGCCCAACACCGACCAAAAGCACGACTGGGAGTCGGTGCCCGACGACATCAAGAACACCTTTGAGCGCCTGGGCATCCCCGAGGCCGAGCGCAGCTACCTGGCGGGCGTTGGCGCGCAGTACGACTCCGAGCTGGTCTACCACAACATGCAGGACACGGCGTCCAAGATGGGCATCGTCTACTCCGGCATCGAGGAGGCCCTGCACGATCCGCAGTGGGAGCCGCTCATCCACGAGAAGTTTATGACGCTCATCCCGCCCACCGACCACAAGTTTGCGGCCCTGCACGGCGCCGTGTGGTCGGGCGGCTCTTTTGTCTACGTGCCCAAGGGCACCAAGCTCGATTTTCCGCTGCAGAGCTACTTCCGCCTCAACGCCAAGGGCGCCGGCCAGTTTGAGCACACGCTCATCATTGTCGAAGACGACGCCGACCTGCACTTTATCGAGGGCTGCTCCGCGCCCAAGTACAACGTGGCCAACCTCCACGCCGGCGCCGTCGAACTCTTTGTGGGCAAGCGTGCGCACCTGCGCTACTCGACCATCGAAAACTGGTCCAAGAACATGTACAACCTCAACACCAAGCGTGCGCGCGTGGACGAGGACGGCGACATCGAGTGGATCAGTGGCTCCTTCGGCAGCCACGTGGGCTACCTCTACCCCATGAGCGTGCTCAATGGCCGCCGCGCCCGCTCGAGCTTTACCGGCATCACCTTTGCCGGCGCCGGTCAGAACCTCGACACCGGCTGCAAGGTCGTGCTCAACGCGCCCGAGACCTCGGCAACGGTCGAGACCAAGGGCATCTCCAAGAGCGGCGGCATCCAGACGTTCCGCAGCTCCATCGTGGCCACGCCCAAGGCCGAGGGCTCCAAGGCAACCGTGAGCTGCCAGTCACTGATGCTCGACGACCAGAGCCGCTCCGACACTATCCCCGCCATGGACATCCGCGCCAAGAACGTCGACATCGGCCACGAGGCCACCATCGGCCGCATCGGCGACGACAAGGTGTTCTACCTGATGAGCCGCGGCATCTCGGAGGAAGAGGCCCGCACCATGATCGTCAACGGCTTTGCCAACCCGGTCTCCAAGGAGTTGCCGCTGGAGTACGCCGTCGAGATGAACAACCTGATCAAGCTCGAGATGGAAGGAGCGATCGGATAATGAATCAGACCACGAACACCGCTGCTACCACCCTTGAGCAGGTCAATGCGATGCCGGCTGCCACATGGGGCTGGCTGAAGATGAATCAGACCAAGCTCGAGCTCTCTGACGAGCTTGCTGCCGCTCCCGCCGAGACCATTGAGGTTGAGGGCTTGGACGAGCAGTTTGCTGGCGTGGCAGACGCGTTCGACGCCGCCATGGACGCCATGGCCGAGCGCTTCCCCGAGCGGCGCGCCTCCGCCCCCGGCGACGCCGCCGACCGCGCCCGCATCACGCCCGAGACCGAGCTTGACGTGCCCGCCACCTCTGTCTACCAGGCCGGTGCCATCAAGCTCGAGGAGGAGCTCTCCCCTGCTGAAGCCTTCGAGACCGGCATGGGCGAGGCTGCCTACGCCTACTTGGCCGAGCACGCCACCAAGCGCATCGTCATCGATGTGCCCGCATACAAGCACGCCACGGTTACCGTGCGCGTGAGCGGTGTCGATGCAGCCGCGGCCATCGCCGCCATCGACGTCGTCGCCCGTCCCCAGTCGACGTTCGATCTGCTTATTGCCCTGGACTCCCCCGTTGCCGGCCAAGGCGTCGTGGGATCCGTGCTACGCGTGTGCGCCCATGAGTACGCCACCGTCAACGTGACCTGCACGCAGACGCTCGACGATAGCTGGATCGCGCTCGACGACACCGGCCTGTTCCTGGACGAGGGCGCGCGCGTCAACGTGCAGCACACCGTCCTGGGTGCCGGCGCCAGCGCCACCGGCCTTGCCGGCGACCTGCTGGGCGATACCGCCAAGGTCACCATCGATACTGACTACCTGGGCGCCCGCGAGCAGGTGCGCGACTTTAACTACGAGCTGCGCCACCGCGGTCGCAAGACCGAGTGCGAGATCGACGCCAACGGCGTGCTGACCGGCACGTCCAAGAAGGTCTACCGCGGCACCATCGACCTCGTGCACGGTTGCAAGGGTGCAACCGGCACCGAGCGCGAGACGGTGCTTTTGGCCAACAAGGGCGTCGACAACAAGACCGTTCCCGTCATTCTCTGCGACGAGGACGACGTCGCCGGCAACCACGGAGCCACCATCGGCCACGTCCGCGACGAGCAGCTGTTCTATCTCGCCTGCCGCGGCCTTGACCAAAATGCCGCCGAGGACCTGTTCATCCGCGCCAAGCTGGAGGACGCCGCGCTTTCCGCGACCGACGAGCGCACCCGCGCCGCCGTCGTCCGCTTGGGCAACAACCTGATCGACAACTTTGAAGAGGAGCTCGCATGATCGACACCGAGCACGTTAAATGCGATACCTGCACTGCCCCCGAGCCCATGGAGCTCGACGCCAGCGACGAGGCTTCGCGCGGCTGGCCCACCGTAGACATCGAGACCAACCCCTACAAGGCGCAGTTCCCGCTCTTCCAGCAGCACCCCGAGATCGCCTTCCTCGATAGCGCCGCCACCGCGCAGCGCCCTGCCTGTGTGCTCGACGCCGAGCGCGACTTCTATCAGCGCATGAACGCCAACCCCCTGCGCGGCCTGTACTCGCTGTCCGTCGAGGCAACCGACGCCATCGCGAAGGTC
This sequence comes from uncultured Collinsella sp., assembly GCA_959606405.1. GTDB lineage: Bacteria > Actinomycetota > Coriobacteriia > Coriobacteriales > Coriobacteriaceae > Collinsella. The sequence continues at coordinate 31,981 of CAUHIY010000001.1, read as the reverse complement.
CGCCAGCAGATCGCCGACCTCATCGGCGCCTCACAGGCCAACGAGGTCGTCTTCACCCGCAACACGAGCGAGTCGCTCAATCTGGTCGCTAAGAGCTTTGCGCCCACAGTGCTCGAACCGGGCGACGAGGTCGTCATCACCATCATGGAGCACCACTCCAACCTGATTCCGTGGCAGCAGGTCTGCCGCGAGACCGGCGCCAAGCTCGTCTACCTCTACCCCACCAAGACCGGTCAACTCACCACCGAGGAGGTTCTGTCCAAGGTGGGCCCCAAGACCAAAATCTTGGCCGTGGGTCAGGTGTCTAACGTGCTGGGCGTCGAGAACCCGGTCAAGAATCTCGGCAAGCTCGTGCACAAGTACGGCGGCTATCTGGTCGTCGACGGCGCGCAGTCGCTGCCGCACATGCCGGTCGATGTGGCCGATCTGGGCGCCGATTTCTTTGCCTTTAGCGCGCACAAGGCCATGGGCCCCATGGGCATCGGCGTCCTGTGGGGCAAGATGGACCTGCTCAACGCCATGCCGCCCATGCTCACCGGCGGCGAAATGATCGATTCGGTCACCGAGCAGGACGCCGTCTGGGCGCCCGTCCCCGAGAAGTTCGAGGCAGGCACGCAGGACGCCGCCGGCATCTTCGCCACAGGCGCCGCTCTCGACTACCTCGTCAACACGGTTGGCTACGAAAACATCCAGGCACGCGAGCAGGCACTCGTCCACTACCTGATGGGCGAGCTCATGCAGCTCGACTTTGTCCAGATCATCGGCTCCATCTACTGGGACAACCATCACGGCGTCGTCAGCTTTAACGTCAAGGGTATCCACCCGCACGACGTCGCGAGCATCATGGACATGGACGGCGTCTGCATTCGCGCCGGCCACCACTGTGCACAGCCGCTGCTCACCTGGCTGGGCGTCGAGAACCTCGCCTGCTGCCGCGCCAGCGTGGCCTTCTACAACGACAAGGCCGACATCGACAAGTTCATCGCCGGCCTACATCACGTTTGGAGCACGTTCAATGGGTAATCTGTACACCTCCACCACATTTATGGAGCACAACTCGCACCCCGACTATAAGTACGAGATGGATGCTCCCACGCACGAGCACGACGGCATCAACCCCAGCTGCGGCGACGAGCTCACCTTGCAGCTGCGCGTCGAAAACGGCGTGATCGAGGAGGCCTCCTTTACCGGCCACGGCTGCGCCATCAGTCAGGCCAGTGCCGACATCATGGCCGACCTCATCACCGGCGAGACCGTCGAGGAAGCTCACCGCCTGGCAGAGCTCTTCCTCGCCATGATCCGCGGCGAGCAGCTCTCCGAGGAGGACCTGGAAGACCTGGACGAGGCCGCCCAGCTCCAGGACATCTCGCACATGCCCGCCCGCGTCAAATGCGCCGAGCTCGCCTGGCGCACCCTCGACGGCATGCTCGAGGGGCAAAATAATCAGTAGTATTTATCCCAAAATCTTAAGAATTTCGTTGGCCGAATCGCTTGACTAAGAGCGGTTCGGCCATTTTTCTTTTCTGCCTTTATTTCGATCCCTCGACCTGCGCGTCCACCTGAGCATAAGCGCGCACGATACGAGAGACGGTACTTTTGCCAATCCCGGTATACCGCTCAATCTGGCGCACCGTAAAGCCGGCATTGTTCAATCCAACAATAACGGTATCGCGCTGCGCCGGCGGTTCAGTTTTAACCCCATTGAGCGGAACCCCGAGGCTCTTCGCCAACTTGTCGGCAAAGGCGTGGCGTTCCCACTCTGTATCTTTCATATCGCACAGCGCCGGCTCGCTGCCGTCGGGCGTCGAAAGCGAATAGGCAATAAAGCCCTCGGCAGAACCAAAAAGTTCAAGCACGCAAGAAGGATCAGAAAATCCCCTCGCGGCATCGGCCGCATCACAGTCGTAAGAGCGTAGATGTTCCGCAAAGCTGCTCCAGGGATAACGCTCAATGAGACCGATGCCCGCCTCCTGCGGATCGGCGTGTACGGAGCGAATAGCCTCCATCACCTGCCAGTCGGTATCGAGCGAGCGCCGGTCAAAACGGTTCTGGAACAGATGCCCTGTGCGCCCCGTGCGTTTATTGAACCGCCGCGCGTACGTCAAAAGCAACCGGTGCATCGCCGCGCTCATCCTGTCCTCGTAATCTGTAAGCACCAAATGCACGTGATTGCCCATAAGGCACCAGGCGATAACCGTCACACCCTCCTCGCAGCAGCACTCGCACATCAGCTCCAAAAACTCCCACCGGTCTTCATCGCCCTCAAAGATGAGCTGCCTGCCCGTACCGCGGGCACAGACATGGTAAAAGCCGGTAACCGTTCTCCAAACGCGCTGCATGGCGCTCCCTTCGCCGGGATCTGCTTGCCATCCAATACAGCACGATTGAAGCGTGCCATCAAAACATTCACGCAAAACAATACACTCGCGCGGCCAAAGGCAGAAATCAGGCGGCGAACGGCACCGTTGCAACAGGTCAACCCCCGCAATGCTTACAAGAGCTGACCAATAGCTTGCCCAAGACGGACCCCCTCTACGGAAGTTCGCGACCACAGAACATAGAGTTAAACCGTTTCAATTAAAACTTCCGGACTTCTCGCTACGAAAACTGAGCCGTTCGCCGAATATTCCGTGCATTTCGCGGTATTATAGGGGCTGCATGTCATGTCCCTTTCGAAGGGTCGCCCGGCAATCGCCAGCCACGACCCCCAGACGGGACGCCAACACGATAGAGAGGAGAGGCATGCAGTACTCACAGGAAGTGGAGAACATGTGCCCCGTTGCCAAGGGTGCATACCACGGACCCGCACCCATCCCCGAGGAGGGCAAGTGGGTCCAGGCTAAGGAGATTACCGACATCTCCGGTCTTACGCACGGTGTGGGTTGGTGCGCACCTCAGCAGGGCGCCTGCAAGCTCACGCTGAACGTCAAGGACGGCATCATCGAGGAGGCCCTCGTTGAGACCATCGGCTGCTCGGGCATGACCCACTCTGCCGCCATGGCTTCCGAGATCCTTCCCGGTAAGACCATCCTCGAGGCCCTCAACACCGACCTCGTCTGCGACGCCATCAACGTTGCTATGCGCGAGATCTTCCTGCAGATCGTTTACGGCCGCAGCCAGACCGCGTTCTCCGAGGGCGGCCTGCCCGTGGGCGCCTCCCTCGACGACCTCGGCAAGGGCCTTCGCTCCCAGGTCGGCACCATGTTCGGCACCAAGGCCAAGGGCGCCCGTTACCTCGAGCTCGCTCAGGGCTACGTCACCCGCATGGCTCTCAACGACAAGAACGAGATCATCGCGTTCGAGTTCCTGAACCTCGGTAAGTTCACCGACGCCGTCAAGGCCGGCAAGACCCCCGAGGAGGCCATCGCTGGCGCTATGGGCCACTATGGTCAGTGGGAGAACGCTGCCAAGTACATCGACCCGCGCACCGACGAGGAGACTCACTCCGTCGCCAGCGTGTTCCCGGTTCACGAGTAGAAAGGGAGGGAAATAACTATGACTGTTACGTTCGAAGGTTACGAGCGCCGCGCTGACAAGATCAACAAGTGCCTCGCCGACAACGGCATCGCCTCCCTCGAGGAAGCTCTGCAGATCTGCACCGACAAGGGCTTCAACCCGCGTGAGATCGTCAACAACACCCAGTCCATCGCCTTCCAGAACGCCGAGTGGGCCTACACCCTCGGTTGCGCTCTCGCTGTCAAGCGTGGCGCCAAGTCCGCTTCTGAGGCTGCCGCCATCATCGGCGAGGGCATCCAGGCCTTCACCGTTCCCGGCTCCGTCGCCGAGGACCGCAAGGTCGGTCTGGGCCACGGCAACCTGGGCGCTATGCTGCTCTCCGACGACACCGAGTGCTTCGCCTTCCTGGCCGGTCACGAGTCCTTCGCTGCCGCTGAGGGTGCTATCGGCCTGGCTCTGAACGCCAACAAGGCTCGCAAGAAGCCGCTGCGCGTCATCCTCAACGGTCTGGGCAAGGACGCTGCTCAGATCATCGCCCGCATCAACGGCTTCACCTACGTGAAGACCCAGTTCGACTACTTCACGGGCGAGCTCAAGGTCGTCGAGACCATCCCCTACTCCGATGGTCCCCGCGCCGCCGTCAACTGCTACGGCGCCGACGACGTCCGCGAGGGCGTTGCCATCATGTGGCACGAGAACGTCGACATCTCGATCACCGGTAACTCCACCAACCCCACGCGCTTCCAGCACCCCGTCGCTGGCACCTACAAGAAGGAGCGCCTCGAGGCTGGCAAGAAGTACTTCTCCGTCGCTTCTGGTGGCGGCACTGGCCGTACCCTGCACCCGGACAACATGGGCGCCGGCCCTGCCTCTTACGGCATGACCGACACCATGGGCCGCATGCACTCCGACGCCCAGTTCGCCGGTTCTTCCTCCGTGCCTGCGCACGTCGACATGATGGGTCTCATCGGCATGGGCAACAACCCCATGGTCGGTGCCACCGTCGCCTGCGCTGTCGCCGTCGAAGAGGCCCTCAAGGCCTAATCGCGCCCGCGCGATGCTCAGATAGTTGAGCTTTGGAGCCGCTACCCACCCGGGTAGCGGCTCTTTTTGTTTGCGCTGGCGCAGGGTATCTAATGCCGATATATCAGCTGGGGCGAAATACGAGATGTGAAGAGATGGAGCGTCAGAGCGTCCATGACGCCCACCTGCCATATTTGCCCTTTACCGATTTGACGGGTCTTTGCGGCCCCATTGCCGATCACCCGTGCGACAATGCGCCGGACGAGAAAGGAATCCGATGGAATCGACTGATGTACTGGTAATTGGATCTGGCATTGCGGGCCTTTGTGCCGCCATCGAAGCGGCACGCACGGGTGCAACCGTCACTGTGGCAAGCGCCGGCAAGACCATGAGTGGATCGAGCTTCTTCCCGGGTACCTGGGGCCTCGGCCTCATCGGTCCCGTCGACGAAGACGACGAGCAGGACCTCATCGACACCATCCAGACCGTCGGCGGCGGTGTCGCCGACCCCGAACTCGTCCAAACGTTCGTCCACGGCATTCCCCAAGCGATTGACTGGCTCGAGCAAGACCTGGGCGTTGAGCTCCAGCGTCCGCAAAGCGCCAAGAGTGCTCAACAAAAGCAATTTATCCCCTGCTTTGACCACAAGACGCGCATGTGGCGCGGCCTCACCCGCAAGCCCCTTGAGGACGCTCTGACGACCTGGATCGAGTCGCTCGGCATTCGCCTGCTCCCCCGCCATGAGCTTATCGACCTTGTTGAGGACACGAACGGCAGAATAACCGGAACCGTACTCTACGACCTTACCGAAAATCGAATCGTGCCCTTTGCTGCCAAGGCCACGATCATCGCAGCCGGTGGCACAGGCGGCCTGTTCGAGCGCAGCCTTACGTCGGCTGATGTGCTCAGCTCCTCGCAGGCCATCGCACTGGCGCACGGCGCAACACTTACTAATATAGAGTTCATGCAGATGATGCCCGGCTTCATCGAGCCCAGGCGTAACTTGGTCTTCAACGAGAAAACCTGGCGCTACGTGCATGTAGACCAGCCGGTAGATATTGCCGACGACAAGCTGAACGACCTGCTCGAGCAGCGCTCTGGATATGGTCCCTTCACGTCACGCTTGGCCTCCCGCGCTATCGATCTCGTCATCGATCAGGCAGGTGTCGAAGGCCTGGCACTCCACTACGACTTCCCCCGCGAGGATGTCCCAGAGTTTGTGCAGACCTTTGCCACCTGGCTGCAAGACGAGCACGGCATCGCGCCGACCGACGAGATGCGCGTTGCGATGTATGCCCACGCCGCTAACGGCGGCATCAAGATCGATAAGACCGCGCACACGGGCGTTGAGGGCCTCTACGCTTGCGGCGAGGCGACAGGCGGCATGCACGGCGCCGACCGCATTGGTGGCTTGTCAAGCGCCAACGGCATCGTATTCGGACGTATCGCGGGCGCATCGGCAGCCCTCACAGCGCAGAAAGAGCCTGAGGCGGCCCTGAAGGCGGATATCACCCTCCCCCAGTACGGCATTGCCACAACAGATGCCGAACGCCTGACACACAGCCTTAGGCACACGATGAGCACCTTTTGCATGATCAACAGGACCGAAACAGGCCTATCCGAGGCACTACACGAGCTTGAGGGCTTGAAGACGGAGGCAACGACCTTGAGCACACAGAAAGCCCAGGACAGCGAAGTCGCAGCCCTCGCCCGCCTGCAATCGCAGATTCAGCTGGCACAGGAAATGGTCAAAGCCATGCGCAAGCGAACTGAAAGCCTGGGTTCGCACTATCGAGCAGACTAAATCGATTCTCACTTTGAGTTTGATCACAACTCCTCAACATGAATCGAGCCCCGTGAGCATAATTCTCATAAGGAGAGAACGTTTATGGGGCTTTAGCCGTGTTTCCCTAAGGGAATCACGGTGCAGTTTCCTCAGCTCCGCGCCCTTTCGGGTTCGACCCCATGAAAGGCCAACAAAAAAGACGGCCAACTTTCGCTGACCGTCTTAACATGCTTTGGTGGGCCGTCAGGGGGTCAGCCTGCTTTGCAGGCGGCCGCTACGGCGCTTTGCGCCTTGCGCGCTGCGCTGGTAAATGCTTACGCATTTCCTCAGCTCCGCGCCCCGACGGGTTCGACCCCATGCAAGGTCAACAAAAAAGCGACCAGCCGAAGCTAGTCGCTTTACAATGCTTTGGTGGGCCGTCAGGGGTTCGAACCCTGGACCTTGGGATTAAGAGTCCCCTGCTCTACCAACTGAGCTAACGACCCAAAGCTAAAGTCCGTTGTGGCGGACTTTAGAGGAGATACCGTGTGGTGGGCCGTCAGGGGGTCGAACCCTGGACCTTGGGATTAAGAGTCCCCTGCTCTACCAACTGAGCTAACGACCCGATATCAACACGAAGCAAGAACTGGGGTGGGTAAAGGGACTCGAACCCTCGACCTACGGGACCACAACCCGTCGCTCTAGCCAACTGAGCTACACCCACCGTGTCCTGTGCGCTTCGCGCTCGACTATTATTGCAAGGAACGCCACGCGATGCAAGCCCCAATTTTCAAGAATTTTGAAAAGAGTTTTTCGAGCGCGTTTCGAGCAATTCCCACCGGTTCCATAGGAGTAAACTTGCCCCACTGCAAATCCTCGAAAGGACCGGCATGAAAGAACTCTCCAACCGCACGGCAACATTTACCGATTCGGTCATCCGCCGCATGACACGCATCTCCAATAAGTACGATGCCGTCAATCTCTCGCAGGGCTTCCCCGACTTCGATCCTCCGGCGCAGCTGCTCAACAGCCTGAGTACCATCGCCGCCGACCCCAAGCCGCTCTACCACCAGTACTCCATTACCTGGGGCTCCCAGGCCATGCGCGAGGCGCTCGCCGCCAAACAGGAGCACTTTATGGGCATGCCGATCGACCCCAACCAGAATATCGTGGTCACCTGCGGCTCCACCGAGGCCATGATGGCCGCCATGATGACGGTTACGAACCCCGGAGACAAGGTCGTCATCTTCTCGCCGTTCTACGAGAACTACGGCGCTGACACCATTCTCTCGGGTGCCGAGCCCATCTATGCGCCGCTCAACCCGCCCACATTCGACTTTGACCGCGAGACGCTCGAGGCAGCCTTCCGCGACAACGACCCCAAGGCCATCGTCCTGTGCAACCCTTCCAACCCCTGCGGCAAGGTCTTTACGCGCGAGGAACTCACCTTTATCGCCGACCTCTGCAAAAAGTACGACGCCTACTGCATCACCGACGAAGTATACGAGCACATCGTCTACGCACCCCATGAGCACGTCTACATGGCCACGCTGCCTGGCATGTTCGAGCGCACCATCAGCTGCAGCTCGCTGTCTAAGACCTACTCCATTACTGGCTGGCGCCTGGGCTACACCATTGCCCCGGCCCAGATCACCGAGCGCATCAAGAAGGTCCACGACTTTCTCACCGTAGGTGCCGCCGCTCCCCTGCAGGAAGCCGTTGTCACCGCCCTCAACTTCGACGACAGCTATTACGATGAGGTCCTCGACCTCTACACCGCCAAACGCGACTTGTTCTGCCAGGGGCTCGATAGCATCGGTCTTGAGCATAACGTGCCGCAGGGCGCCTACTACGTCATGATGGACATCTCTGAGTTTGGCTATGACAGCGACCTCGAATTCTGCGAGGACCTCGCATCCAAGGTGGGCGTGGGCGCCGTGCCCGGCTCGAGCTTCTTCCGCGAGCCCGTCAACCATCTGATTCGTTTCCACTTTGCCAAGCGGGACGAGACGCTTAACGCGGCACTGGAGAACCTCAAGTCTCTACGTGATAAAATCAAGCCGCGCGGGTAAGGACGGCCCGGCAGCTAAAGTAGCCAAAGAAGCCTCGCACCGCCCGCCACGTTGCGAGGCTTCTTTTTATAGCGCTTTCTTAAATGGTTTAGAGCCCTATACTTTAGTCACGGAGCAACTCGTCCCAGAGAGAGGAATACTATGGCAGAACAGCAGCTTATCGGAGCGCTCGAGGCCGGCGGCACCAAGATGGTCTGCGCCACGGGCTATGCAGACGGTACGGTCCTGGAGCGTGAGCAGATCGCGACCACGACCCCGCAGGAGACCGTTGAGGCCGTCAATGCATGGTTTGCCGACAAGGGCATCGCCGCGCTGGGCATCGGCGCCTTTGGCCCCACCGCAGTCAACCCTGCCTCGTCCCAATACGGCAAGATCCTGGAGACGCCCAAAACGGCATGGCGCTACTTCGACCTGCTGGGCACCATCCAAAACGAGCTCAATATTCCCTGCGGCTACGACACCGACGTCAACGTCGCCTGCCTGGGCGAGGTCACCTTTGGTTGCGCCCAGGGCCTTACCGATGTGGTCTACCTGACCATCGGCACCGGTGTGGGCGCCGGCGTGCTCTCGGGCGGTAAGCTCGTACACGGCATGATGCATCCCGAGGCCGGCCACATCCTGGTCACGCGCGACCCGCGCGACACCATTGGCGAGCACAGCGCCTGCCCCTTCCACGACAACTGCCTAGAGGGCCTCATCGCCGGCCCCGGCGTTAAAAAGCGCTGGGATGGCAAGAGCGCTGGAGACATGGCCGATGACCCGGAGGCCATGGACCTGCTCGCCGGCTATCTGGCACAGGCGCTCATGACCTACACGCTGTGCTACGCGCCGCAAAAGATCATCATCGGCGGCGGCGTGGCCGACCACACCCCCATCGTGCCGCTCGCACGCAAAAAGTGCGCCGAGATGCTCAACGGCTATATCGTCACGCCCGAGGTCAACGACATCGATTCCTATATTGTCAACAACAGCCTCGAGGGCAAGCAGGGCATCATGGGCTGCCTGGCCCTGGGCGCACAGGCGCTTCAGTAGCAGACGCACCCACAGGGCGTGGCGCGCTCGGCAAATCCAACCTACGGAACGACGCCACCACGCCTCATATAACCCCTCAAATAAAAAAGGCCGCCTAGGACCAAACAATACGTCCTAGGCGGCTTTTTTGGCGCACATCAGCCACCGTAAGAGATATCGGAGCACAACGCCCGTTGCCGCTCCACAGCAGTCGATCATCACATCGGTGATCATGCCGGCGCGTCCCGGCACAAAGAGCTGAATCGTCTCGTCGATCGAGGGAATCAGCAGCAGGAACACCGCCGTGGGCAGCAGCACGTCAAAGGTGCGCCGGCCCTCAAAATCAAAGGCGTGCGTTGCCAAGATGCCGAGCACCATATACTCGGTAAAATGCGCGCACTTGCGAACAACAAAGTTGGTCACCCATTCATATGGAAGTCCCACGCCGTGCAGGAAACCGCGGATAGCTTCCATAACCGTTAGGCTCAGCGAGCCCGACCCCGAGCCGGGAACCAGCGAATTGCCCCAGATCAAGAGCGCCATCAGGCAGGTTACAACCGCCCATTTTCGATTGATCTTAACCATGCAGAAGTTATGCCTCCGCGCGGAGCGGCGCGAAGCTGGCGGTACCGCCCTCGATAACGCTCAGATAGGCACGGCCCGTACGCTTGGCGGTTGAGGACTGCAGGCGCTCGATCTCTTCCTCGAGGATCTGATTGACGCGCTCGTGACGACGGTTTTCCATAATGCCGGCGGCAATAGCCTCGGCCCGCTCGATGCTCTCGCGCGAGATACGGGCAGTATCCTCGGGGAACACAGCACTGTGACGGCCGACATAGGCGGGGGCAGCAGGCTGAGGGGCAGCGACGGGAGCGGGGGCTGCAACAGGAGCAGGCTCGTCAATCTCATCCAGAATCGCGGTGGCGGCGGCCCACATGTCCTCGTGGCCCGAGTAATCAGCCATGGGGACATCAACCTCGAGTGAGGCATCCGGAAGGTCGCCGGTGTCGATGCGATCTTGGGCATCAATCGATGCGGTGATGGCTGCAGGCTCATCGAGGTCATCGAAATCGATATCCGCGGCACCGGAGATGATAGGCATGCTGGCGAGGTTTACATTGTACGGCGCAGCCTCAGCCGCCTGCTGCTGGGCAGGAGCGCCCCACAGCGAGCTTTCGGCGGCACGGCGGGCGGCAACGGCCTCCTCGTCCGCGGCCATGGCTTCATCAACGTACGAATTGTCGGCAGAAGCGTTCGCGTCCGCCGAGGTAGCGCTGTAGGCGTTATTGGCTGCCGCGTTGGCGACGAGTGCCACGAAAGCCGCCGTGCTGCCCGCAGGGGCGGCCTGGGAGCCAGACACGGCGCGTGCCGCGGCGGCGATGTCGTCGCGATTGAAGGAGCCGGTCTGCCCGCCGTTGGTGAGCTCGTCGATGGCGACTTGATAGACGTCGCGCGAGTGTGCAGGGTCGCAGCTCACCGGCGAATCGTCGTCAAGCATACTGTCGATCATGGACCAAGCCTCGTCCTCGTCCATAGCATCTGCGGCTCGAGCGATGGTAGGGACACCATCATCGGCATGACGGCGCTGGAACGCACCAGTCAGGCCGGAAAGGAATGCCGAGGTAGACTGCTCCGCCTGAGCCTGAGAATCAGAAGCCGCAGCGTAAGGAGTCGCATCCTGCTGCTGAGCTGGAATCGAGGCGGTCTTGAACTCGCTTTGATGCTGATTGAGATTGGCGGCACCGCCCATGGCATCGGGCTGGAACAGACGCTCTTCACGCTGCGCACGATACTCGGAGATACCCAGCGAGGCGGCATAGATGCCCACGCCCGCCACCGCGCCCACGGCGAAGGGAACCGCACCCGCCACGACCTTCTCGTTCACAGACGAAAACGGCAGCGTCGCGGCATACATAACCACGGGAGCGGCAAGGCCGATCCCGCACGAAAGTCCGGCAAGGACTGCTCGTTGTGTTGCATCAGAAGAAGCCATGAGCTCTCCCCATCTTCCAGCACCCAAATCGCATCATTCAGTTGGCTGCGCGAGAGAAGATGAAGCGGGGCTATGCCCCAAAGCAACGGTATATGGTTCGTTTCATCTGCGTTTTCCGTCGCGAAGCTTAAAAGCTATTATGCGAAACCGCCCTGTCGATTGCAAGCGACGATGTCGGATTGAAACGGGAAACCTGCTGCTTGCCAGTCTTATGGTCAAAAAAGCGCGGAGCGGCAATATAGAAAAGGGCCGAGGCTCAAAGCCCCGACCCTTTATTGCATTGATGACTATCGCTGTGCGTGGATGACAACCTAGAACGTCTGCTCGTAGTCGCTGTGCTTTTTGGCCGAACGCACCAGGAACTCCTGGTTGGTGTTGGTGCCCTTAAGACCCTTGATAAACGATGCGGCCGCGCGCTCGGTGTTGTTCATGCCGGCAAGAATGCGACGCAGGCCAAAGACAAACGGACGCATCTGCTCGTCGACCAACAGGTCCTCGTTACGCGTACCGGAGGCAACGGGGTCGATAGCCGGGAAGATGCGGCGGTCGGCCAGGTCGCGGTCGAGCTTGAGCTCCATGTTGCCGGTGCCCTTGAACTCCTCAAAGATGACCTCGTCCATCTTGGAACCGGTGTCGATGAGGGCAGAGGCCAGGATGGTGAGCGAGCCACCGTTCTCGATATTGCGGGCTGCGCCCAGGAAGCGCTTGGGCGGATACAGTGCCGCCGAATCGACGCCGCCCGAAAGGATGCGGCCTGAGGCGGGCGCCGCCAAGTTGTAGGCGCGGGCAAGACGCGTGATGGAGTCGAGCACCACCACAACATCGCCGCCCAGCTCCACGATGCGCTTGGCGCGCTCGATGACGAGCTCTGCCACGCGAGTGTGGTTGTCGGCGGGCATATCGAAGGTCGACGCCACAACCTCGCCCTTGATGGAACGCTGCATATCGGTGACCTCTTCGGGGCGCTCGTCGACGAGCAGGCAGATGAGGTGCACCTCGGGGTTGTTAATCGAGATAGACTGGCAGATCTTCTTGAGGATTGTGGTCTTGCCGGCCTTGGGCGGGGACACGATCAAGCCACGCTGACCCTTGCCGATCGGCGACACGATGTCGATGGCGCGACCGGTAATGGAATCCTTGCCATGCTCCATGCGCAGCGGCTCGTTGGGATAGACCGGGGTGAGGTCACCGAACTTGGGGCGGTTGCGAATCTGCTCGGGGTCTAGACCGTTGACGGTCGTGATTTTGGCGAGGCCGGCGCGCTTGTCGCCGCCGCGCGAAGGACGAAGCGAGCCCTCGATGACGTCGCCCGTGCGCAGACGCGCGGAGCGGATGAGGTAGGCGGGCACGAAGGCGTCGTCGTTGGACTTCATGTAGCCATGGGCATGGATGATACCGGAGCTGTCCGGACGAATCTGCAGGATGCCCTTGATGTCGCGGAAGCCCTCGGCCTTCGCGGCGGTGACGTAGATCTCCTCGACGAGCTCGGCTTTCTTCTTGCCGGTCGTCTCAATCTCGAACTCCTTGGCCTTCTCGCGCAGCTCGGCGACCTTCATGGCCGCGAGCTCCTCGCGCGAAAGCGTGGGCTCGGTGGGAGCGGCATTGCGCTCCTTATTGCGCTGCTTGCGGTCGCGCTGACGGTTGCGGCGATCGTTGTTACGCTCGTCCTTGCGCTCGTTGCGGTCATTACGCTCGTCGTTGCGCTTGTGCTGACGGCGGTTGGGGCGAGCGCTCTCTTCGGTCTCGACGGGGGCGGTGCCATCGGTTGCGGAGGCGTCTTCGTTAGCCGAAGCATCATCGCTGGCCTCGGCATTGGAATCGCCCTGCGGCTCGGCCTCGGCATGCTGCTCGACGGCCTTGGCCTTAGCGGACTTCTTGCGACCGCGCTTGGGCTTCTCGGACGCAGACTGTTCGACGTCTTGGGGCTCGGCGGCATCAGTCGATGCATCGGCGGTCGTCTCGGCGGAAACCTCGGACGCACCCTTCTTGGCAGCCTTGGCCTTGGACGTGCGCTTAGCAGCAGTACGATGGCTGCGACCAGGACGGACGTCGGCGGGCTCGACATCGGCAGAAACGGCCTCGGAAGTCGTAGCATCCTGGACGGGCGCGTCGGCAGCGGTTGCAGGCTCGGCGGTCGCCGCAGCATCCCGAGCGGCGGCGGCTGCGGCTGCGGCCTTCTCGGCCTCGACGAAAGCCTTGGGCTTGCGACCGCGACGGTGCGGGCGCAAAGCCGGATCGACAACGGGAACTTCGCTGGCCTCGACAGGCGCAGCGGGCTCAACAGGCGATGTGCCCTCCCCTGCCGCGGAACGGACCGAAGCCTCAGCGAGCTCGGGGGTTACCTGATCGGCAACCTGCTCGGCCTTAGCAGCCGTGCGACGGCGTGTGCGCGGTACCGGCTTCTCGGTTGGCTGGTCGGCGACAGGGGTCTCGGTGGCGGCAGGCGTCTCGGGCACAAACGGAGCTGCAAGCTCGGTCAGAGCCGCGGCCTCACGCTCGGCAGCACGACGGCGGGCGCGCACCACCTGAGCCTCGCTAATCTGCGCCAACGCACGTGCCTGCGCGACCTCATCGGAAATCGGCGCCGAGGAGTCAGCTGCAACGGTACGCTTGGCGCGCGTCGTGCGCGTGGTACGGCGCTTGGGCTTGGTGACCTCCTCGCCGTCATCGGCAGGCTTGGCCGCGCGGCGCGTACGCTTGGGCTTTGCCGGAGCAGCCTCCTCACCAGTTGCAGACACGGCCTTCTCAGCCGCTACAGGCGTAGGCGTCGAAGCAGCCTTAGGCGTCTCAGGAGCCGAGGCTTGCGCGGGCGCCGCGACCTGGTCCGACGCAACCGGTGCAGCGGGAGCGGCTTGCGTCGTCGTTATTTCGTTTTCTTGCTGTTGATCAGACACAGTGTTTGCTCAACTTTCTTTTCAAGCCCTGTGATCACATGCTCCCTGCATAAACCTTCAGGGCGGCTAAACAGTCTAGCTCCGTCAAATACCGACGGACATCATTGATCTGTATCGAGATATTTGCGTCATATACGCAGCGTTAGTGTAACACAACCGCAACCACCTGCAACTTAGTCATTGAGGACGTTCTTAAACGACTAGTCAAAAGGGACAATCTTTGGTTTACCGCCCACAAACCTGAATGCCTCCGCCAAAACTATGACGGTTTACTACGACGAATCGCTCAACCGCGACCACTCCGAAATTTGTTGAACTAAAACCGCAGGTAGATGCCTTGCACTTTTTTGCGAAAAGCCGGCGTGGTTGGAATTTCTCAATTCATCGTAGTAAACCGGCATAGTTTCGTATTTCCAGCAGTCCCAAATTCGTCAATACGACGGCGTTTGTGCAAAAAGCCCGACCTCCATATGGGAGATCGGGCTTTCAAGGCTCAGTTAAACCAAACTTGCGCGGTCAAATGACCCGTAGCTTACATCTGCTCGGGAGCGGAGACACCAACAAGGGTGAGCACCAGGGCGAGCGTCACGCGGACGGCGTCGCAAGCGGCCAGACGGGCACGCGAAAGCTCGGGGTCGACGGGACGGCCCTCGCTCGGCAGAACCTGGCAGGCAGCGTAGAAGCTGTGGAAGTCGCCGGCGAGTTCCTCAGCAAAGTGCGTCAGACGGAACGGGGCGCGGTCGCGAGCGCAGCTGGCGATGAGGTCGGTGAGCTCGTTGAGCTTACGCGAAAGGGCGAGCTCGGTCGGGTCGGTCAGCAGCGAGTAATCAACGTTCTCACCGATGGCCTTGGCGGCGACGGCCTTCATGCCCATCTCGTCAGCCTGCTCGGGCGTAACGTCGGCGGCACGGCGCAGGATGGAGCACACGCGGGCGTGAGCATACTGCACGTAATAGACCGGGTTGGAGTTGTCGCGCTTCTTAACGGCCTCAATATCGAAGTCGACCATCTGGTTGGAGCTCTTGGAGATGAGCGTGTAGCGGGCGGCGTCGGAACCGACCTCGTCGACGAGCTCCTGCAGGGTCACCATGGTGCCCTTGCGCTTGGACATACGGACGGGCTTGCCGTTGCGCAGCAGGTTGACGAGCTGGCCCAGCAGAACCTCAAACTTGCCGGGATAGCCAAGAGCGTCGCAGACGCAGCGGACGCGCTCGATGTAGCCGTGGTGGTCGGCACCCCAGATGTCGATGACGTGGTCGACGCGCTGGAACTTATCCCAGTGATAGGCAACGTCGGAGGCGAAGTAGGTGTACTCGCCGTCGGACTTGATCAGGACGCGGTCCTTGTCATCGCCCAGGTCGGTGGAGCGGAACCACAGGGCGCCGTCCTTGGTGTAGAGGTAGCCCATCTTGTCGAGCTTCTCAAAAGCGCGGTCGACGGCGGAGGTGCCGGCGGTCTCGCCCTCAGTGTCCTTCACATACAGTGAGCGCTCGGAGAACCAACGATCGAAGTCGCAGTTAACGGCATGGCAAAGGTCGCGCATGTTGTCGACCATCTTTACATAGCCGCGCTCGCGGAAGCTCTCCATACGCTCCTGAGGATCGGCGTTGACCCACTTATCGCCGTCAGTGCGCCAGAACTCGGCGGCCTCGTCGATGATGTAGTCGCCGCCATAGGAGTCCTTGCCAAGGGTCTCGGCAAAGTTATCCTGGTACGGATGAGTCTCGGGATGCTCGTCATTCTCGTCGGCAACGAAGGCGTCGCGGTCGGCAATCAGCAGCTTGTGAGCCTCGTCGATATCCACGCCCTGCTTGGCGATGATGTCGGCAAGCTGCATATAGCGCGTGCTGATGGAGTTGCCGAAGGTGTTCATCTGAGAGCCGTGGTCGTTGATGTAGAACTCACGCTGGATGTCGTAACCGGCGTGGTCCATAACACGGCAGAGTGAGTCGCCCAGCGCGGCCCAGCGGCCGTGGCCGATGTGCATGGGGCCGACGGGGTTAGCGGAAACGAACTCGACCTGGGTCTTCAGGCCACCACCGACGTTGGACTTAGCGAAGTCCATACCCTTCTCGCGAGCCTCGCCAAAGATGGCATTCTTGACGGCAACGGAGAGGTAGAAGTTGATGAAGCCGGGGCCTGCGATCTCGACCTTCTCGATCGCGGGGTCCTCGGGCATATGGGCAACGATGGCCTCGGCGATCTTGCGCGGGGCGCAGTGGGCCAGCTTGGCGGACTTCAGGGCCATGGTAGAGGTCCACTCGCCATGAGAAGTGTCAGCCGGTCGCTCGATAGCGCAATCGTCAAGTTCAAATGCGGAAAGGTCGCCGGCCTCCTGGGCCGCAGCAAGCGCAGCGCGTACCAGCTCTTCAATCTTCTCGGGCATAGATCCTCCTTGTGTTAAAGCCCCCGAGCTCTTGGTCACTCGTAGGGCAAAAGCCAGAGTTTGTAGCACTCTATCACAAGCGACGGGCACTGTCGCAGGGTAAAGCTAATAGATATTGCATATGCACAAAAATGACTACAGCTTGTATGGAGTCACTCAAAGATGCCAGTCTGCCTGCAGATTATGCAGGCGTTGAAAATGCATAAAGGTGTGAATGAGCTGCGTCTGTTATCGAATACTCTTACCTATCAGAGTTGTGTGCTTTTCCTGCATAAAGTAAGGGTTTGCGCACGTCAGCGTGTTATTCTAGACATACGTAAATTCGTATAAGTTGGAGGTAGCATGTTCTCAATCGGTCAACACGTCATTCATCCGGGCCAGGGAGTCTGCACCGTCGTCGGTTTTAGGGACGACACACCGCAGCCCATGCTGCTGCTCGAGACCAAGCAGGGACATGCGCAGACGATCCTCATGTACCCCGTGGCGCAGGCCGACCGTTTGCACGCCGCCATCTCGCAGCAAGATGCCGAGCACCTGCTGAGCCACTATGACGAGCTGGAGTGCGACACCTTTACCGAGCGCAACAGCTCGCTTGAGGAGACGCACTTTAAGCAGCAGCTCAAGCTGGGCGCGCCCGAGACGGTCCGCGTGGCAAAGACCATGATGTACCGCATTCGCCAGGCCGAGGAAGCTGATAAAAAGCCCAGCTCCTACTACATGCGCGTACTCAAGGAAGCCAAGCGCCGCTCCATCGAGGAGTTCGCCGTGGCCTTGGGCGTCACCGAGGAGGCCGCCGAAGCCCGCCTAGCCCAAGCCGCCCTCAACTAACCCAACCGCGCCAAAACCACCACAAAGGGGACAGGCACCTTTGTGGTGGTTTTCTTGTTCTAGTAGTATTCATTCTTATCGATACCCACGAGCACAAGGAGTCTCCTATGGCAGAGCCGCTTACCGCCGGAATCACCCGCGACCGCGCGTTCGAACTGCTCAACGAGCACAACAAGGACCCGTTCCATATCACCCATGGCGAGACGGTCGAGGGCACTATGCGCTACTTTGCGCGCGAGTTCGACCCCGAGAACGAGGAGTTTTGGGGCATCGTCGGTCTGCTGCACGACCTGGATTGGGAGGAGCATGAGGACGACCCCATGAACCACACCATCTATGCTGCCGAGATTCTTAAGGGCGAAGGTGCGTCTCCAGAGCTCATTCGCGCCATCCAGACGCACACGTCCGACTTCAACACCTCGCTGCCCAAGCCCGAGCTGCAGATGGAAAAGATCCTGTTTGCCTGCGATGAGCTCACCGGCCTGATCGGCGCTGCAGTCATCATGCGCCCGAGCAAGAGCGTTATGGACTTTACGACCAAGTCGCTCAAGAAGAAGTTCAAGGACAAGCGCTTTGCCGCCGGCTGCTCGCGCGACGTGATTTCGCAGGGCGCCGAGATGTTGGGCTGGGAGCTCCCCGAGCTCTTTGACCGCACCATCGCGGCCATGCAGTCCTTCGCCCCCGACCGCGATACCTTCCAGGCCTAACCGCCCACGCCACCTAAAACCACCACGAAGGGGACAGGCACCTTTGTGGTGGTTTTCGTTTACGAGGGGTTTAGGGGCGGACCTGGCCGGTGCCGCGGAGCTTGTATTTGTAGGTGGTGAGGGCCTCGGCGGCGAAGGGGCCACGGGCGTGGAGTTTTTGGGTCGAGATGCCGATCTCGGCGCCCAGGCCAAACTCGCCGCCGTCAGTGAAGCGCGTGCTGGCGTTGGCGTACACGGCCGAGGCATCGACCGCATCCAGGAAGCGCTCGCAAGCATCCGTGTCCTCGGCAACGATGGCCTCGGAGTGCATCGTGCCGTAGCGGTTGATGTGTGCGATGGCCTCGTCCTCGCTCGCCACGACCTTCACGCTCATCTCGAGCGCCAGATACTCGCGACCCCAGTCCTCCTCAGTCGCGGCAACGTAGTCATCGCCCTCGGCAAGCCCGGCGTCGGCGCATGCGGCGCACGTGGCCTCGTCGCCGTGAATGAGCACGCCGTGGTCATGCAGCACGGCCACGACCGTGGGCAAAAACGCATCGGCCACGGCACGGTCGACCAGCAGCGACTCGGCGGCATTGCACACGCCTACACGCTGGGTCTTGGCATTAACGATAATATTGAGCGCTTTATCGAAGTCGGCGGATTCATGCACGTAGATGTGGCAGTTACCCGTGCCCGTCTCGATCACCGGAACGAGCGACTCGCGCACGCAGCGCTGGATCAGGCCTGCACCGCCGCGCGGAATGAGTACGTCGACAACACCGCGGAGCTTCATGAGCTCGCCAGTGGCCTCGCGGTCGGTGGACTCGATCATCGACACGGCCTCGCGCGGGAAGCCCTTGGCCTCGAGCGCATCGGCCAGCAGCTCAGAAATCATGGCACACGAGTGATAGGCCAGCGAGCCGCCGCGCAGAATGCAGGCGTTGCCGGTACGGATGCAGATGCCCGCGGCGTCGGCCGTCACGTTGGGACGCGCCTCGTACACCATGGCGACCAGGCCCAGCGGCACACTCACACGGGTCAGGTCCACGCCGCTTGCAAGCACGCGGTGGTCGAGCACGCGGCCCACGGGATCGGGCAGCTCGGCGAGCTTTTCCAGGCCGGCGGCCATGCCCTCGACGCGCTCGGGCGTCAGCAGCAGACGATCGAGCAGTCCGGCCGAGGTACCCGCATCGCGCGCAGCGGACATATCGAGCTCGTTGGCGGCGACGATGGAGTCGACGCCGTCGCGCAGCGCCGCGGCCATGGCGCGCACGGCCTCCTGGCGCTGTTCATCGCTCGCCGTGGCAAGCGAGGCCGACGCTGCCTTGGCGGCAACGGCAAGATCGTGGACATACGTGGCTATATCGACCGACATGGGCGGCCCTTTCTCCTAGAAGTTTGCAACCATGGTAGCCGATTTGCGCATGGCCTCGCCCGCGGCGGTAGAATTGGTCAACCCGAAACACCGCAACGAACGGAAGACTCACATGGCCCTCATCACTTCGTACCACGTCCCCGGCCTTTACGTCGAGGACCACAGCATCGACGTCCCCCTTGACTGGCGCGGCCTGGAGCCGATGCTCCTGGCCGTCGGCAGCACCATGCGCCGCGGCGCTATGCCGGCGCCCATCGCCGGCGCGCCCGAGAGCATCAAGCTCTTCTACCGTGTGGTTTGCGCGCCCGACCGCATCAACGACGATCTGCCACTGCTCCTGTTTTTGCAGGGCGGCCCCGGCGGCGAGAGCCCGCGTCCGCTGTCGCCCACAAGCGACGGCTGGATCGAGGAGGCCGTCAAGCACTTCCGCGTGGTCCTTCCCGACCAGCGCGGCACCGGACGCAGTAGCTGCGTGGACGGACGCACGATCAAGGCACTGGGTGATCGCGCAACGGCCGCCGGCGCCGATACTGCACGCTCGCAGGCGGACTTCCTCAAGCGTCACCTCGACAGCTCCATCGTGCGCGATTTTGAGTACCTGCGCCTGGTGGGCTTTGGCGGCAAGCCCTGGGTCACACTCGGGCAGAGCTACGGCGGTTTTTTGACGCTGAGCTACCTGTCGCTCTTCCCCGAGGGCGTGGCGGCAAGCTTTACCTGCGGCGGCATTCCGCATGTGCCGGCGAGCGCCAGCGAGGTCTACACGCACACCTTCCCGCGCATGGCCGCCAAGACGCAGCAGTATTACGACCGCTACCCCGCTGACGTCGAGCGCGTGGCAGCCCTGGCCGATGCGCTCGAGGCTCAGAAGCCCGTGCTGCCCGACGGCTCGCCGATGACGGTCGAGCGCCTGCAGCTCATGGGCAGCGACTTTGGCATGAAGCCGAGCTTTGAGCGCATGCATTGGATTATCGATCATGCTTTTGTTGACGGCGACGGCACGCTGACCTGCGGTGCCTCGGTATCTGACAGCTTTTTGATGCGCGCCTTCGAGCGCACCAACACACTCACGAATCCGCTGTACTGGACGCTTCAGGAGTTCATCTACGCCGACGGCGACACCATGCCCATTCGCTGGGCCGCGGCAGAAGAGAAGGCACACCGTGCCGAGTTCGACACGCTAGCGCGCCCGCTCATGTTTACCGGCGAGGCCATGTTCCCGTGGATGTTTGAGCAGATGCCCGAACTTAAGCCCTTCAAGCCGGCGATGGATCTGCTGATGGAAGACACCAGCTGGGACAAGATCTACGACCCGCAGCGACTGGCGTGCAACGAGGTGCCCCTGCAGGCCGCAGTGTATTTCGACGACATGTACGTCGATTCGGGCCTGCAGCTCGATACGCTCAGCCGCGTGGGCAACTCGCATGCCTGGGTGACCAACGAGTTCGAGCACGACGGCCTGCACGGCAGCGTGGTATTCAAGCACCTCTTCGACGAGGCCCTCAACCGCGGAGACCTGCGCCGAATCTTCTAGCAAAGGAGTGTCCCCACCTGCCGGCACAAAAGAAACGTCCCCAGGTGCCGGCACGAGAAAGACAGCGCTGCGGGAAACGATCCGCAGCGCTGTCTTTCTTTATGCAAATACGATCAAGTTATCCCTGTGTATCGCCGGCTTCTCGGCCAGGTTAGCGAGCAGGCGGTTGCTGGCGATCTGGTCCTGGCGGCGACCGGCAGCAAGTTCCAGCACGTCCGAATCGGCCTCGGCGATACCGCGGGCGACAACCATACCGCTCGGGTCGCACACGTCGAGCACATCGCCCTCGGCAAACGCGCCATCGACCTCGCGAATACCAACCGCAAGCAAGGAAGAACCACGGCTAACCAGCGCCTTCGCAGCACCATCATCGACCGTCACCGAGCCATGTGCCTTGTCACCCAGTGCGATCCACAGCTTGCGGGGCGCGATGTCCAGGCGCTCCGCCGGCGGATCGAACAGCGTACCCACGCTCTCGCCGCGGGCCAGACGCACGAGCGCATCGGGCTCCTCGCCCGAGCAAATCACGCTCTGAATGCCCGCCGTCATGAGAATGCGGCTCGCGCGGATCTTGGTGATCATGCCGCCCGTGCCCACCGATGTGGAAGAATCGCCCGCCGAGGCGATGATCTTGGCGTCGATCTTATGCACGACCGGGACGAACTCGGCCGTGGGATCCTCGTGCGGATTGGCGGTGTAGAGGCCATCGATGTCCGAGAGCGTCACGCACAGATCGGCAGAAACCAGGCAGCTCACAAGCGCCGCCAGCGTGTCGTTGTCGCCAAACTTGATCTCATCGACGGTGACGGTATCGTTCTCGTTGACGACCGGCACCACGCCGAGCTCCACCAGGCGAAGCAGGGCGTCGCGCGCGTGCAGGTAGGACGTGCGGCGCGCCGTGTCGTGACGCGTGAGCAGCACGAGCGAGGTGAGCAGGTCGCGCGCATGGAACTCCTCGTCGTAGGCCGACGAGATGATGCACTGACCGGCCGAGGCGCAGGCCTGCAGGCTCGGCAGGTCGCCGACCGGCTTACGGTCGAAGCCCAGCACGGGATAGCCGCAGGCAATGGCGCCCGAGCTCACCACGATCAGGCGCCAGCCAAGCTCGCGCAGCGCTGCGGCCTGGTCGGCAAGCCCGCCGATAAAGGCGCGGTTGACCTTGCCGTCGGCGCCCACCACCGTGGACGAACCGATCTTTACCACCATCGTTTTATAAGAAGTCGTCATACGTCAAACCAATCAACTGTTCAGCGAACGGCCGAGCCGGCGGCCAGGGAAGCGTGACTCGCCCCTACCGCCCAAGGAATTAGTGAGCCCAGGGAAAGGCAGAGGCCGCGGCCATGTTCTTACGCACGAGCTCGTCGCGCACCTGAGCCAGGCCCTGCTCCATACCCACCACATAGGTCTGCGGGTACAGGAAGCGCTTGAAAGCTGCGTCCAGATGGTCGAGCGCCCAAGCACAGCGCTCGCGCGCGTCCTGGATGCTCTCACGCGGAGCCACCGCACTGCCATCGCGCACGATCGGCACCAGCAGCTCGCGATACTCGAGTTCGGACACGTCGGTCACCAGGGCGGCATCGTTCACGGCCACAAGGGTATTGCCGCGCGCGGCGCCCTCCCCCGCCAGATGGTCCTCGTCGTAGATCATGTCGCAGACCGGGCCGCCAAAGCCGTCGTAATAACGGCGCACGCGTTGCACACCCGGGATCGTGCGCTTGTATGGCTGCTCAGAGAGCTTGACCACCGGCGTCCATGGATCTGCCTCGCTCGCACGGCGGGCGGAAAGCTTGTACACGCCGCCCAGCGCCGGCTGGTCATAGCAGGTCGCAAGCTTGGTACCCACGCCAAAACTGTCGATGGGCGCGCCCTGGTCGAGCAGCGACTGAATCGTGTACTCATCCAAATCGTTAGAAACCGAGATCCCCACATAGGGCAGGCCCTCGGCATCAAAACGGCCGCGCACATACTTGGAGAGCTTGGCGAGGTCGCCGGAGTCGATGCGAATGGCCGACAGGCGCTCGCCCACCGCTTCCATCTCCTTGGCAACCGTAATGGCATGTTCACAGCCCTCGCGCACGTCATAGGTGTCGATGAGCAGCGTACAGTTCTTGGGGCTCGACTTGGCAAAGGCGCGGAAGGCCTCGAGCTCGGAATCGAAGCTCATCACCCAGCTGTGCGCATGCGTGCCAAAGACGGGAATACCGTAGCGGCGGCCGGCGAGCACATTGGACGTAGAGGAGCAGCCGGCAACGTAGCTCGCGCGCGCGACGGCCAAGCCGCCATCGGGACCCTGGGCGCGGCGCAGGCCAAACTCGGCAACGGGACGGCCGTCCGCCGCCAGCACCACGCGCGCCGTCTTGGTGGCGACAAGCGTCTGGAAGCCGACGATGTTGAGCAGCGCCGTCTCAAGCAGCTGGCACTCCAGCGCGGGACCGGTGACGCGAACCATGGGTTCGCGCGGAAAGACGAGCTCGCCCTCGGGGACGGCGTCGATGTTTACATGTGCACGAAAATCGCGCAGGTAGTCGAGGAATGCAGGCTTGAACATCGCGCCGCCGGCCGGGGCCTGGAGTGAGGCGAGGTAGTCGATATCCTCGGGCGTAAAGCGCAGATTCTCGACCAGCTCGGGCAGTTCGGCGGTGCCGCACATGACGGCATAGGCGCTGCCAAAAGGATGGTCGCGGTAAAACGCGGTAAAACAACCCTGCTCATTGGCCTTGTCGCTCTCCCACAGGCCCTGGGCCATAGTGAGCTCGTACAAATCGGTGAGCATTGCAATGTCGGTGGGATGCGAGATGTCGGTCAAAGCCATGGGGCGACCTTTCGGATGCGTTGTGCAGAGGTTGAGGGTTGGAAAAGGGCAGAGTGTTCGGGCATGGCACCCAGCGCGAATGGGCTAGAGCAGGCCCATGCTGGTCAGGATCGTGTAGCCCATAAAGATGACAAACGCGATGAGGGCAAGGACAATGATGATTTTTTGAGCCGGCGCCATGCCAGGGATCTCGTTCTCGCCCGTAGGCTCCTTGGAGGTAACCATGCGCTGGGCAAAGGTCATCTCGTCACGGCTCGGCTTGGGCTCGACGGACTTGGAACGAGCGACCTTTTTAGGCTGAGGTTTAGGTGCGGTGGGCGCGGGCTTCGCGGCGGCGGGCTTGGGCGCGGGGGCGACGTTCGCGGCGGCCTCCTCGGCCTTCGCACGCTCGGCACGCAGGGCGGCCAGCTCCTCACGCTCGCGGCGTGCCTCTTCCTGGGCCTCGCGACGAGCTTTCTCGGCGCGGAGCTCTTCCAACTCGGCGCGTTCCTCGGCAGACAGTGGTTGGGACTCAAGCTTGGCCATGGTACAGCCCTTTCTTTTAAAAAAAGCCGCCGACACAATGTCAGCGGCTTATCAAATCCAAGGGTGGAGACGAAGGGAGTCGAACCCTCGGCCTCTGCCATGCGACGGCAGCGCTCTCCCAACTGAGCTACGTCCCCAGGACAAGTTGATATTTTACCTACGGCTCGCCAACTGTCAACGCCCAATACCCAGTCTTTTTGGGACGCGGCTATTTTGACAACTTTTCGAGCAGGCGATCCTCTCGATGATTTTTTAATCCCCGTCCCAGAAAAATCATCGGCGAGCGCACTACTTTGCGCTGGTGAGGACGCCGGTGGTGTCGAACGCCGGGGTGAAGCTCTCGTCTACCGCTCCGCCTTCTTGCCAAAACATCGTCGTAAAGCCCAGGTCGTCGGCATGGTCGAGCACCTGCTCGTACTCCTCGCGCGTCACGGCGCGCGCCAGGTCGCCGCCTTGTTCGCGCATGAGGGCATTGGGCGTGTACTGGTTCATGACCGAGATCGGCACGTCGCCCACCGTCTGCCACACCAGGTCCAACACGCGGCACGAATCGTCCGCATGCCCCGGCAGCACCAGATGACGCACGATTATGCCGCGCTTCATGAGCCCGTCCCCGTCTACCAGCTCTCCCCCGCGGCGCTCAATTTCGCGCGCCATCTGGGCCAGACCCGACACAGCCACGCGCGGGTAGTCCTTAATATGAGAGAGTGACTGCGCAAGCGCCGCATTGGCATACTTAAAGTCGGTAAGCC
This sequence comes from uncultured Collinsella sp., assembly GCA_959606405.1. Taxonomy (GTDB): domain Bacteria; phylum Actinomycetota; class Coriobacteriia; order Coriobacteriales; family Coriobacteriaceae; genus Collinsella. The sequence continues at coordinate 6,869 of CAUHIY010000001.1, read as the reverse complement.
ACACGTCGACCAAATCGCCGAGCGCCGCCACGGCACTCGCACGCTCATAACCGCTCGTGTTGTAGACGATTGGAATGACCAGTCCGCGCTCCCGAGCTGCGGCAATCGCGGCCGGCAGCAGGTGAGCATAATGCGTCGCCGTCACCAGATTGATGTTATTGGCACCTTGGTCCTGCAGCTCCAGCATAATCTCGACCAGGCGCTCGGGCGAAATCTCAAGCCCAAAATTGCCCGTCGAGATCTCGTGGTTCTGGCAATAGATACATTTGAGCGAGCAGCCGCTAAAGAAGATCGTGCCCGAACCGGCCTCGCCCGAGATAGGCGGCTCCTCCCACATATGAAGCGCCGCGCGGGCCACCTTGAGCGTGTCGTTAGCACCGCAGACGCCGTGCGCGCCCTCATCGCGCGCCGTACCGCAACGGCGCGGACACAAATGGCAGGCGGGCGAAAAAAGTTCGGTCAACGACGTCGGCATAAAAACATGCTCCAAAACAACGATTCAGCAGCTCAAACGTAAAGGGCCAGACCGGGTAGACGGCTCCGTCCCTAAGGCGCCGTAATCGTCCGACACGATTTTTGTAATGTCAAGACTGGAATCGATAAAGTGCCGCTTTATGATGTAGTTATTCCGCCCCCCGCGGAGCAACTGGGTGAACCGTCGCGTTTATTTAGGGAGCCCACACAGTCGTGCCTAGTACAGGTATCCTTCGTTGTTAAGGACGCTGGAACAGTCGATGAGGGCACCCACCTGTTTTAGGTGGGTTCATTTTCGTAACGTGGGGGGTGGTTTTCTTTTGCCGAAAATCACCATACAGTCCATATGGATCCCCGCCGGCATCCCGACAAGCCATCGACAACATTCCAATATCTGGTATGCGCGTGATAATCGCACGGTGCAAACCTCCGCACCCCCCTCGGTCGAGTATCATGGGACAGCTATGCCATTTCCGCGTAGCAACCTTTGACCTTTTCCTTCGACGCTTGGCGGTTTTTAGATTCATGGCTTCATCCCCGAGCTACATACCGTACCTATGCGTGGCAGCGGCGGCTTTTATCACGACCTTCCTCGCGGTGCCCCTGGTCAAGCGCTTGGCAATTAAGCTCGATGCCGTCGACTATCCTTCTAAGCGCCGCATCAACACCAAGCCCATCCCGCGTTTGGGCGGAACGGCGGTGTTTTTGGGCCTGGTCGTTGCCTGCATTGTGCAAATCCTAGGCACCTGGTACCTAGGCTGGCCACCCGTCCTGGTGCCGCACCCGCGCCTTCACATTAGCTATCCCATGCTGGCGCTCTCCTTTACCGTCATCTTTGCGACCGGCGCTATCGACGACGTCTTCCAGCTCACGCCCAAGCAAAAGCTGGCCGGACAGGTCCTCGCCGCGCTTATCGCCTGCATGGGCGGCCTAAAAATCGGCGTCATCGTCAACCCGTTTGCTCCCGGCGAGATCATGCTCGGATGGCTCGCCTACCCCATCACCGTAATCTATCTGGTGGCATTCACCAACATCATTAACCTCATCGACGGCCTCGACGGCTTGGCCACGGGCATCTGCGGCATCGCCTCGTTCACCATGTTTTCGATGGCCGTTCTCTCGGGCCGCATCGACGCCGCCGCGCTCTCCATTGCGCTCTTTGGCGCCTGTCTGGCCTTTTTGCGCTACAACTTCAACCCCGCAAGCATCTTCTTGGGCGACTCGGGGTCGCTGCTTCTGGGCTTTGCGCTGGGCTCCATCTCGCTGCTCAACGTGAGCCGCACCGCCGCACTCACCTCGCTTATCATCCCGCTCATCGTTGCCGGCGTGCCTATCATCGACACGTTTAGCGCCATCGTGCGCCGCAAGCGCGCCCACATTAGCATCGGGCAGGCCGACAAGGGCCACATCCACCACCGCCTGATCCAAGAAGGCTACAACCAAAAACAGGCTGTGCTGCTCATCTATGCCTGGTGCATTATGCTTTCGGCCGGCGCCGCCGCCATCAATCAGGTCGAGGTGCCCATGCGCGTGCTCATCTTTACCGTGCTTGCCATTGGCTCGGCGGCCTTTGCCAAGCACCTGCACCTGTTTGAACCCGTGCTGCGCCACCATTACAACAAGCGCACGCACGAGGACGAACTGGTCACCCCCGACGACCCCGCCTTTAAGCAGGAGGAGCAGGCAGCCGAGGAGCGCAAAGAAGAGCGCCACCACAAGCTCTAGGGCAAGCTGCCGAGGATGTGCCAAGGCGTTGGCAGCCGTTCGCGCGAACGCCGCGGCGGACTTGAAAGCCGGCCCCTGGCAGTCCCTCACCCACTCACGCCCACCCCTCTCAATAAACACGCTATCATCAAAACCTGCGAACGAACGTTAGGAGCAATCATGCCAAACGAGAACAGCTACGAAGTCGCGCTGCAAAAGAGCAACGCCATTCGCGAGGGCTTGGCCAATACGCCCGAGAAGTTCACCATGCTTACCGGCGACCGCCCCACCGGCCGTCTGCACCTGGGTCACTACTTTGGCACCCTCAAGGGCCGCGTGGAGCTGCAGAACATGGGCGCCAGGACCAACGTACTCATCGCCGACTACCAGGTCATCACCGACCGCGACACCACCGAGCACATCCAGGACAACGTGTACAACATGGTCATGGACTACCTTGCCTGCGGCATCGACCCCGACAAGACCATGATCTACGCGCACTCCGCCGTGCCCGCCGCCAACCAGCTCATGCTGCCGTTCCTGTCGCTGGTGTCCGAGGCCGAGCTGGCGCGCAACCCCACGGTCAAGGCCGAGATGGAGGCCTCGGGCCACGAGCTTACCGGCCTTCTGCTCACCTACCCGGTGCACCAGGCCTGCGACATTCTGTTCTGCAAGGGCAACGTCGTGCCCGTCGGTCGCGACCAGCTGCCGCACATCGAGCTCACCCGCACCATCGCCCGCCGCTTTAACAACCGCTACGGCAAGGTATTTCCCGAGGTCGACGCATTGCTGTCCGAGACCCCGCTGCTTCCCGGCCTTGACGGTCGCAAGATGAGCAAGAGCTACGGCAACGCCATCAACATCTCGATGACCGCTGAGGAGACGGCCAAGCGCATCAAGAAAAGCCAGACCGACTCTGAGCGCATGATCACGTTCGATCCCGAGAACCGCCCCGGCGTGTCTGGCCTGCTTTCGACAGCCGCCATCTGCACCGGTCGCTCCGAGGTCGAGATTGCCGAGGAGATCGGCATGGGCGGCTCCGGCCAGCTCAAGAAGTACGTGACCGAGGTCGTCAACGAGTACTTCGCACCTATCCGCGAGCGTCGCCAGCGCTACGAGAACGATCTGGATTACGTGAAGGACGTGCTGCACGAGGGCAACCGTCGCGCCAACGAGATCGCCGAGCAGACCCTGGCAGAGGTTCAGGACGCCATGGGCATGGTGTACTAGACCGATTTGCTGGCTTGAGTTTTCGATTGCTTTAGGGCGGGCGCTACGGCGTCCGCCTTTTTTGGAGCCGGACCGCTTCGGCTCCGTCCATCGCACCCCCTCGACAAACAGGAACAGGCCCGCCGGCAGCTAGTTGCCAGCGGGCCTGTTCCCGAAGTACACCGTTGAATCGCACAGAGGGGAGGAATGCGAATCAAACTCAACAGGGCAGGCTTTTTCATCGCCTATTGCCTGCTCCGTTGCTGAAACCAATATAGTTCACCGTGGTTTACTTTCTGACGGCAAAGTACGCCACCACACCTTCTCCATAAGTTAGCTCTGGTAAACCTACAGCGTAAAATCACCACAAAGGGGACAGGCGCCTTTGTGGTGGTTTTCGCCACGGCAGAACCGCTAGAGCCCGGCAGGCCAGCGACAGGCGGCCAAGTCGACGTGCATGTCGTCCTTAAACGCCACACCCTCCCCTAGCAAAAGCTCACGTTGAGCATCGGGACCGCCAAAAGCGAAGCCCTCGCATATGCGCCCGTCGGCAAACACCACGCGGTGACAGGGAATCTCGCCGGGGCGCGGATTACTATGCAGGGCATACCCCACGTACCGCGCACTTCGTGGACGACCGGCAAGCAGCGCCACCTGGCCATACGTGGCGACCATCCCCTCGGGGATCTGCTCGACCACCTCGTACACCCGTTCAAAAAAGCCCTCAGACGCCATTGCTCGCTCCCTTCCACCCGGAAAAGCATAAACCACCACAACGGTGCCTGTCCCCTTTGTGGTGGTTTATGGCAGATCGGTTAGTTGGCGGGCTGGAAGAAGGCTACGGCGACGGCGCCGGGGCCTACGTGGGTGCCGATGGTGGCGCCGATGGTGTGAACGGGCAACTCGCCCTCGGTGTGGCCAGCCCACAGTGCCGCGCTGTCCTCGACATACTTCTTGAGCACCGCATCCGAAAGGCCCGTATAGCCGAGCGCCAGCGGCATGGAGAAGTCGACGCCGCCCGCCTGCTCGACCTTCTGGTTCAACAGGTTTCGACCGTTTTTGGAACCGCGCGCCTTGCCCAGCTGCACGATGAGGCCGTCCTCGGCGGCCACGACCGGCTTCACGTTGAGCAGCGTACCCACGGCGCCGGCCGCAGCAGACAGACGACCGCCACGCACCAGATACTCCAGCGTCTCGAGCAGGCCGATAACCACCACGCGGTCGCGCACGGCCTCGACCGCTGCCGCGATCTGGGCCGCACTACGGCCCTCATCAACCAGGCGCAGCGCATACTCGACCAGCACGCGCTCTCCCAAGGTCACGTTATTGCTGTCCACGACGAACACGTCGCCGCCCGGCGCCTCGGCAAGTGCGGTACGGGCGCTCTGATTGGTGCCCGAAAGCTTGGCGCCCACGGTAATAATCACGGCCTCGTCGCCGGCCTCACGCGCCTCGGCAATCGCCTGCGAAAACGCGTACGGGTTGACCTGGCCGGTCTTGGGCAGCTCATCGCGCTCCACGAGCATCTCGTAAAAGCGCTGGTGATCGATGTCGACGCCATCCATGTACACATCGGTGCCAAAGGTGACGGACAGCGGCAAAACGGCCAGTGCTGGGTGCTCGGCCGGCGACATATCGCTTGCGGAATCGGTAATAATGCGGACGGACATAGCGAATCCTTTCTTGCGCAGGTCCCGCGCAGGGAATTTTGACAGCAAGGCCCCGGCACGGTATACGCGCTCAAACGGGACTATGCAGTTGTTAATGGGAAGCAAATACCTTGGCGGCCTTAGATCTCGCGCAAGGTATTGAGAATCGTGCGCAGCGACGCGTACATCTGCTCGCGCTGCTCCACGCCCATGGCCTTACCGGTGGTGTCGAGCACTTCGCGAATGATGCGATCGGCCTCGCTCATGCTCTCGCCGCCCAGGGCAGTCAGGCGCACCGGGGCACGGTACTTGACGGCCGCATCACCCGAGTCATCGACCTCGACGTAGCCGCCCTCCTCCAGATGTGCCAGTGTGCGCGAAACGGCGGCTCGGGTAACGCCGGCCATGCGGGCGAGGTCGGCGCCAGTCAGGCCGTCCTTGCTGCGCTCAAGATAGTACAGGCACATGACGTCGGAGCCCTTGAGGCCCAGCCTTGCACCTTCGGACGTCTTGATGCGCTGAATCTCCTTGTAGAGCCCGCTGATCAGTCCGACAAAGTCCTCGAAACGTGTCTCGTCGTTCTGCTGCATGGGAGACGACCGCCTTTCGCTTGCATAATGCTTACGGGTAAACATCTTAGTCGCATAAGGCGACACCCGTACCCAAATACCCCATTTGTTAACCCATCAACATAAAAACCACCACAAAGGGGACAGGCACCTTTGTGGTGGTTTGCGTAGTGGTTTGGACCGAGTTACAGTTCTACGCGCGGGTTATCGCGAGTCACAAGCGTCTTAACAAGAACGTTGGCGCCCAAATAGTGCTCAAGAAGCTCGGCCAAGCGATCGATGGCGGCCTGACAGTCCTCCATGCGCTCGGGCTCAACACATTCAATCGCCAAAAACGCGTCGGCCGAATCGTCGGACAGAGCCGTTCGAACGCCGTCGCGCCAGTTCCAGCAGCGGCACACGGCGCCCGCATCGTCGATGTAGGCCAGCTCGCCGGGCAGCGTCGGGTCATCCGCTTCCTCGCCAAGCGGCAAGAACGCATCGCCACCATCGGTCACCTTCAAGCGAAGATCTCCCTCAATCGCATGCAGGTCCTCGCCGCCAACGGGCAGCGCATAAGTCAACGAAATCGTGTTGTAGATATCCACCGCCGGTGTGATGTGGCCGACCGGCTTGCCTTTGAGCACGCGCTTGAGCAGGTTCTCAACTGAGCAACGCGCGCCCTTCTTGGTCTTGAACAGGCGATACGCCTCGCGCCATGCCTTAACCGGCGCGTTCTCGCTGATAGTGTCGCTGGTCAGATGACGCTCCGCATCGATATTGGCGCGGTCGAGCAACGCCGCAATCGCATCCACGTCCTCTTGAGGAATCTGAGCCGTGGGCTTCATGCCCTCCACGACCACAACACCGACCGCTGCCTGCGGAAACAGCTCCCAGAATGAATCCTCGGCAATAAAGCTCTTCATACGCTCTCCCTTCATTATGCGCGCCCGAGTGAGGGCGCCTAAACAAAAAGCGCCCTCACGACGGCCACCTTCAAAGTCCTACGGTGCCGTCACAAGAACGCTTGCGCTGTCCCCATCCGGAGAAGGGGACGATATGTCAGGCGTATTGTAACCCGAGTCATCCACGCGAGCAAAACCACCACAAAGGCGCCTGTCCCCTTTGTGGTGGATATGGACTCACGGCGAAGCTAGTGGCGAAGTCCCAGCAACCCGCGGCCGCGATGACGGGCGTCGGCGTGTACTTGAGCGTGCGGGCCGGCGGCTTTGACGGACTCGGGCAGGTGCGAGTACTTCTTCTCGAAGTTCTCCTCGAACATCAC